>DQIA01000017.1:0-1450 GCA_003525905.1 Clostridiales bacterium
AACGGCTGCGCAGTGAGCGCCGCTGCAGAGGCAATTGGTGCCGCTGTTCTAACGATTGCCCGTGCCTCCTGCTGGCGCGTCGCCGGGCAGGGCATGCCCTGCCCCTACAACTTTATATGAACAAACCGGGAGCAGCCTGCTATCTGGCTGCTCCCGGCAGTTGTATTGCCTTATTTTGTGCTGTCCTGCGGCTGGACGGCCTCTTCGATCTGCTGCTTCGCGGCAAGGAGCTGCTCATACAGCGCATCGGAGACCCGCTGATAGTAGTTGTTCTCATACAGCCGGACGGCGTCCGCAGCATCGAGGACCTGATAGCGTGGTGTGGTCCCTGCGCCGCAGTCCGCCGTGGCCAGCGGGGTGCAGCGCACGTTGCTGATGACAGTCGACTCGCCCGTGCGGGTGAACTCCACGGTCAGCGCCAGCGAGGCGTTCGTTTCGCCCTCCTGCGCGGCGCAGTAGTCGCCGAGGCCGTAGGCGAGCACAACGTCCTTCTGCACGCCGTCGTCTGTTGTGATGCTGTGGCGCTCTACGGGGCCGACGCGGTGGGAGTGCGAGCCGACGATGACATCTACACCGCGGCGGAACATCAGGTCGGCAATCTTCTCCTGTGTGTCGCTGATGTCGCTCACGTCCTCGCTTCCCCAATGCAGGGCGGCGACAATGATGTCCGGCGACAGGGCGCGCGCAGCGGCGATGGCGTCGGTGATGCCGTCCGTGTCGATGCGGGAATAATTGGAATCATAGTCCGTGTAGAGCAGGTTCGTGCAGTATTCCGCGCCGCTCGGCAGGCGCATGCCGTTCATGCCCTTTGTAAAGGCTACGACGGCGATCCGGATGCCGTTCGCCTCCACAAGAACGGCGCGGTTCTGCGCGCGGTCCTCTGCACTCTCATAGGTACCGACGGGCGTGAGCCCGGCGCTGCGCAGGATGGTCTGGGTGCGCTCCAATCCGCTCAGGCCGTTTTGAATGGTGTAGGAGTTTGCGGTCTGCACGAGCGAAAAGCCTGTGCTGCGCAGGGCTGTGGCCAGCGCATCCGGCGCACTGCCGTCGTTATACGGCTCGCCGGAGAGGGTCGTCTCCAGATTGCCGATTGCAACATCGGCCGCGCCGACAACGGCAGTCGTGCCGCGCAGGATGTCAGAAAAATCATAGCTGCCGCCCTGCCGGGCTGCCTGCAGCAGTTCGTCGGTGATGCGGATGTCGCCGACGGCGCAGAGCGTCGCCACTGCCGTGTCGCTGCGCGGCGTTTTGGACTCTGTGGGCGCGTCGCTGCCGCTGCAGCCGAACAGCGGGAGCGCAAGGCAGAGCGTCAGAAGCGCCGCAGCGCCTCTGCGAAGAAAACAGGTCAAGATGAAATCCTCCAATCAAAATGACAAGATGCAGCTTGTCAAAGAAGTCCCTTCGGGCCTTTTTGCAATTCTGCCGCTGCGGCGGGTGATTGAACGCGAAA
>DQIA01000017.1:1532-2609 GCA_003525905.1 Clostridiales bacterium
CCCTCCGAAACTTTCGGCTTGGCGGGTTTTTGACAGTCTGAAGATGATCAAATGTATGCGCCTATTCTACAATACTTTGCCCGCGGCGGCAAGTCCGAATTTCGAAAAACGGCGGCTCTTGCCGCGGGTTGACGAATGTGGTATACTGTAGGCACGACAGAAAACCGCCTTCGGCGACCCGAAAGGACAGGGATATGACAAAGAAAAACCGAAAACGCAGTGCAGGCATCGTGCTGCGCGATATTTTGCTGGCGCTGCTGCTCGTCGCCGTGGTCGCGGCATCCGCCATTCTTGTTTACCGCCGCTTTTTTGAGAGCGGACCGGCCACACCGGACGAGAAGCAGAACATTGCCAAGAATCACTATGACGCCGATTCGTTTTATGAGGAGAACGGCATGCTGCGCTATGCAAAAAGCGCACATCTGACCGGCGTGGACGTTTCGGAGCATCAGGAGAAGATCGACTGGGCTGCCGTCCGTGCGGCGGGCGTGGATTTTGCCATTCTCCGCATCGGCTACCGCGGCTATACCGAGGGCTCGCTCCGTGAGGACAGCTGGTTTGCCGAGAACTATACGGCCGCACGGGCTGCGGGCGTGCAGCTTGGCGTGTATTTCTTCTCGCAGGCCACGACGCTCGAGGAGGCCCGCGAGGAGGCCGATTACACGCTGGAGCTGCTTGACGGCCGCACGCTGGAGCTTCCCGTGTTCTATGACTGGGAGACGGTCGCAGGCTCCACGCGCATCCCCTCGCCGGATGGCCTGCCGCTGACGCAGTGCGCAGCTGCCTTCTGCCAGACGGTGGAGGCCGCCGGGTATACGGCGGGCGTTTACTTCAACCAGACGTATGGATATACATACTTTGATCTGGGCTATTTGCAGGACTATGTTCTCTGGCTTGCGGAGTACGGCACGACACCGGAATTTCTTTATCACTTCGACTGCCTGCAATATTCCAGCACCGGGGTGGTCGATGGCATTACCGGCGACGTGGATCTCAATCTGTTTCTGATGCCGGAGAAGGCAAAAACGACGGATTGATTCTGAAAAATGCAGCGCGGGCCGCTTCGAATTGCGAAGC
>DQIA01000092.1:0-7466 GCA_003525905.1 Clostridiales bacterium
GCGCTGTGCGGCGGCCTGTGCGCTGCGGGGGCGCTGACGCTGCTGGCGGGGTCCTTCCCCGTGCTGCCCGCGTGGGCGGCCCTGCTGCTCGGCCTGCTGCTGGGGGCCGGGCTTGCGCTCCTGCCGCAGCGGGCGTGGCTGACGCCTGCGCTCTGCGGCGCGGCGGCGCTGTTTTGCCTGTGCGCCTTTGTGCCCGTCACGGCGGGCCTGCGGCAGCTGGCGGACTGCGTGCGCCGCTGGCTGACGGCGCGGACCGGGTACATCTATTTGACATCTTCTGGCGGAATGCGGCAGGGCCTCTGGGCCTTCCTGCCGCTCGGCTTTCTTTCGGCGCTGGCCTCCGGCCGCTGCGCCCGGCGCGGGAGCGTATGGTTTGCGGCCGTTTCGCTGCCTCTTGCGGCGGTCGGCTGCACCATTGGGCTGTTCCCGTCGTGCTGGGGCCTGCTGCTTCTGGCGGGCGGCATGACGGCCCTGCTGCTGTTCCGCACGGACCGGGGACGGACGGCGGCCCTGCTGCTTGCGGGCTGCCTGCTGCTCAGCGCGCCGCTCGGACTTCTCTCCCTGCCCGAGAGCGGGGCAGCGGCAGCGCTGGCCAGCGGGCTGCATGCGCTGCGCTATGATGCGGCGGCCAACTCCATGCCGGAGGGAAAACTGCACGATCTTTCCGCGTGGGAAAAGAACGGGACGCCCGCGCTGCGCGTGACGATGGAGCAGCCGCAGCGGCTTTACCTGCGCGGCTTTGTCGGCGAGGTCTACACGGGCCGGAGCTGGCAGCCGCTCGATCCGCAGACGCTGGCGGACGAGGCCGGGCGTTTCTATTGGCTGCATGAAAAGGGCTATTATGCCCAGAGCGCCGTCGGGACTGCGGCGGCGCTCGCCGGGCAGACGCAGGTGCAGACCGTCACGGTCACAAACCTGTCCGCCTGCGGCGCGCAGGCCTATCTGCCGACAGGCCTTGCGGACAACGCCCTGCTGGAGCCGGACCGTATCGGCGACCGCACGGCGAAAGCGCCGGGGGAAACGTATTCCTGTTCCTGCGCCGTCGGCGGCCTGCGCGACTGGTATGCCGCGCAGCAGGCGCTGGCGGACGATCCGGACGGCGCGGCGCAGTGGCTCACGCTGGACGAGGGCTACCGGGCGTTTGCCGAGGCACAGTTCCTTGAGCTTACGCCGGAGGCGGCCGGAGCCGCGCAGGCGCTGCTGGGGAGCGAAATGCAGGGGAAGACCCTGCCGGAGATCCTGCAGGCCATCCGGCAGACGCTCACGGAGCACTTCGTCTATGACGAGAGCGTCTCGACGCAGAACGGGACGCAGGACTTTTTCCAATATGTGCAGTCCGTCACCGCGCGCGGCTACAGCGTGCACTATGCGACGGCCGCCGTGCTGATGCTGCGCTATTGCGGCGTCCCGGCGCGCTATGCCGAGGGCTACTACCTCTCCGGACAGGATGCGGCCTCTGGGGAGCAGACGTTTGAACTGGATGAGACGCACGCCCATGCGTGGGCGGAATATTATCTGACCGGCGTGGGCTGGGTCCCGTTTGAGGTCACGCCGGGCTATGTAGAGGCCGAGGACCTCGGAGCAGGCGGCGAGGCGGGTGGAAAGCAGTATGAAAACACGCAGCTGCCGCCCGTTGTGGAGCAGCCGGAGCAGCAGGCCCCGCAGGAGGAGGCGCAGCGCAGCTTCCGCTGGTGGCTCGCCGCGATCCCGCTTGCCGCGGCCCTCCTCGCGTTCGTCCTGTGCCAGCTCTGGCGCAGACGCCGCCTGCACCGCCGGATCGCGGCCATGGCGGCGGACGAGCCGCGCGAGGCCGTGACGCAGCTCTATGGCTACGCCGTGTTCCTGCTGGCGCGGACCGGCGCGGCCCCGCCAGCAGGGCTGGAACAGGCTCAACAGGACAATGCCGAGGCCATGTTCAGCGGCCACGATATTCCAGCGGAAAAGGCCGCCGCCATGCAGCACTTCGTGCAGGAGACCCTGCAGGCCTGCCGTGCAGAACGGAACCTGTTCCAGCGGTTCGCGGACCGCTGGGTCCATATCTGGTATTAGGTTTGAAGGAGGCAATGCTTATGAAGTCCATTCGATTTCTTGCCCTGCTGCTGTGCGCAGCGCTGCTGCTTCCGCTCGTGCCCGTGCATGCGGCGCAGAGCGGCGGGAGCTTCTATCTGACGGCCTCCACGGCCGGGCAGACGCTCATTGAGCCGGTCGCCGTGCCCTATACGGCCGGGCAGACCATCCGGGATGCCCTGCGCGGCAGCGGTTATGCCTTCGGCGGCATCGATACCGCGTTCATCACGGACATCGAGGGCGTCGCGGGAAACTTTACGGTCTATTATGACGGCGGCGCGTATTCGCTCGATGCGATTGCCAGCCCGGAGACCGTGACGGCCGTCGTCTTCTCCGAGCGTGAAAGAGGCTTTCCGGCCCTGCTGGACGCCGTGACGGAGCTTGCCCGCTTCCGGGAGCGCACGGACCATGTGCAGAATTACCCGGCGGCGCAGCAGGCCTATGCGGCGGCGCTGTCCGGCCTGCGGACGGCGGACGAGGCGGGCCTGACAGCCCTTCTTGCCGCGCTGCGCAGCGCCGTGGCGGAATACGAGGCCATTCTGAACGGCACAAAGTACCCCGTGACCTTTACGGACACGGCCGGGACGGCCGCGCAGCTCACGCTGACGGACGGCTACGGCAATGTGACGCAGGTACAGGGCCTGCGCGCCGAGGTCGTGGCAGGGGAGTACACATTCAGCCTGTCCGACGGAGGCGCGAACCGCGTTGACGGAGCGCTGACCGTGGCGGGCGCGGTGGAAAAGCAGGTCGCGCTGCCGACGGGCGACTGGTTCGGCACGATCCGCCTCCACAATGCGTCCGGCGCATCCGCGGGTGCCTATCCCGGCACGCAGGATGAGAAGACCCATACGGCACAGTTCCGCGTGGAGGACTTCCGCACGCTGGCCTATCTCTATGCCGAGCGCGGGGTGGATGCCCCTGCGGACGCGTCGCTCTACAGCTGCTACATCGGCCAGAACGGCAAGGACTACGGCGACGGCAGCCAGCCCTCGAACCGCAAGAGCTGGTCGAGCTATCAGACGGCGCTCGTGTCGCTGCTCACGGCCGGGATGACGGACTGCGAGGTCCGGCTCGAGGCCCGCAGCGCTTCCGGCACGGACATGCGCATCCAGTCCTATACGCTCCGCCTGCACCGTGTGCCGACGCTCGCGTCGCTTGCCGTCTATGGCGAAGGTACGCGCCTGCCGCTGGACTTTGACCCGGCCGGGACGGACTATGCGGTGACGACGGTCTCCGACCGCCTGGCGATCGAGGCGGCTCCGTTCGACACGGAGGGCTATTCCGTCACGGTGAACGGCGGCACGTCCGCAGAGGTCCCTGTCGGGACGATCACGGTGCAGGTAGCCCACACGAACGGAGAGCGCACCGCCTATACCATTGCGGCGACGAAGGTCGACTCCGTCGAGGTGCGGATCACGGTGCCCGCGGGAACGGACACTGCCGTCTTCAATGCGGCGGACAGCGAGATCGCGCCCGTCGGCAGCGGGACCTACCGCCTCATCCCCGGCGAGCGCTATACCTGGATCACGACAAAGCAGGAATTCTATCATGCGGCGGGCAGCTTTGAGGCCGCTGCCGGTCTCACGGTGCAGGCGTCGGAGCCGGACACGACGGACCGTCTCAGCGCGCTTGCCTCCTACAGCGCGCGCAATCCGAAGAACGGTGTGAGCTATGAGAGCGACGTGCCGTTTTCGGCGGCGCAGCACCGCTATACGCTGACGGTGCCGGATGCGAACTCCACGTTCTATCTGCAGGCGACGCCGACGGGCGGCTATGCCGTAAAGGCGCGCTACCTCCGCCAGACGACGAACACAGGCACGAACGGCACGCAGGCGGAAATCAACGTCACGGCGACCGTCAATCCCGCGAAGACCGCCACGGCCTGCGGCCAGAGCCTTGCGGCGAGCGGCTATTCCAACACCGTGACGCTGCGCCTGAGCCGGACGGCTGGCAGTGTGGAATATTATCAGGACTACACGCTGCTGCTGCGCCGCCGCCTGACGCTGGGTGGGCTCAGCGCCGCCGTGGACGGCGTAACGCTGAACCTGCTGAATGCGAAGGGCGAGGCGCAGAGCTTTGACCGCGATGTGACGGAATACTGGACGCGCGTCGACGTCAGTGCCCGCACGTTGGACTTCACTGCCTCGTTCCGCAGCCTGCCGACGGAGACGAACCCGAACAGCGGCGGCTATCTTGCGGACATCAACGGTACGACGTATGCGGAAGCGCCGTCCGCCGCACTGACGCTCGATCCGGAAAAGGCCGCGGAGGATGTGACCGTGACCGTGCACCATGCAGACGCGGCGGCGCTCCCGGCGACCTATACGCTGCATGTGCAGAAAACGGAGCCGACGATCGTGACGTTCGTGACGGAGCCGAAGGACGCGACCGTCTTCCTGACGAATGAGCAGTCCGGGCGGCGCGCGGAGCGGGCCACAGACGGCAGCTTCGCCCTGACGCCGGGCGACCGCTACACCTATACCGTGACGGCAAAGGGCTATGTCGGCACGACCATCCAGCATTACACGGCCCCGGAGCAGGCGGAAACGGTCCGCGTCACGCTGCAGAAGGCGGCGGAGAACACGGGCCTGCAGCAGCTTCCTGCCCAGTGGCCCTCGTTCCGCGCGGATGCCTATAACAACGGCGTCATCGACGCCAGAACGCCCGTTTCCTCGGAGAATACGGTCCTCTATTGGGCCACGCAGCTCGGCAGCGGCTATTCCTCCGATGCCTGCGGCTGCCCGATCATCGTGGATGACTGCCTGTATACCTACGGCGGCGAGACGATCTACAAGCTCGACAAGCGCACGGGCGAGGTGCTTGCGCAAGGCAAGATGGACCATAAGTCCAGCTTCGCCATCAACTCGCCGACCTATGCCGAGGGCATGATCTTCGTCGGCCTGGCAAACGGCTGCGTGCAGGCGTTCGATGCCGTGACGCTCGAGTCTCTGTGGCTGTACGAGGACCCGCTCGGCGGCCAGCCGAACTGCCCCATCACCTATGAGGGCGGCTATCTCTACACCGGCTTCTGGAACCGCGAGGACGGCAACGCAAATTTCGTTTGCCTGACCGTGACGGATGAGGACCCGGCGAAGACGGATGAGAGCAAGCTGGCCTCGTGGACCTACACGTCCCGCGGCGGCTTCTACTGGGCGGGCGCTTACGCCTGCAAGGACTTCGTGCTCGTCGGTACGGACGACGGCGAGGCGGGCTACACGACGGGCCATGCCCGCGTGCTCTCGTTCGACCCGCGCAGCGGCCGTCTGCTCGGCGAGCTGACGCTGCCGCAGACGGGCGACCTGCGCAGCTCCGTGACCTTCGTCCCGGACAGCGAGGGCGGCCTTGCCGGTACGGCCTATTTTACGACGAAGGGCGGCTATTTCTACGGCCTGCATGTCGAGGCCGACGGCACGTTCACGGAGGGCTCGCTGCGCGCGCTCAAGCTGGCCAATTATGCCAACGATCCGAAGAACCCGGCCATGAGCACCTGCACGCCGACGATCTATAACGGCCGCGCCTACATCGGCGTGTCCGGCACGGCGCAGTTCGGCGCGTATTCCGGCCACAACATCACGGTCATCGACCTTGCTTCGATGTCCGTTGCCTATTCCGTCCGCACCCAGGGCTACCCGCAGACGAGCGGCATCCTGACAACGGCCTATGAGGCGGAGAACGGTTATGTCTACGTCTACTTCTTCGATAACTATACGCCGGGCAAGCTCCGCATTCTGGCCGACAAGCCGGGCCAGACCGCGCCGGTCCTCATCACGCAGGAGACGGACGAGAGCAGCGGCAAGCATGTTACCTATGACACACCCTATGTTCTGTTCACACCGAGCGGTGCGCAGGCGCAGTATGCCATCTGCAGCCCGGTCATCGACGCGGACGGCACGATCTACTTCAAGAACGACTCAGCCTATCTGATGGCTGTCGGCAACACAATGGACCGGCTCGAGGTCATGGCGCAGCCGGAGAAGACGGTCTACCACGCCGGCCAGACGTTTGAGGCCGCCGGTATGCAGGTCACGGCCGTTTGGCACAATGGCGTAAGGACGGATGTGACGAAGCTCGTGCAGTGGTCGACGGACCCGCTGACACTGGACGACAACGACTTCCAGATCACCTATTCCCATGTGCTCTATCAGGACCGTGACGGCGCGCCGGGCACGGCCTATGCGGCCCCGGTCGGCCTTGCTGCGCTCGATGTGCGCAAGCACATTTACGACCGTGTGGAGACCACGCCGGAGGGCCACCGCGGCACCTGCAGCTATTGCGGGCAGACGGACGAGGCATTCCAGCCACATGAATTCGTCTGGGTCATCGATCGTGAGCCGACGGAGGAGGAGACCGGCCTGAAGCACGAGGAATGCTTCTGCGGCTACCGGCGCAGTGAAAACACCGAGATCCCGAAAAAGGAGCACGAGCACACCTATGTGGCCACGGTCGTCGCGCCGACGTGCACGGAGCAGGGCTACACGCTGCACACCTGCTCGTCCTGCGGCGATACCTACCGCGACGCCTGGACGGACGCACTGGGTCACAGCTGGGATGCCGGGCGCGTGACGATCCCAGCAACGGAGGACACGGACGGCGAACGCACCTTCACCTGCACGCGCTGCGGGGCCGAGCGCACGGAGGTCATTCCGAAGACCGGCGAAACGCCCTGCGACGGCGGCGCAAATTGTCCGGGCAGACGCTTCACGGATATGCCGGCAGCCGGGAACTGGGCACACGCAGGCATCGACTTTGCCCTGAAGCAGGGCCTGTTCAACGGCATGTCTGCCACGACGTTCGAGCCGGACGGAAGCATGACGCGCGCCATGCTCGTCACGGTGCTGTGGCGTCTGGACGGCAGCCGGGCACCCGCCGGGCGGAACACGTTTACTGACGTGCCGGGCGGCCAATGGTACACCGATGCGGTGACGTGGGCGGCGGAAAACGGCGTGGTCAACGGCGTGGGCAGCGGGAAGTTTGAGCCGGACGGCCGCGTGACGCGCGAGCAGATCGCAACGATCCTGTTCCGCTATGCCGCAAAGCGTTATGACACCTCCGCGCGGGCGGACCTGTCCGTCTTCCCGGATGCCGGACGGGTGAGTGCCTACGCACGCGAGGCACTGGCATGGGCCAACGCTGCGGGCCTTGTGAACGGCACAGACAACGGCCACGGCCTGATCCTCGACCCGCAGGGCGACGCGACCCGTGCACAGGTCGCCGCCATTTTGATGCGGTATGTAAAAAATATTGTTCGCTGATACTAGAATCTGATAAAAAGCTTTAAAAGCTTTTTATAGCGCCGAAGGCGCGTCAGATTCTGCATGAGACGGCGCAGCGTGCGTCAGCACGATGCGAGTGTGCGTAGCACACGGGATTCCTGATGAAATGTTTTAATCAGGAATCAG
>DQIA01000092.1:7532-18167 GCA_003525905.1 Clostridiales bacterium
TTTAATCAGGAATCAGTATGAGATGACGGCAGCGAGAAAACAACCCCGCAGGAGAAAAGCCTCCTGCGGGGCCGTTTTATATCCTGTAAGGCGGTCGGTTGACCCGGCTGTAAAATGGTTTGCGTAGAGAAATGTAAAATTATATAAGCTCCGAAACATATGGAACTGTCGGATAAAATTTTCAAAAATTTTGAGGAAAACATATTCACTTTAGCATGTTTTGCCGTATAATAATAGACGCTGGTTGCCCAAAACAACTTTATCCGGCCGCTGACTGAAAACGTTTCTCCCGGCGGACGAGCGCCGGGAAGACAACAGAGCACGAAGAGAGGAGAAAACTTATGATCACCGCTGAATCCCTGTTTTTTGCGATTCTGGGAACGACCCGGGCCGAGATCACTCCCTCCGTCCTTGCAACGGAGATCACTGCCGAGCTGCTGTTTGACGAGAACCTCGGCTTTGACGACTTCCGCATCACGAAGGATGTGTATCCCACCGTTGCCAAGCTCCTGCGCCGCAGCTCCGATTCGGTATCCCGAAGCGTCGAGCGCATGACTGCGCGCCTGTGGCGCTGCGGAAGCCCGGAGCAGCTGCGAAAAATCACCGGGCAGGAGCGGCTGCTGCCGCGTCCCGCCCGGGAAACGATCCTGTATCTGGCGTATTATCTGCGTGCGGAGCGTCCGATCTCTGCGCTGCGGTACGGAACGGATGTCCCGCCGAACCGGGATCAGCGCGTGATGATCGCCTCGCGTTCCGCGCCGACGGAGACGTAAGAAATGTGGCAGCCGATGGCCTTTTCCACGGTCTCTACATAGTCGCGCGCTTCCTTCGGCAGGTCCTCATAGCGGCGCACGCCGGAGATATCGCAGCTCCAGCCCGGCATGGTGCGGAAGACGGGCTTTGCCTCCGGCAGGATGGCAGGGAAGGGGAAATCGTCCGTCAGCGCGCCGTTCAGCTCATACTGCACGCACAGCGGGACCTCCTTCCTGCCGGACAGCACATCCAGCTTCGTCAGCGCGACCTCGGTCGCGCCCTGGATGCGGCAGCCGTAGCGCGTGGCGACAAGGTCGATCGGGCCGACGCGGCGCGGACGGCCGGTGGAAGCGCCGTATTCGCCGCCCTTTTCACGCAGGTTCTCGGCCTTCTCGCCAAACCACTCTGCTGTGAACGGGCCTTCGCCGACGCAGGTGGAGTAGGCCTTTACGATGCCGACGGTACGGTCCACATGGCTGCCCGGCATACCGGCGCCGACGCAGGCATAGCCCGCGATGGACGAAGAGGAGGACGTGTAGGGATAAATGCCGAAATCGATGTCGCGCAGAGCGCCGAGCTGGGCCTCGAACATGATATTTTTGCCGGCTTTTTCGGCCTCATAGAGGTACTTGGGCACGTCGCACAGGAACGGACGCAGCTTGCCGCCGAACTCCTCGCACCAGGCGAGCATGTCCTCGAGCTTGTAGGGCTCTGCACCGTAGACATTGTGGATGATGAGGTTCTTCCACTCCAGGATGGTGGCCAGATGGGCCTTGAGGTGCTCCGGGTAGAGCAGCTCACCGAGCATGACGGTCTTCTTCTGATATTTATCGGAATAAACGGGCGCGATGCCGCGCAGCGTGGAGCCGTACTTCCGATCCTTCAGACGGGCCTCCTCCAGACCGTCGAGTGCGCGGTGGAAGGGAAAGACGATGGTGGCACGCTCCGAGATCTTCAAATTCTCCGGCGTGATGCGGATGCCGTGCGCACGGAGATTGTCGATCTCGCGGCACAGGTCTTCCAGATCGATGACGACGCCGTTGCCGAGCACATTCACAACGCCCTCGGAGAAAATGCCGGACGGGATGAGATGCAGGGCAAACTTGCCGTACTCATTGACGATGGTATGACCGGCGTTGTTGCCGCCCTGATAGCGAATGACAATATCATAATCCTTTGCGATGAGGTCGACCATGCGGCCCTTGCCTTCATCGCCCCAGTTGATGCCGACGACTGCACAATTGCTCATAATATTTCTGCTCCTGTTTCTGCCCAATGGGCTTGATTTCACACAACGTGCCTATTATAATACAAACCGAGGCATAAGTAAAACATGAATATCTTATGCAAGACATCAATAATTCTGATGGGGCGTGAGACCATGACAGCCAAGCTGGAGCAATACCGGATATTTAAAGCAATTGCCGACACGGGAAATATTTCCCGGACGGCCAAGCAGCTCTATTTGTCGCAGTCGGCCGTCAGCCAGTCGCTGCAGCAGCTCGAAAGCGCCCTCGGCGTGCGGCTGTTTTCGCGGACGGCGCGCGGCGTGACGCTCACGGCGGAGGGGAGCGTGCTCTATGACTATGCAGCGCAGGCGCTGTCCCTGCTCGAGGCGGGGGAGGCGCGCATCGCACAGTCGCGTGAGCTTCTGAAGGGCGAGCTGTCCATCGGCGTGAGCAGCACGCTGACGAAATACTATCTTCTGCCCTTCCTGCGGGACTACCATCAGCAATACCCGCATATCCATGTGCGCATCCTGAACGGAACGAGCCGCCGTGTGCTGCAGCTGCTCGGCAGCGGGCAGGTCGAGCTTGCGTTTGCGACCTACACGCCGGATGCAGACAGTTTTTCCGTTTTCCCGTGCTTTGATACGCACACGGTGTTCGTGGCGGCGCCGGATTATCCCTGCGATTTTGACCGCGTGTATACGCTGCAGGAGATCAGCGAATTCCCGCTCATCCTGCTCGAGCGCGAGGCAAGCTCGCGCCGCTTCCTGGAGGACTGCTTCCTGCAGCGGGGTCTGCGCCTGCAGCCGGAGATCGAGCTGGCCAGCCACAACCTGCTCATCTCGCTGGCGCGCATCGGCCTCGGCGTGGCGGGTGTGACGGAGGAGCTGTCGCTCTCCGGCCTGAACCGCGGCGTCGTGCGCAAGCTGCATTTGGCCGAGGAGATCCCGTCGCGCCGCGTCGTGCTGTGCACGCGCCGCAATACGCCGCCGTCGGCCGCGGCAGGGCGGTTCATGGAGATGATCCGCGCCAACCACGGGTTCGACCGCCCGGCGGAGCAGGACGGTTAACGGCCGGCCTGTCAAAAAAGTCCCCTCGGGCCTTTTTCGCCAAGCTGCTTCCAGAATTGCAAAATCAATTTTTGTAGTATGATTTTGCAATTCTGCCGCTGCGGCGGGGGATGGAACGCGAAAGGACACCCTGACGGTTTCCTTTCACACTTTTCTTCCCTCCGAAACTTATTACCGGGCAGTTTTCTGACAGTCCGGGCCGGTTTCGCCGTCCTTCGGCACGCCGCGCATGGTCAGACTGATGCGCTTGCGCTTCTCATCGACTTCCAGCACGGCTACGCGCACGATATCGCCGACGGACACGGCCTCGGACGGGTGCTTGATGAATTTATTGCAGACCTGCGAGATGTGAACAAGGCCGTCCTGGTGGACGCCGATGTCTACGAACACGCCAAAGTCAATGACGTTGCGCACGGTCCCCGTGAGCACCATACCGGGCTTCAGGTCCTTCAGCTCCAGAACGTCCGTGCGGAGCGCAGGCTGCGGCAGTTCATCGCGCGGGTCACGGCCGGGCTTGCACAGCTCGCGGACAATGTCGCGCATCGTCGGCAGACCGATGCCGCAGGCCTCTGCGGCGCGCGCAGGGCCGTAGGCCTCCAACCGTGCGGGCAGCTCGGTCAGCGCGCCGACGTCCGCAAGACGATAGCCGCACAGGCCCAGCAGCGTCTCTGCCGCGGCATAGGACTCCGGATGCACGCCGGTGTGATCGAGCACCTGCGGGCTTTCCGGCACGCGCAGAAAGCCTGCCGCCTGCTCATAGGCCCTCTGGCCGAGCTTCGGCACCTTCAGGACCTGCCGCCGCGCCGTAAAGGCCCCGTGCTCCTCGCGATAGGCGACGATGTTCTTTGCCGTCGTGGCGTTCAGACCGGCCACGCGCCGCAGCAGGGAGGGGGAGGCCGTGTTCAGATCGACGCCGACGGCGTTGACGCAATCCTCCACCACGCCGGAGAGCGCTTCGTCGAGCTGCTTTTCCGGCACGTCGTGCTGATACTGACCGACGCCGATGGCCTTCGGGTCGATCTTGACCAGCTCGGCCAGCGGGTCCTGCAGCCGCCGCGCGATGGAGACCGCGCTGCGCAGGTTGACATCGTACTGCGGAAATTCCTCCGCCGCCAGCGGCGAGGCGGAATAGACGGAGGCGCCCGCCTCTGAGACGATCATATAGGCCGCGCCGTGCTTCTGCCGCAGCAGCTCGCAGACCATGGCCTCCGTCTCGCGCGAGGCTGTGCCGTTGCCGAGGGCGATGTGCGTGACCCCATACCGATCCATGAGCCGCCGGAGCGTTTCGATCGCTTCGGCGCGTTTTGCTTTGGAGAACGTGGGGTAGACGACGGCGGTGTCCAGCACCTTGCCCGTCGGGTCAACGACGGCGACCTTGCAGCCGTGGCTGTAGCCTGGGTCGAGGCCCATGGTCACATGGCCGCGCACGGGCGGCTGCATGAGCAGCGGCCGGAGATTCAGAGCAAAATTGCGGATGGCTCCCTCGTTGGCCTGCTCCGTGAGCGCGGCGCGCAGCTCGCGCTCCATGCTGGGCGCGATGAGGCGGTCATACGCGTCCTCACAGGCGGCGCGCAGGAAGGCAGCTGCGCCGCCGCCCGGCACGAGCACGCAGCGGCGCACGCAGATGAGGGCCTGCTCGCGGTCCATTTCCAGCGTGACCTTCAGAAAACCCTCGCGTTCACCGCGGTTCACGGCGAGAATCTGGTGGCCCTGCAGCCTGGACACCGGCTGGCGGAAGTCATAATAGAGCTGATAGACGGAGGTCTCCTCCTCCTTTCCCTTCGCGGCCTGCGTGCGCAGAACGGACTGGCGCTGCATCAGGCTGCGGAGGGCCTTGCGCACGGCAGCATCGTCGGAGACGGTCTCCGCCACGATGTCGGACGCACCGGCCAGTGCGTCCTCCGGCGTCTCCACGCCGCGCGCCGGGTCTGCGAATCCGGCGGCAAGCGTGAGCGGATCGGGCAGATCGCGGGCCTGCCCCAGCAGCTGCTCAGCCAGCGGCGCAAGGCCGCGCTCCCGGGCGATGGTCGCGCGCGTGCGGCGCTTCGGCTTATAGGGCCGGTATAGGTCCTCCAGCTCCGATAGCGTCACTGCGGCCTGCAGAGCAGCGTCAAGCTCGTCCGTCAGCTTCTCCTGCGCGGCGATGGAGCGGCGGATCTCCTCACGGCGCTGGGCCAGATTGCGCAGATACTGCAGGCGCTCTGCCAGTGTGCGCAGCGTCGTGTCATCCATTGCGCCGTGCTGCTCCTTGCGGTAGCGGGCAATGAAGGGGATGGTGTTCCCCTCGTCAAGCAGGCGGACGACCGCCCCCACATGCTGCGGCTTCTGCCCCAACTCAGCTGCCAGCAGCCGGATCATATCTTCCATTCCGATCTCCTCCGTGTGTTTCGGATACGGCGGCCGTGCCAACATGGCCCAGCCGCCTGTTTTTCTGTATTGTACCATGTTTTCCGGAAAAAGAAAAGGAAAACGAGAACCCCGCCGGAGCAGCCGGTGGGGTTCGGTGAATCGCAGGCCTCCCGCCGCCGCGGCAGAATTGCAAAATAATGCTGCAAAGTTTTGTTTTGCAATTCTGAAAGCCAAAAGGGATTTTTCAACAAAATGGGGGCTGCTCCAAAAGAAGCAGCCCCGCGGAAGAGACAGATAAAACAAGATGTTCGACAATACCAATACTTCACTTCAAATTATTAGGAGATGCTAGAAAGGAGAATAAGATAGTAAGAAAAAATTACCCATACTCGCGGTTAACTCTTGCCTGACCAAATAACGAAAGAAAGAAGAAAAGATGAAAACGAACGTGGACTGAGCCGCGGGGATCCCAGAGTGCAGCCCATAGCCTCTGCAGGACAGGCCTGCTCACAAAGACGGCTGCGCACACCGCTCTGTGCGGGACAGGAGAACGAACGAGCGGGACCGGTCAATGGCGAACCATGCAGCGCTGCGGCGGCCGCCGCGCTGCTCCGACTATGTTCAGAGGAGATCTTCTCCTCTCTGGTGCCAGTTTACCATGTTGTGCAAAAAAGTGCAAGCATGTTACGTCTAAAAATTCATGGCGAATTCAACAAATTATAGAAAGAAAAACTGGCAATATCGACAAAATAGGGAGAAAATGGAATTTTCAGCGCTCAAGCTGCGGAATCGTCGGACGATTTCTGCATTTTCTTGCGCTTTTCGCGCCATTCACGCCAGCGCGTCTGCGCGCGCAGGGTGTACAGCAGGATCAGAAGGACCTCGAGCACGGCGCAGATGACGTAGACAAGAAACAGCCGGTTCCCGTGCGCCGTGAGGTGCAGGCTCAGACCGGCGCCCCAGATGATAAGCGAGCAGGCGAAGATCTGCGAGAGCTGGTTGCTCCAGAGCGCGCAGAAAACCTGCGCCACGATTCCGGAGATGGGGATGCCGTAGATGAACAGCAGCCAGGCATACCGGTCACAGATCGAGAAGATCTGCGCGCCGCAGAATAACACCGTCATCACGAGCCAGACAAGGCCGACGGACAGCAGCGAGATGAGCAGGTGGCGCGTGCGCGTTTTGGCGACCTTCTTTTCGCGCAGCAGGTCCTGCACGGCGATGCCGTAGAGCGAGGCGATATGGGAGAGGATGAAGATGTCCGGCGTGCCGTCGCCGCGCTCCCACTTGGAGACGGACTTATCGGAGTAGCTGAGCTTTTCCGCAAGACCGGCCTGCGTGTCGCCGTTCAGCTTGCGGTAATAGGCAATGTTTTCGGCGATGAGCTGCCGCAGCTTTTCATCGGATTCATTCATGGGCGTTTGTCCTTTCTGTTGGTGGGGAATGCCCGCAAACCCTTGCAAATCAAGGACTCTACTCACAGTAGAACCCCATTCTCGGGCTGATGGAGTCGCTCTCCAGACTGCGGAGAGGGACGGCTCACGCCGGTAGCGTGACATACGGTGCGGGGCATGGTACGATGAGTCCAGCAGCCGGGGCGGCCCGGCGAATGACTCACGGGGAGGCTTCATCATGAAACAGAAATTTGCACAGGCGGTCCGTATCCTGACAACGCCGCCGGTTTTTTCCGCACTGATGTGCACGCTGCTCTATGTGCTCGTGCCTGGCTCGTTTGCTTCGCTGGGACATTACCTGCTTGCGATCGTGTGCCTGTCGCTGCTGCCGGTGCTGGCCTATCCGGTGTCCTATCTCATCCCGGCGCTTCGCAGAGGCGGCAGAAAGACACAGCGCAATCTGGCACTGGTGTTCTCCGTGCTCGGCTATCTGATCGGCTTTCTTGCTGCCGTTCTGGACGGAGGCGCAGCGATGGAAAAGGTCGTTTTCGGAACGTATCTCATCTCCGGCACAACGCTTGCTGTGTGCACGCTGCTGCATTTCAAAGCCAGCGGCCATACCTGCGGCTGCTCCGGCCCGATCGCGGCGCTGTCGATCTTTATCAATCCGTGGTTTCTGGTCGGCTATGTGCTCCTGACGCCGATCATCTGGTCGAGCATCCGGCTCAAGCGTCACACGGCGCTGCAGCTTCTTGCGGGCTGCGTCATCCCGGTGCTGGCTATGCTGATCTGCCGGGCGCAATTCCTGTAAACAGGGAATCCCAACGCACGGGCAGCACGTCCGTCCGTGCGGATTTTTATGCAACTGCAAAATCAACACACAGAGAGGACCCACACCATGCCGTACATGTTAAGCTGTGATTCCACGACGGATCTGACGCTTGCGCAATACGCCGCGCTCGATCTGCATTATGTTTCGCTCCATTTTCTGCTGGACGGGAAGGAATATCCTGACGACTATGGCCAGAGTCTGCCGATGAAGACGTTTTTCGACGCCATGGCAGCCGGGGCCACGACGGGGACGTCGCAGGTCACGACCGGGGAATTCGAGCTGTATTTCCGGCAGTTTCTGGAGCAGGGGAGCGACATCCTGCATGTTTCGCTCTCGTCCGGCCTGTCGGGCTGCTATCATTCCGCCTGCGCCGCGCGGGACATGCTGCTGGAGGAATTCCCGGAGCGGAAAATCATCGTTGTCGACTCGCTCTGCGGCTCGGGCGGCGCTGCTATCCTGATGCTCGAAGCAGCGCGTCAGCGCGATGCGGGCCGGACCATGGAGGAGACCGCCGCCTGGATCGAAGCGCGCAGGCTCCATGTGCACCACTGGCTCTTCACGCCGGAGCTGGCATATTTTGTGCGCGGCGGCCGGGTCAGCGCTGCGGCGGGCTGGATCGGCACGCTCCTGCGTCTGTGCCCTGTGATCGAGGCAAACTGCGAGGGCAAGCTGATCCCGCGGGAGAAAATTCGCGGCAAGCAGCGCGCCTTGCGCGTTCTTGTGGAGAAAATGGTCAGCTATGCCGAGGGCGGCATGGCCTATGACGGCCCCTGCCATATCTCTCATGCGGACAATCTTGCGGACGCCGAACAGCTGGCAGGCATGATCGAAGAGAAATTCCCGCAGCTGCGCGGGAAAATCGTGATCAATACCGTCGGTACGACGCTCGGCAGCCACTGCGGGCCGGGCATGGTCGCCCTTTTCTTCTATGGCACGGAGCGCGGCCGTTGAGCAGGCTGGCGATTCACCAATATTAATATTATAGCAGAACACCGGCGGATTGCCAAGCCTGAAAACGGCGGCAGTCCGCCGGTTGGCTGTATCAGGACATAAAAACACCGGGCACGGAAAATCCGTGCCCGGCAGGCGGTTGACCTTATTTGGCGTATTCGACGACCTTCGTCTCGCGGATGACGTTGACCTTGATCTGGCCGGGATATTCCAGCTCAGACTCGATCTTCTTCGTCAGCTCACGGGCGAGGATGACCATGTTGTCCTCGGAGACATCCTCGGGCTTGACCATGATACGAACCTCGCGCCCGGCCTGAATGGCGTAGGACTTCTCGACACCGGGGTAAGTGCCGGTCAGCTCCTCGAGCTTTTCCAGACGGCGGATATAATTCTCCACGTTCTCGCGGCGTGCGCCGGGACGAGCGGCCGAGATGGCATCGGCCGCCTGCACGAGGCAGGCAATGACGGTGCGCGGCTCGACGTCGTTGTGGTGCGCCTCGATGGCGTGGATGACGTCGGGCGATTCGTTGTACTTGCGGGCCAGCTCAACGCCGAGCTGGACGTGGCTGCCTTCCATCTCGTGGTCGACAGACTTGCCGAGGTCATGCAGCAGGCCGGCGCGCTTGGCCAGCGCGACGTCCACGCCGAGCTCGCTTGCGAGCAGACCGGCGATGTGGGCGACCTCGATGGAGTGGTTCAGAACGTTCTGACCATAGGACGTGCGGTACTTCTGGCGGCCGAGCAGCTTGATGAGCTCGGGGTGGAGGTTGTTGATGCCGGTCTCAAACGTGGCGCGTTCGCCCTCCTGCTTGATGACGCGGTCGACTTCCTTGCGGGCCTTTTCCACGAGATCCTCAATGCGGGTCGGGTGGATGCGGCCGTCGGCGATCAGCTTCTCGAGCGCGAGACGCGCGACCTCGCGGCGCACGGGATCGAAGCATGAGACGGTGATGGCCTCCGGCGTGTCGTCGATGATGAGATCGACGCCGGTGATGGCCTCGAGCGTGCGGATGTTGCGGCCCTCGCGGCCGATGATGCGGCCCTTCATCTCGTCGTTCGGCAGAGCGACGACGGAGACAGTCGTTTCGGCGGCGTGGTCGGCGGCGCAGCGCTGGATGGCGATGGAGATGATCTCGCGGGCGAGCTGATCGGCGTTGTCCTTGAGGTTCGTCTCGATCTCCTTGATCTTGAGCGCGGCGTCATGCTTGCATTCGTTTTCGAGATTCTTCAGCAGGTGGTTCTTAGCCTCCTCCTGCGTCAGACCGGAGAGCTTTTCCAGCGTTTCGAGCTGGCTCTTCTTGATCATTTCGACCTCGTCCTGCGTGGCGGCAATGTTTGCCTGACGGCGGCGGAGATCGTCTTCCTTGCGTTCGAAGGCGTCGAGCTTCTTGTCGAGAGACTCTTCCTTCTGCTGGAGGCGGCGCTCCTGCTTCTGCAGGTCAGCACGGCGCTCCTTGACTTCCTTTTCGTATTCGGTTCTGGATTTATGAATTTCCTCTTTCGCTTCCACGAGCATCTCGCGCTTCTTATTCTCGCCGCCCTTGATGGCTTCGTTGATGATACGCGTTGCTTCGGTTTCTGCGCTTCCGATCTCACGCTCCGCGACTTTCTTGCGATAGAGCATGCCGATCAGAAAGAAGATAAATGCTACAATCAGCAGTCCTGCGACGAGCAGGACGTAACCATACCATTCCATTGCCGGAATACACCTCCTGTTCTTCAAATTGGGTGCGTGTGTCACGAAAAAGTAATGCTTCCTCCGGCTACCCCAATGCACAGAGCAAACAAACAAATCCACTGTTTATTGTACCGTTTCACTTCGCGAAAGTCAAGCAATTATGCAGGGAAAATTGTTTCCCTACAGGAAAACTTGTGCAAAGCATACAAGGCGTTGACAACTTGCAGCCGGAATGATAGAATTATAATGAATTGGAAGCGGAACTCATTCTCCGTTTTCAATTTGATCGATACGCGGGTATGATGGAATTGGCAGACATGCAGGATTTAGGTTCCTGTGCAGAGATGCGTTGGGGTTCAAGTCCCCATACCCGCACCAT
>DQIA01000104.1:0-12309 GCA_003525905.1 Clostridiales bacterium
AAGCAAGTGCTTTTTTCTGGTGGACCTGGGCAGAGCTTAAACGAACAGCGCCCGTTTCGATATTTTCTACATTGTCGATAACCGATGGATCCAGCGGGATCTCAACCGTGTTTTTACTTCCTGCGTAGTTGAATACGACCTTCATGTAGTCCTGACCGTCCGGGTTGTCGTAGACATAGACTGCAATCAAGAAAGTGTCGAATAACTCCGCTTGGTATTTCTTATCGTGGACATCTCCGGCCTGCAACTTTTTCAGCCACCCTACAAGCTGATCTCTGTTGACAGGAATGACGTCAGCTTTTGCCATTGTGATTTTCCGATCAATGTCCGACTGTTCCTTTTCCAACTCCATGAGACGGGCTTTTGTGGTAGGCGTGATGATGCCCTGCTCTATCGCCGCCATGAGATTTTTGATACTGCGCTGCGTGTCCTTCAGCTGGTCCTCCAAAAGCCCGATCCCGCTTGCGCTTTCCTGATGCTGGCTATACTCGACCACGCTGTCGGCAATCCAGTTGATCGTATCATCATCCAGTGTGCGGCGTTTGATCGCCTTTGCTACCTGAAGCTCGATGTCGTCCCGTCGCAGGTTTTTCTTCTCGCAGGTTTTTTCCGTGCGACGCTTCTGGCAGACGTAGTAGTAATGCAGGTTGCCAGAGCGGCTGGTGCCGGAGATGCCGGTCATTGGACTTTTGCAGTGTCCGCAGAACAGCTTGCCGGTAAGCAGATAGTCACCATTGACGCGGTGACGCCCTTGCGGATTCTTCTTCGTGGTGATCACCTCCTGGACCTTGAAGTAAAGCTCGTCACTGACGATTCTCGGTATTCCGCCCTCTTTGCGGACATCGCCGTAAATATAAATGCCGCGATACCGTTCGTTGGAAAGGATCTTCTGAAAGCTCGACCGCCCCCACGGGCGACCGTACGAGGTCTTGATTCCACGGGCATTCAGGCTGGCCATGATATCAACGAAAGCCTCACCGCAGGAAACGCGAGTGAATATCTCCCGGATAACCGCAGCCTTCGGCTCGTCGATGGCATAGTGCAGCGTTTCGTCCGCTTTATAGCCGTAGGGCAGATGGCCGTTCGCCACCATGCAATTCGCGGCGTTGTCATATAGGCCGCGCTTGATGTCCTCGGCCATGTTCTCGGAATAGAACTGGTTGACATTCATCATCGAGCGGGCGGCGAAGCGTCCAGCCGCAGTATCGTCGAAATCCTCCTCCACATAGAGAACACGAACGCCAAGATCCTGAAGCCGCGCTTCGTTGATCAGAGCCTCCAGCATATTGCGCCCCATGCGGTTAGACTTCCACGCGATTACATAGCGGAACTTCCCTTTTGCAGCGTCAGTCATCATGCGCTGGAAGTCACGGCGCTTGTCGGTGCGGCCAGAAACGGCGCGGTCGGCATAGGTGTCAATGATCCTGATGCCATACTCCGCCGCCAGCTCGTAGCCCTTTTCAAACTGCTGCTCTACGGAAATATCCTTCTGGTTGTGACTGCTGTACCGACCGTAGAGAACGCCCGGCTCTTCGACTTCCAGCTTCTTGCCCCGCTTCGGCTTCGCCGGGTGCTTTGCAGGTTTTCTCGGCAACAGCGCCACCCCCTTCTAACGATAGATTTGCAGTAGTAGATATTCAGAATCAGAAACAGATTACAGATACAGTCTCAGATACAGATACAGGTACAGAGACAGTGCGCGCACGATCGCGCGCACACGCACGCGCGCACGCGAGGTATCGGTACGGTATGGATACGGTATAGATACCCTATCCATAGGGTATCGGAATATGGACTTAAATTAAGCGGACAGCTGTCCCGGTCGCGCAGATATTCATACCGAAAGGTGTGTAGCTTACCCCGACAACGGCATCCGCGCCAAGAGATGCCGCTTGTTGCAACAGGATTTCCGTCGCTCCATCGACACCAGCCTGCCAGCCGCGCTGCACACCCTTGTTCCCGCCGGGCATGACCATGACTTGCGCCGCCGATACGATGCCGAGATATTCGGAGACCGTGCGTCCTTCGACAGATAGTGTGGTCGTGATGATCATAAAATTACCTCCAATTTCCCATCATACAGCAACAAAATGTCGTTGTTTGTCAAAAGTGATTTTATTTCTTTTCGAGCAAAAGCGTGTGCATTTCTGTTACAATCCTTACATACACCACCGGCAAGAATATACGATTGGAGTTGATTAGATGCCTTCGAGCAAAGAAGCAGCCGCAATACTTCGGATTGTGGAAAAACTGGCCCAGGACAGAAAGAGAGAGGCAATCAGCCTTCTTGCCGGTTGGCGAGGTACTGAAGATAGTGAAGAGCCTCCGCTTTCTTCTCGGGAGAAAGTTGGAGAATAAGCGTCGTAAGTGCAATATCCATATCGTCCATAGGTCCGCCCTCTTTCGTGAGGGCGGACAATTCATTTGCGCAGTCCTCGGAAATATCCGACAGCAGATCGATGGGCATATCGTCCACGGCCGTGAGAAGATCTCCCAGAGACATCCCCATAGCTGTGGAAATCTTTTTGAGAGCCGGCAGAGATGGCGTTAGCGGAAGTCCGGTCTTAGGGTTCAAGTTTCTCTCCAGCATGGAAATATAGCCGTTTGACAGACCGCAGATAGCCGCAAACTGGCGCTGCGACAAGTCGTGTTCTTTGCGATATTCCTTCACGAAATCACTGAGCGTCATGAGAATGTCCCCCTAAATTTGTTTAATACATTATACATTGAGGTGCGGCCGGTGTCAATGCGGCTGTGAAATTTATTGAACATTTTTTGTGCAACCCACTTGACACGCTCTTGTGCATAGTGTAGTATGTCTGTGTAATCGGTTGAACACTTCCGTCAACCAAGAAAGGAGGAAACGGCATGGGCTACAAGATTAAGGAACTGCGCGAAGCCATGAAAATGACGCAGGAAGAGCTGGCAGAGAAGAGCGGAGTAAGCCGTGGGACTATTTCTGCCCTTGAAAATGGCATCGACCGAACGACAACCTCGAAGACGCTGGTCAAACTTGCGCAGGCGCTCGATACCACCGTAGACCGTATTTTTTTTACCAAGGGTGTTTAATCGGCTAAACAGTATGTAAGGAGGTGAGCACTTTGCCCGGAAGCGCCAGCCAGGATGACCGCCGAATATCCCTCGAAGGTGAGCTGACCGATGAAATCAAAATCGACACATCGCTGATCCCCGAGCACGTCCGTATGCACCTTGCAGCAAAGACGCTGGAGTGTTTCAAAGCATTTTTAGCTGTTCCCGGCAATGCGGAATGGCTGGACGAACAGGTTGCCACAATGAAAGCGGCCGAGGCTGCAGCAATTCGAAAGGAGTGATGAAGATGGCATATTACCGGACTTGCCCTTACTGCGGCAGTAATAACGACCCCGGCGAGGCCTGTGATTGCCGCGCGGAAACGAAAAAAGAGTCCGCCCCGGCGCAACGGGAACGGACTCAGGCAAATGGATACCCGTACACAGTTTACCAGCCGGGTCGAGCCGCGTCAAGAACAAAGGAGGTGCGACCGTGGCTGAAGAGCTGAGAGAGCTCCGGCTTTCCAAGCAGATACCGGCCAAGGATATGGTCGCGGTGGTACAAGCCATCTACCCAAAGTACGACAAGACCGTTCAAAGCAAGTGCGAGAACGGAGACGCCTACGGCGTGAGCCTGCGGCCGGACGCGATGGCGGCGCTCTACGCGCACTTCGCGCCGGAGCTGGCAGAGAGCCGCAAGACGGCCAAAAAGGACGCGCACCGGCTGACCTGTCGTATCTCGGCAAGGCTTGAAACCGCCGACTACGAGGCGTTGCAACGGCTGATAGAGACTGAGGGCTACGCCACCACACAGGACTGGCTGACCGCCACCGTCCGCCGCTACATCGCAGAGGCAGGTGAAACCGAATGAACTACGATCTGCCAGACCACCCCGTTATCCAAAACATGGAGCGCACCGGCTACCCGGACGGCAAGGAGCCGACCTTCCCGATTTGCCCCGTCTGTGGTGAAGAGTGCGAGGAAATTTTCAGAGACAAAGATTTGAATATCGTCGGCTGCGATATCTGCATCAAGCAGTCCGACGCATGGGAGGAGCCGGAGTGCTTCCCCGGAAAGGAGTAAAGACAGATGATTGAAGCAAAACAGATTCATTGTGGTCAGTATAAGCCGTATGGAGATTTCTTCCGTGTGTGGAATGTGCAGACGGATATGACCAAGGAGGAAGCCATCAAATGGTGCTTTGAAAATCTCTATAAGCGCATCGTCCCGCCTTCTGGCGAGTTCCACGCGAACATCCGCTATGGTGGCCCCAAGTCCAACGACCCTGGCTATTACTTCGCGGGCTATTATTCCATCGAAGAAATTGAGGGCGGCTTTAAGTTCTCCATCTGCGAGCCGTTTGCAGACTAACGGAGGTTGATATGCCAAATTTCTATTTCACCTACGGTACCGAAGGCCAGCCGTTTTTCGGCGGCTGGACTGAGGTTGACGCCCCGGACCGTCGCTCGGCCTGCTCCGCATTCCGCGCCTATCACCCGGACAAGACCGAGGGCTTGCTGAACTGTTCCAGCGTTTATGATGAGGAGCACTTCAAGCTGACCGAAATGTACCGGGAAAGCAATTTCGGTTTCCGGTGCCACGAAATCATCACTCTGCGGCGCGAAGCCGCTACCAACTGAAAGGAGCTATCACCATGATCAGAAACCCGAACGACATCCAAGAGGGCGCGAAGAAAATCCGCATGCTGATCGCCGGTTATCCCGGCATCGGAAAATCCACTCTGGCGCTGTCCGCCCCCAATCCCCTGCACATCGACGTTGACTTCGGTATCGACCGCATCGAGCCGCGCTATCGCAAGCCGTACATCCAGCCCCAGAGCTACGACGAGATCCTCGGCGATCTCACCCCCATCAATCTTCAGGACTTCGACACGCTGGTTTTCGACACCGGCGGCAAGCTCATTTCCCTCATGTCCCTGTGGGCTATCAAGAAAGACCCAAAGTATGGCCAGCGCGACGGCAGCCTCTCCCTCAAAGGCTACGGCTTTGTCGGCAAGGAATTCGTCCGGCTGATGGACTACTGCTTCTATGAGCTGCAGAAGAACATCGTCATCGTGTTCCACGCCACGGAGGAAAAGGACGGCGACAACACCCGCCTCCGCATCAAGGTCGAGGGCCAGACGAAAAACAACGTCTGGGAGCCTATGGACCTGGGCGGCTTCGTGGAAATCTACGGCAATGACCGCACCATCGGCTTCTCCAACTGCGAGAGGTATTTCGCCAAGGGGACGCGCGGTATCTCTGGCATTCGCAAAATCCCCGCACTCGGCCCGACCAGCCCTAACGACTTCCTGACGAAGCTGTTCGCCGAGTACAACGCCAAGGCCACCGCCGAGGTCGAGCAGAACGCAGTCGATCAGGCGGCATACGAGGCCGCGATGGTTGAGGGCTCGGCCATCATCGCCGACATCGTCGATGCAGACACCGCCAACGCCGCCATGCCGAAATATCAGGCCATTAAGCACGCGCTGACCTCCAACAAGGAGCTGGGCGTCCTCTGGAACAAGAAGGTTAAGGAGTGCGGCCTGTTCTACGATAAGGTGCTGAAAAAGTACACGCCCGCGCCGGCAGCGCCCGGAGAGGAGAAGGGAGCTGAGTAAATGGGACGCTACCTGATGACCCATTCGCTGCTGTCGTCCTGGCTCTACACCATGAAAGGCAACCCCTATGAGGATATGACAACGGAGCGCGACCCGATGGCGGAGTTTATGCTGACGCTGCGCCGGGAGCCGACGCCTACCACCGAGGCCATGCAGAACGGCATCGACTTTGAAGATTTGGTGACGAGCATTATCAACGGCCGCGGCGATCCGAACAATCAGTGGTATGCCGCTGCCGAAAAGGTCGCTCGACGGTGCGCCGGGGGCATCCTCCAGTACAAGGCCAAGAAGGTTGTCGAAGTCGGCGGCGTGAGCCTGCTGCTGTACGGCCGTCTGGACTGCTTGAAAGCCGGGGAGATCATCGACATCAAATTCACCAAGAGCTACGACACCGGCAAGTTCTTTTCCAGCACACAGCACCCCACCTACTTCGAGTTAATCCCCGAAGCACGGCAGTTTACCTACATCGCCAGCAACGGGCGCGATGTATGGCCGGAAACATACTTCCGTGAGGACGCTCCCAGCATCTTCCCTGTCATTTCCGACTTCTTCGACTGGCTCCGGGCGGTGGATCTGATGCAGGTATACCAGGAGAAGTGGGCGACGCTATGAACGGCAAGCTGAAAGACTGGTCGTTCTCCCGCACCGGAGAAAGCGTGCTGACCATCACGACCAGAGAGAGCTGCAAGAAGCTGTGGGACGCGCTCGGCGATCAGGAGATCACATTCTCCATCAAAAGGCGCGTCATCCCCCGAAGTCTCAACGCGAACAACTACGCATGGTCGCTGATTGAGAAGCTGGCCGTCGCGGTGAAGTCGGACAAGGACTCCGTTTACGAGGAAATGCTCCGGCGCTACGGCACCGGCGAGACATACACCGACGAGGCCGGAAACGAGTGCAAGGTGCTGTTCTCCCTGCGGGAGGGTGTCCCTCCCGCGCTGGTGGCGCGGCACTACGCCGAAACCGGCGTCGGTTATGTCGAGGGGAAGAAGTTCATTCATTACCGGGCGATCAAAGGCACCAGCGAATATTCCACGAAAGAAATGAGCGTCTTTCTGGACGGCATCATTTCCGAGTGCCAGGAGGTCGGCATCGAAACCGACACCCCCGAGCAGATCGCCAGATACAAGGAGGCATGGCATCCGTGAGGAAAGTTTATTGTGACTACTGCGGTCGAGAGACTGAGTATGTCGACAGCAAGGTCATCTACGGCAAGAGCTACGGCAAAATCTATCTCTGCCGGAACTGCATGGCATACGTCGGTGTGCATAAGGGGACGGATAAGCCCCTCGGCCGCCTTGCCAATGCGGAACTGCGGAACTGGAAAAAGGCTGCACACGCCGTATTTGACCCTCTGTGGAAGTATGGCCGCTTTCGCGGCCATCGCAACGCGGCCTATGCGTGGCTTGCCCAGAAGATGGGCTTGCCCGTGGAGAAGACCCACATCGGAATGTTTGATGTCGGCCAGTGCCGCAAGGCCATCGAAATCATTGAGAAAGAAACGAAAGGAGACCGTTATGGAAGATACCAAAAAGACCCCCGCTGAGCTGGTCGCTGATCTGATGCTTGACCCCGGCTTTGTCCTCGTTCCGCAGGATCGCTACGAGGAGCTGATCCGCGCTGAAACTGAGCGCGATGTGCTGGAAGCGACCATCAAGGGAGAGAACAGCTACAATGTCGACAGAGTTCTCGCCGCCATTCAGAAGGCAAGAAAAGCGGCATGGCTGAAAGTGTCGGCGGCTGCCCTCAATGCCGAGGAAGCACCGGAGGCGGGAAACGATGCTGAATAAGATCGCTGTCATGGGCCGACTGACCCGTGACCCGGAACTGCGCCGTACACAGTCCGGCCTTTCTGTGACCAGCTTCTCCGTCGCCTGCGACCGCGATTTCAAAAGCCAGTCCGGGGAAAAGGAAACGGATTTCATCGACATCGTTGCCTGGCGAACTACCGCTGAATTCGTCTGCAAATATTTCAGCAAGGGACGCATGGCGGTCGTCGAGGGGCGGCTGCAGATCCGCGACTGGCAAGACAACAACGGCAACAAGCGCCGATCCGCCGAAATTGTAGCCGACAATGTTTACTTTGGGGATTCCAAACGCGACGGTGACAGCGGCGGTTATCCGCAAGGTGGTTATGCTCCGCAGGGAGGCTACCCCCAGCGGGGGCCGAGCTACGGTGCGCCGGGCGGCTCCTCCTATGGCGCGGCCTCCGGAGGCTATCCTGCGTCGGATTACGGCGGTGACTTTGCGGAAGTCAGTGAGGACGACGGCGAGCTTCCGTTCTGATATGGTCGCCCGGGAAACCGGGCGACAGCCCACCGAAGGAGGTGAACACTATGGCGAGCTATCGGAATATCAGCATGGACTTTTGGACGGACAGCAAGGTCGTCGATGACTTTACGCCCGAGGATCGGTACATCTATCTCTACTGCATGACCAATCCGCACACCAATCTCTGCGGCTGTTACGAGGTCAGCATCAAGCAAATTGCCAACGAGACAGGGTACAACAACGATTCCGTAGAACGCCTGCTGAAACGCCTGGATAGCGCGCACAATGTCATTCGGTACAGCGCGCAGACCAAGGAGCTGCTGATCCTTAACTGGTGTCGATACAACTGGTCGACGTCCGAAAAGCTCAACAAGCCGCTGCTGGGTGAGATTCGCAAGGTCAAGAACGATCGTTTCCGCGAGTACCTGGCAGCGCGCTACAATGAGCGTTCTACCGTAACGGCGCAGTATAACGCTGCCGAAGATGACCGCCCCGAGGTCCCCCGCCATAAGCACGGCGCGCATGGATGGGTGCGGCTCACCGAAGAGGAATACGCCCGGCTGATCGACGACCTCGGCGAAGAAGAGTTGACGCGCTGCATCGACTACATAGACGAGTCCGCTCAAATGCACGGCAACAAGAACAAGTGGCGCGACTGGAATCTTGTCATTCGGAAGTGCAGCCGTGAACGCTGGGGCATCCGTGGCGGCAACGGCAGCCGACCGAGCGCCAGCGGGAGTGCTATGGACGACCTGCAGCAGCTCCACCAGATGTACGCCAGCGAGGAAAGCCTATGACGCACAAGGAAATGAGCGAGATATTCGCCGTGATGCTCCTTGCCTATCCGAATGCAGAGGTTTTCAAGGGCGGCATCGCAAAGCTCGGCCCCACCATCAATCTGTGGGTGACCTGCTTGCCGGAGATCGACTTCTGGACGGGGCAGCAGGCTGTTGTAAAGTTGGTGCGCGAGTGTAAATTCCCGCCGACTATCGCAGAATTCAAGGAAAAAGCCGAAAAGGTGCAGGCCGAAGTGAGGGCGCGGATTGACCAGGCGTGGAATTACCTCAAGCTCGATATGGGCCTTGGGAAAACGCCGGAGGAGGCTGTGGCAAGATTGCCGGAGGGAACGGATATCAGGCGCGTCATTGAGGCTATGGGTGGCCCCTCTCGGTTGATTGCAACAGGAGAGCGCACCTTTGGCGACGGCACCATAAAGACATACGAGTATTACAACTACG
This sequence comes from Clostridiales bacterium, assembly GCA_003525905.1. Lineage (GTDB taxonomy): Bacteria > Bacillota > Clostridia > Oscillospirales > Oscillospiraceae > JAZOXB01. The sequence goes on from DQIA01000104.1 coordinate 9,159, forward strand.
ACGGTTTCAAGTCCGCATATGAAACGATCATCCGGCAGACAAGCGCGCTCAACAGCGGGCCGCGCAAAGCGGTCGGGCCGGGCATGAAGCAGATAGGAGGGAAAACATGAAACGAAGAAGAAAAAGGAGGGCTTCGCCGGCGCCGCTTATCTGCCTGCTCGCAGTTTTAGCCTGCATCGTAGCTCTCCGCATTAGTGTCAGCGAGGAAACCGCAGCGTCAGCACAAATGACCGGCAAGTTAGAAAACCCAGCAACGACAGCACCTGTCAGGCTTTTAGAGGTAGAAAAGACCGAGGCTGAGCAAGTTACCTGGGCCGAAGATCGTCCCGCCCGTGCAGCTCGGTATGTCAACATCGAAATGACTGACGAGGAGCTGGCAGAGCTGGCTGCGGTCGTATTCCTCGAAGCCGGCAATCAGAGCGCCGAGGGGCAGCAGGCCGTTGTCGAAGTCGTTTTCAACCGCGTGCTGCACTCCGCTTTCCCGGACACAGTACACGATGTGCTGCACCAAGGAGAGAACGGCGATGTTCCCCAGTTCTCCACCATCTACGCGGTCAGCACCGCGACGCCGACGCAAGCGCAGTATGACGCCATCAACGGCGCTCTGTATGGAGACACGATCCTTGACGCCGACGTGGTTTTCTTCTCCCGCAATGGAGAGAATGACCGCGTATGGGGGCAGATCGGAGATCACATCTTCTGCCGCGAATACATCTGGAGGTAACGAGCATGACGCGAAAGAGATTTCGGCAAGCCTGCGGCATCATCGCCGCGCTCGGCTTCCTCCTGGTCCTCGGAACTGCCGGCGCCAGCGATTGCGACCTTATCCCCATGAGCCAGATACTCCGGCAAGGTTGCATCGGGCTTGGAATGCTCGCCGGCGGGCTATGGCTGGGAGGGTATCTCTCATGACTGTGAAGAAAGACCCGAAGCGCCAGCTGCTCGGCAAGATCGCAAAAGCCCGCGGTAAGCAGTTTGAGAGCCGCATCGACGATTCCTTTGCCTACTACGCACAGAAAGGCTTTGCGATCATCGAAAAGACGCCGGAGCCGATGCACCCCACGAAAAATCTCGGCAATGGCAAGTTCATCGCCTACTACGAAAAGCAGGCACAGCCGGACTATAAAGGCACCATCAAGGGCGGCAGGACGGTCATGTTCGAGGCGAAATTCACCGCCGCCGACCGAATGGAACAGAGCCGCATCCTCCAGAGCCAGCAGGACTATATGGACAGGCATCAGGCGCTCGGTGCTCGCTGCTTTGTCATCGCCGGTTTCAGCTCCGGCATGGTCTATTGCGTCCCCTGGGACGTCTGGAAGACCATGAAAGACCACTTCGGCCGCAAGTATGTGACGGAGGCCGACTTGGAGAAATATCAAGTGCAGACGGCGTGGAATGGCACGCTGCTTCTGCTCAACTGAATTGAAAGGAGTTACCACCATGAGCGAAATTTCCATGTATGAAGCCCAAAAGAAGAAGATGCAGGGCCTGTGCGATGAGCACGATCTCGTCTATCGCTTTGAAAAAGACAGATACCCCATCATCTTTACCATCAAGCCCGTACAGGGCATGGACGCGCAGATTTCCATGCTGGAGAATGTCGAGGAGGTCGGCTACCGCAGCCCAGACGCCTCCATGTCCTGGATCTTCGAGGACGGCGGTCTGGACACGAAGGTAACGGGCGGCACCTTTACCATCAGCAAGACGCTCCGCACCAAGATCGAGTCCATTCTGGTGAAGATGATTACCTACTGGCAGCAGTATTTCTTCCGCGATGTGCTGGAAAAGAACGCATTGCGCAGCGGCCTCATGCCGGTCATTGACGAGGACGAGGCTGGCGATACCGACGAGGAGCCGGAGGACGAGGGGGATATGCAGGGCGAGGATGGCCCCGAGGTTGACCTGGACGACCCCGACATTCAGCAGGCCATTTCCATTGTTCGGGCAGAGAATAAAGCGACTGTGGGGCTGTTGCAACGCCGTATGAGCGTTGGCTACGCAAAGGCTGCGCGCCTGATTGACGCACTGGAGGAGCTGGGTGTCGTCGGTCCGTATAACGGCTCCGATGGCCGCGAGGTCCTCCCTACCGACGAGCCTGACGACACGGAAGGCGGTGAAGATTGATGCCGACCGTAAATGCCAATAAGCATACCGCGCACGATCTGCAGCTTGCCGGTCAGATGCGCCGCGAGGATTACAAGACAATCAAGCACATGGACAAGGCGACGCTTGCGGCCTACCTCAGCCGCGTGTGGAAACGCGGGTATGACGCCGGGTATCAAGCCGCCGTTAAGTCAGTCGCTCCGCAGCTGCGCGAAGCCGCAGAACTGAAAGCAGCGAACAAGGAGGGCTAAGTCATGGGAAACGCCCTGCGGCACGTCAGAGGGGAAAGTCAGAAGAATATCGTCCGCTTCATAGAAGGGCTGAGTGGGAAGTATTCCCGCTGGGACATCTGGCAGGACTTCATCATCATGTCGGCCATCGCAATCGCCAACACGATGGGAGGCCCGCAGGCCAAGGCCAGGGAAGAAATGTACCGCAGCCGCGCAGAGAAGTATTCCGCTAAGGAGCTGGAAGTCTTTGCAGATATGTTGCTTGAGGTCGTAGCCGAATTGGAGCGCGATCCCGAGCAGGACTTCCTCGGTGAGCTTTTTATGGCGCTCGGCCTCGGAAACGAATGGAAAGGACAGTTCTTCACTCCGTACAGTGTCTGCAGGGCGATGTCCGCGATGACCTATGCGCCTGATATGACGGCGCGGATAGAAAAGCAGGGCTGGATATCTGTGAACGACCCCGCCTGCGGAGCCGGTGCGCTGCTGGTTGCATTTGCCAATGAGTGCCGGAGACAGCATATCAACTATCAGACCTCAGTGTTGTTCGTGGCGCAGGACATAGATTTCCTCGCCGGTTGTATGTGTTACATCCAACTGAGCTTGCTCGGCTGCCCCGGCTATGTTGTCATTGACGACTCGCTCCTGCGGCCGTCCACCAGCTACGACGCCCGCGGACTGCTGCCAAAGGACGGCCCGCAGGTCTGGTACACGCCGATGTACTTCCGCGATGTCTGGCACTACCGCCGTATCGGGGCGCAAATGGATATCCTGTTTCGGAACGCGGCAGAGCAGGTACCGGCAGAGCCGCCGGCGCCTGC
>DQIA01000104.1:12367-81851 GCA_003525905.1 Clostridiales bacterium
GGCGCCTGCCGCGCCGCCGGAACAATCTCAACCGCTGGCGGAAACGAAAACCGGCCAGCTCACTCTATTTTGATGGGAGGGAACGGAATGCGGCAGCCGCCGCCTCTCGGGAGCCGGACATGGAAGCCCGAGGAAGAAGATTATTTGATGGAAAAGTGGGGGCAGATTTCTGTTCCGGCCATCGCAAAGAAACTCAATCGTACTACAAACGCCGTCAAGGTCAAAGCTCAGCGTCTGGGTTTAGGCGCGGTATTGATGGCCGGCGAGTATGTCACTCTAAATCAACTCCTGCTGGCGGTGAACGGAGGAAGCAGCTCCTACGGCTACAAGATGAAAAGCTGGGTCGAAAATCGCGGCTTGCCCGTCCACACAAAAAAGGTCAACCGCTGCAGCTTTCGTGTGGTCTACATTGAGGAGTTCTGGGAGTGGGCCGAGCGATACCGCAGCTTCATCGACTTTTCCAAGATGGAGCCGTTGGCGCTCGGTGAGGAGCCGGGCTGGGTAGCCGAGCAGCGCAAGAAAGACTTTGAGGCATACGCCATTCAGAGGAAAGACCCGTGGGGAGAGGACGAGGACTCTCGGCTGAAGATGCTGCTCAGTAAGCACAGGTACTCATGGGCGGAAATTTCCGAGATGATGCATCGTTCTCACGGTGCGATCGCGCGCCGTTGCCGTGACCTCGGCATCAAGGATCGCCCCGTTTCGATGGAGCTGACCGGCAAGCGTGGCACATGGACCAGCGAGGATTTTGAAATACTGGCAGACGGCATCCGCCACGGCGACAGCTACGCTGCCATAGGCAAGGCGGTCGGCCGTTCCGAAAAGTGCGTCCGATCCAAGGTCTACAACGATTATCTGACCGAGAACGCCGACAAGGTGCGGGAAATGCTCGGTGATGGCTCGTGGGGACACGGTGCGCCGGAAATGGACGTCCGTCATGGCTTCTATATCTCCCGCACCCGCCATCAGGTCAGGCGCGACCTATCCGCGCTGGCAACGGTCCTTCGTAAGCGCATGAACGATCTCGGCTATGATCCTTACTGGCAGCGGTTTATGTGCATGAATTGGGACGACATTGGCGGATGCTCCGCAGGGTGTACGGATTGCGACAGCTGCACAGCATTCCGGCGTATTCAGCCTCAGTATTGCGCACGGTGCGGCGGCACCTTCTACGAGCGCAAGGAAAACCGTTTCTGCGCGGCCTGCCGCACCGCGAGGAAGAAGCAGGCCCAGCGGCACTGGTGCCGCGTGAACGGCATGAGCCGAAAATAATAAACTGTCCCAGCCGAGGGGCAAAGCTCGGCATAAGAAAGGAGCATTTTATGGCAGAAATCAAGTACATTCCGGTTAAAAAGCTGTGGCAGCACCCTGATAACCCCCGCAAAGATTTGGGCGATGTGACCGAGCTGGCCGAGAGCATCAAGGTCAACGGCGTACTCCAAAACCTCACCGTTGTTCCGCTGATCGGGGAAATCACAAAGAAGTGGGACGGAGAAAGCTACCGCGTCATCATCGGCCACCGCCGTCTTGCGGCCGCAAAGCTGGCCGGTCTGGAGGAGCTTCCCTGCGTCGTGGTCGAGATGTCGGAGCGGGAGCAGCTGAGTACGATGCTCACGGAGAATATGCAGCGGTCCGATCTGACGGTCTACGAGCAGGCGCAGGGCTTCCAGATGATGCTTGACATGGGCGATACCGTCGAGGACATCGCGGAAAAGTCCGGCTTTTCCGCCACCACTGTCCGGCGCCGTGTGAAGCTCCTGGAGCTGGATAAGGACAAATTCAAGAAGTCCGAGGAGCGCGGCGTCAGCCTTTTCGAGTACATGGAGCTGGACAAGCTGAAAAGCCCGGAGCGCAAGAATGAAATGCTCGATTTTATTGGTACCGATAATTTCAAGTACAAGCTGAAACAGGCCATCGACGCCGAAGCCGCGGACGAGCGTAGGGCTTCGTGGGTGGAGCGGTTAAGCTCCTTTGCGACGCAGGTCGCCGACAGAACCGGCTATAAGTTCGCCAGGAGCTTCTATGTCAACAGCGAAGTCAATGTAGAACGCCCGGAGGACGCAGATACCGTCGAGTATTTCTTCATCGTCGAAACGTACTATATCACGCTGATGACCAAGGACGCACCGACCACCCTCACTCCAGAAGAGGAAGCAAAAAAGCGTGAGGAGCAGATGAATCAGGAACGAAAGAATGCTGCCGAAAAGGCGTTGTCCGAAGCAACCGCCCGCGCCTACGAGCTTCGCGCCGACTTCGTGGCTACCGTTTCCGCAGCTGCCATCAAAAAGCGCCTTGTGGACATCGTAGCGCTGTGGGCCTACGCCGAATACTGGGACGATACCAGTTGGCTCACCGAAGAGGAAATCGCGCAGGCTACCGGCGCCGAGACCATTGCCGAAGATAACGAGGACGGCGAGGGCGATGCTGCATTTACGCTCCGGGCCGTGACCGACGCGATCGGCAAGACGCCTGAAAAGGCGCTCCTGCGAATGATCTATGCGCGCCTGGGCGACGGAAAGTCCGAGGGCTATTTCCGCAGCTACTGGAACAGCTACACCATGAAGCACGAGGAAAACGAGAAGCTGGACCGCATCTATGCGCTGCTCGTCAAGCTGGGCTACGAGATGTCCGACGATGAAAAGGCGCTCCAGGACGGAACACATGAGCTTTTCGAGGAGGCGACCGACGAATGAGAGCATCTGCCTGCAAAGGCTGCGGCGCGGCTATCGTCTGGATCAGAACACCCGGCGGGAAGTCCATGCCGTGTGACGCCACCCCGCGCTATTACATCGAAAAGCCCCGCTCCGGCAGTAAAAAGATCGTCACGCCTAACGGCGAGGTCATTTCCTGTGAGTACACGGAAGATCCGCACAAGGCCACCGGCACCGGCTTCGCTCCCCACTGGGGGAGCTGCCGGGCGGCAGGCAACTTCAGAAAGTGAGGGTGGCGGTGGTATCTCTGTTTATCTTCATTCTTGTATTGCAGTGCGTGAGTCAAGAAAGGCTACCCGCCCCTACAGTGGAAGAGTTCACGTCAATGGCGCTGTGGGTGCTCTGCGACATCGAGTTATTGAAACTTGTGTTCGGGAAACGATAAGGAGGCACAAAATGCGACAGGTAATATATCAACGAGGAATATCTGGTGAAAAATATGGCATTTGGAACTGCCAGAGCAAAGAGTTTCAGTTTGGGATTTCTGAAGACACCCCTATGCTTGCCGTTGCTCGGCTTCATCAGAAAATCGGCAATGATGCGCGGAAAGGGCGTTTTGAACCGCGCCCCCTTCCACACACCAAAAAGGAGAATTGAATGGGAAAGTTTGAAGAACTGCTCGATTTTATCAATGAGCTGAATGAGAACGGGCGCATTCTGTACGACGATTACAGCTACCTCTTCGATTTGGCTTCTGAGCTGGGCGAAGCGGAGAATGCCCTTGGCGCAGCCAAAGTCGATATTGCCGCCTTGCTGTGGCTGAATGGCAACTGCGAATACTGCGAACACGGGGAGAAAGAGGAATTCAGCGGCGCGAACAGGTGGCATTGTCAGCTTGGAAACGGCGTAGACTGCCGCCCCGTATGGCGCGGCGTCGTAATAAAAGACTCCCTGCTCGAGATACATAAGGCAAACCCGACTTTGCTTCGTGCAAAGCCCAGCCGCGCGGAGACTATGTTCGGGCCGAAAGAGACATGGGCTATCCCTGATAGAGCAGAAGCCGAGGAGACCACGCTGAAGACATACAAGGGATTTCTGCTTATACGGTGCGCACAGTGCGGAGATTTGCGAGGCTTTTGTGTCAAAAAGCCTATCTCGTCTTATCGGTGTGCGGCCTGCGGTGGAGAAACGCCGCTGCACGATCTCACGTCGGCGCACATCCGCTGTAAGTGCGGGAAGAGCTTCAAGTATCGAACGAACATCGAAGAGGACAGTATCACCTACAGCTGCCTTTCCTGCGGCGCGCCGGTCGATCTGGCCTATAACAAGAAAGCTCGCGCCTATCAGACGGTGCGATGATGCTCGTCATCACCGTTCATGTGAACGCTCCGGCGGGGCAGGCCATTGGCATAAAGGAGCAGATTGCTCAGGATTTGGAGCGGTACGGAGATACCCGTGTGGTGTCGGTAGAGGTAGTGCAGCCATCATACCGGCAAATGCAGATCGGAGAGACTGTCAGCCAGCAGGGCGGCAAGAGGAAGTAAGAACAGATTGGGGTGAGCTATTACGACGCTTTCGGAATTGAATCAGCATTTTGAGCTGATAGAGAAACTGGCAAGGGCAAGGGAGATGCTACAGTCCTTGCGTGATGCGGCTTGCCCCGGCGCGGCTGCCCTCACAGGTATGCCGCATACTCCCGGCATAAAGGATAAGGTCGGCGACCTCGCAGCTGAGATTGTGGATATGGATGCGCGTGTCGGCTTTCTGGAGGAAGAGGTCAAGGCCAGCGAGGGACAGATCATGCCGTTCATTCAAGGCATCGACGATGACCAGACGCGCCTGATCTTCCGACTGCGCTTCCTGAGAGGGCTCGCATGGAAAGAGGTCGCAGCGGTCATAGGAGGCCGCAATTCGGAGGATTCGGTAAAGATGGTGTGTTACCGCTACCTCGGTAGTTAAAAGCTGTTCTTCGCTGTTGCAACTCGTTTCTTGATATTCCCCGCACCATGTATTAGGATTAGACTCGTAAAATCCTACATAAGCCAGGCGGCCATCCCTCGTGGGGTGGCCGTCATTCGTTTGGGAAGGAGGTTGAGGCCTGCGCGTTACTCCTTGCGCGCCGGTCATGCGCCGGGTCCGATGTTCGCCAGCAGAGGGCAGCGGTGACATCATAAAAGGAGATTTCCAAAATGTTCGGAATTGTCATTCTGGCCGTCTATGCGGTGCTGATGATCGGCGTCACGCTGATGTTCACCCGAAAGACGACCGACGCAGAGGGCTTCCATGTGGCGGACCGGCGCATCGGCTCGGCGATTGCCGCCATGAGCATCGCCGCCACTTGGATTTGGGCTCCCTCACTGTTCACTTCCTCGGAGATGGCCTATACGCGCGGCATCCCGGGGATGTTCTGGTTTACGGTACCGAATGTGCTGTGCCTGATCCTGTTTATCCCCTTTGCAAAAAGGATCCGGGCGCAGTACCCGGAGGGCATCACCTTGACCGGCTACATGGCGGAGCGCTATCACTCCGGCAAGGTCAAGTGCGTCTACTCCTTCCAGCTCGGCGCGCTGGCCGTTCTTTCAACGGCAGTGCAGCTGCTCGCTGGGGGAAAGACGCTGGCCCTCATTACGGGACTGCCATTCTGGAGCATGACGCTCGCCCTGGCAGCTATCGCATATTCCTACTCCCGCTTCTCCGGGCTGAAAGCCTCCATCATCACCGATGTCGTCCAGCTGGGCATTATTCTCATGGGTGGCGCTCTGCTGGTCGTTCTGAGCCTTCGTATGACCGGCGGTTTTGACACGGTACGGGCAGGGCTCGGTGCTGTCTCCGGAGAATATACTTCGCTCACCTCCTCCACGGGCATTGAGGTCCTGCTGGGCTACGGTCTGCCGATGGCTGTCGGTCTGATCTCCGGCCCATTCGGGGACCAGTGCTTCTGGCAGCGAGCTTTCGCAATCAGGCGCGACCGCATCGGCAGATCGTTTTTTGCCGGTGCGTTTTTGTTTGCGCTCGTTCCGATCTGCATGGGAACGGTGGGCTTCCTTGCCGCAGGCTCCGGCTTTGTGGCCAGCGACACCGGCATGGTCAACTTTGAATTCGTTTCCTCGCTGCTTCCGACATGGGTGCTGGTCCCGTTTCTGTTTATGATTATCTCCGGCCTGCTCTCTACAGTGGATAGCAACCTTTGCGCGGCAGCATCGCTCACGACAGACTGGCTCGGCATTGGGAAGGACACGGTGCAGACTTCGCGCCGCACCATGCTTTGCCTGCTGATCGTGGCTATCGCCATCGCCAACATTCCCGGCCTGACGGTGACATACCTGTTCCTGTTCTACGGAACGCTCCGCGCTTCGACGCTGTTGCCGACGGTCATGACGCTGCTCGGTAAGAAGCTGACGGGCAAGGGCGTTTTTGCCGGTGTGCTGACCGCGCTGTGTGTCGGGCTTCCGATCTTCGCCTACGGCAATCTCGCCGGCATTCCGGCTGTGAAAGCGGCAGGCAGTCTGACGACCGTCCTGTCCAGCGGCCTTGTCGCCGTTATCGCCTCGAGAAAGGCGGTGAGAGCATGAGTCTCGGGAGGAAGCAGAGGATCGACAACAGCGCATGGCTGGAAGCCGTTGCAACTATCGAAGAAGCCGTTTCCCGCGCAGAGCTGGACGAACTTACTGCCGCGACCGTGGCGGACATCAAGGCCGTGACGGCTGGGAAGTGCGCTGCCTACGCATGGAGCGCTGGTAAGGACAGCATTGTCCTTGGTAAACTTTGTGAAGCGGCCGGCGTCACCGATAGTATGATCGGCGTGTGCGACCTGGAATACCCCGCCTTTGCCGCGTGGATCGAGGAGCATAAGCCGGCAGGCTGCGAAGTCATCAACACGCATCAGGATATCGACTGGCTGGTGAAGCATCAAGAGATGCTTTTCCCCAAGGACTCCGCCGCGGCCGGACGATGGTTTTCTATCGTGCAGCACCGAGCGCAGCGTGAATACTTCAAGGCGCACGAGCTGGACGTCATCATTCTCGGCCGCCGCCGTGCGGACGGCAATTATGTCGGTCGCAACAGCAATATCTATACCGATGGCAAAGGTGTTACGCGATTCAGCCCGCTCGCTGCGTGGAAGCATGAGCACATCCTTGCCTATATTCACTACCATCAGCTCCCGCTTCCGCCGATCTACGGCTGGAAGAACGGATATCTGTGCGGCACTCACCCGTGGCCCGCCCGCCAATGGACGGGCAGCATCGAGAACGGCTGGCACGAGGTCTACGATATCGACCCCGGCATCGTCCTTGCGGCGGCTGAAAAGATCGACAGCGCTCGCGCCTTCTTGAAGGGGGTGCAGGCATGAAGGTCATAAAGAAGCCTCTGACCGAGCTGCGGCGACCGGATCGGAATGTCCGAATGCACACCGACAAGCAGCTGAAGGAGTTCCGCCGCTCTGTCGAAATGTTCGGTCAGATCCGCCCCATCGTGGTCGACGAGGACGGCGTTATTCTCGCCGGCAACGGCTTGTATGAAACGCTGCTCTCCCTCGGCCGCACAGAGGCGGACTGCTATGTCGTGTCCGGACTGACTGAGGCGGAGAAGAAAAAGCTCATGCTGGCCGATAACCGCGTCTTTGACTTGGGCGTTGACGATCTGGCCGCGCTGGACGCTTTTATCCTTGAGCTGAAAGACGACCTGGACATTCCCGGCTACGAAGAGGATCTTCTCCGTGCGATGGTGATGGAGGCTGACGAAGCCAGCGACGCCCTGCTTGAGTACGGCACCATTGAGCCGGAGCAGGCTGCGGCCATCACCGAGACGCGCGAGAAATACGCCGCCCGGGAAGAAGCTGCTGCGGCGCAGGCTGAGGAAGTCGCACCCGCACAGAGCGGCACGGCGTCTTCCGCCGAGCCCGCTAAGAGGTTTATCCTCTGCCCGAAATGTGGTGAGCGGATATGGCTGTAAAGCGCATCAGCTCAGACATCGACGTTGTGACTGCGGCGCGCCAGCGGATCAAGAATGTATTTTCCAACGGCGTCCCCGTATACCTCTCGTTTTCCGGCGGCAAGGACAGCATCGTTCTCGCCGACCTGACCTATAAGCTGATCCAGGCTGGAGAGATCAATCCCTCGCAGTTGACCGTCCTTTTCGTGGACGAGGAGGCAATCTTCGATTCCATTGAAGCAACGACCAAGGCGTGGCGGAAGAAGTTCCTGCTTGCCGGCGCCAAGTTTCAATGGTGGTGCATCGAGGTCAAGCATTTCAGCTGTCTCAATGAGCTGTCCAGCGATGAAACCTTCGTCTGCTGGGATCGACGCAAGCGCGATGTCTGGGTGCGGCAGCCGCCGCCCTTTGCCATCCGCAATCACCCGCAGCTCCGGCCAAGAATCGACAACTATCAATCCTTCCTGCCCCGCGTAACGATGGACGGCATCATGATCACCGGAGTCCGCGCGGCAGAGTCCATTCAGCGGCTCCAATACATGGCGGCACTAAATATGGGCGCAAAGGGCATCACCGGCACGAACACCATCTATCCCATCTACGACTGGAAGACGGCGGACGTCTGGCTGTACCTGCGAGACCAGCGCATCGAAGTCCCCGAGGTCTACCTGCAGATGTATCAGGTCGGCGTCAATCGGAATCAGCTGCGCGTGTCGCAGTTCTTCTCCGTTGATACCGTACCCGTGCTGGTACACCTGGGCGAATATGACCCATCTCTCATGGAGCGCGTCCTTCGGCGCGAGCCGAATGCCTACCTTGCCATGCTGTACTGGGACAGCGAAATGTTCCACCGCACCACAAGGAAGCGCCGGGAGCTGGAGGGCGAGGACACCAAGGACTACCGTGCGCTCCTGAAGGAGATGCTGTTCGTCCGCCCGGGAGACTTCTTCAACACGGAGCATAAGCGCAAGATCGCCAAGCAGTACCGCAAGATGTTCATTCAGATGGACGGAATGGCGCGGCCGCGCGACTACAAGAAAATGTACGGCGGTCTGACTGCTGGTGATCCCAAGCTCCGCACCCTGCGCGCCATCTATCAGGACATATCCTGCGCCTATGCCGATTACGCCAAGCGCTTCCGGAAGGGAGGTGAGGCAAATGGCTGACGCGGATCTGTTCGCCCCGTTATCCTCCCTGCAATGGGTAGACCGGGAGCAGCTCAAGCCCAATGACTACAACCCCAACAAGGTCAACCGTGAGAATCTGAAACTGCTGGTGCAATCGATCATGACCAATGGCTGGACGCTTCCCATCGTCGTGCGTCCCGACTACACCATCATCGACGGCTTTCACCGCTGGACCGTGGCCGGAGAGGAGCCGCTGCACACCATGCTCAAAGGCAAGGTGCCGGTGGTAATCGTGCGGCATGATGACGCGACCGAGGATATTTACGGCACCGTCACACACAACCGTGCTCGTGGTACACATCTGCTTGAGCCGATGAAAGCCATCGTAAAGCGGCTGCTGGACGAGGGCAAGTCCGTTCAGGAGATCGGCAAACAGCTCGGAATGAAACCCGAAGAAGTATTCCGGCTCTCTGATTTCTCGCGTGATGACTTCCTCGGCATGATGACCAAGGGCGTTAAGGGGTATAGCCATGCGGAATTGCTGACGAAGTTATAACACAATACCACAGCCAGGCGCATACATCGCACGAGAGCGGCGTATCTGCGTCTGGCTGTGTTGCTCCCTCCCCCTCTCGGCATCGTCGCGCTGAGGGCGGGGAAATGCGTTGCAACAGGCGACGACGGCAAAAGGTACTGTGACGACCCCCGCCCCACACGCCGCGGGCTCGCCGACCCCGAAAAAAGCGTAGTTACCAAGGCAAAATTTTGGCATTTCCGTTCCGCTTTGGCGTTGCTTTTGGTGCCAAGCGCGGCACCTGTGGCGGTACCTGCCGCAATCCCCCATCGCTTTATCCGTCTTTCTCTGCGGAAATGTGGAGGAAGTCCAGATAAAGGCCTCCTATGAAATATAAGACCACACGCGGGATAAGGGTCTCGCACAGAGCTGCTGGTACCGGCCTGTGTGCTCCAGTGCAATTCTGGTGAGTCCCGCATTCGGACATAAAAAAAGACCCGACTGCTGCAACAGTCAGGTCTTGCGCCCTCAGGCGATATGGTTTTGCACTATTGATACCATATCACAATTTACGCAGACAGTCAAGCCGGCTGGACTGCGCAAGGAAGGAGGAGCGCCATGTCTGAAGCTATTGATGTCATTACCGGGGAAACAGAGGTAAGCACGACAGAGCTGGCCTGCGTCCTGGGCATCACAGGACGGCGCATTCGCCAGATGGCGGAGGACGGTCAGCTGCAAAAGGTCAGCAAGGGGCGCTTCCTCCTTGCCGATTCCGTCCAGCGGTATGTTAAGTTCCTGTCTGACGGCCCGATGGACGAAGAGGATAAGAAGCTGGAGAAGACCCGCCGCGTGGCGGAGACGACGATGAAGGCGTCCAAGGCCACCATTGCCAAGCTGGAGGCTGAGGAGCTGAAAGGCAAAATGCACCGGAGCGAGGACGTGGCCGCGATGACTACCGACTTGATCTATGCCATTCGCGGGGCGATGATGGCCCTGCCCGGCCGCCTGGCCGTGGACGTGGCCTCGGCGAACTCCCCAGCGGAGGCCGCCGAGATTATCCGACGCGAGGTCAACAAGGCCATGCGGGAGCTCTCCAATTACCGCTATGACCCAAAGAAATACGAGGAGCGCGTCCGGGAGCGGAGGGCCTGGGAAGCTGACAGCGGGCGTGATGTCGATGACGGATAAGGAAACGCGCCGGCTCATAGAGGAGAAAGAGGCCCGCGAGCGGGTAAAGAGGCTGAATGCCGTCATCGGGAAAGTCTTGGCCGGCATGAAGCCGCCGGACGACCTGACCGTGACCGAATGGGCGGAGAAGAATCGCCGCCTGTCGGCCGAGAGCTCCGCAGAGCCCGGACCGTGGCGCACCGAACGCACCCCCTATCTCCGCGAGCCGATGAATGCATGGACCGACCCAAAAATACGGCACATCGTCATGGTGGCCGCGTCCCAGGTCGGCAAGTCTGAATTTCTCAATAACTGCATCGGCTATGTGATCGACCAGGACCCCGGCTCGATCCTGTTTGTCCACCCTACCACCATTGACGCAAAGGAGTATTCCAAGCTCCGCATCGCGCCGATGATCCGCGACTGCCCCACGCTGCGAAAGAAGGTCAGCGACCCCAAGAGCCGTGACAGCGGCAATACCATTCTGCAAAAGACCTACCCCGGAGGCATCCTCACGATGTGCGGCTCCACCGAGGCCCACGCTCTGGCGTCAAAGCCTATCCGCTATGTGCTGGGCGACGAGCGCGACCGCTGGGCGCTGTCTGCCGGTAACGAGGGCGACCCGTGGGATCTGGCGATGGCGCGGCAGACGACATTCTACAACGCGAAAAGCGGCGAGGTGTCCACGCCCACCGTCAAAAACGCCAGCGCCATTGAAGCTGCCTACGCGACAGGCACGATGGAGCGGTGGAAATCCCGCTGCCCTCATTGCGGCGAGTATCACGAGATCCAATGGGCGGACATCCGCTTTGAGCACGACGAGATCATCGTCGCGGGGAAAAAGACCTACAAGGTCCGCAGCGTCTGCTATGCCTGCCCCGGCTGCGGCTGCATCTCCACCGAGGCGGAAATGAAGCGCGCCCCGGCAAGATGGGAGGCGGACAACCCCGCCGCCTATGAGCAGGGCACGCGCTCGTTCTGGCTGAACGCCTTTGTCAGCCAGTGGGCGAGCTGGGAATCCATCATTCTGAAATACCTGAACGCCATCGGCAGCACCCGCAAGATGCAGGTCGTCTACAACACCTGCTTCGGCGAGCTGTGGGAGGATCGCGGAGACCTGGAGGACGAGGACAGTCTGATGGCGCGCCGGGAGGAATACCCGGCTGAGCTGCCGGAGGGCGTGCTTGTTCTGACGGCCGGTGTCGATACCCAGGACGACCGCATGGAATACGAGATCGTCGGCCATGGCCACTTTGGTGAGACGTGGGGCATCGAGAAGGGCATCATCATGGGACGGCCCGACGACGATGCCGTATGGGCGCAGCTGGACGAGCTGGTATTTGACCGTGTTCTGCGCTTTGAGAACGGCGTGGGGCTGAAAATGTCAATGTCCTTTGTGGACGAGGGCGGACACTTCACGCAGGAGGTCCGTATGCAGTGCCGGGCGCGGCTGGGCAAAAAGGTGTTCTGCATCAAGGGTATGCCCGGCAGCGATAAGCCCTACACCGCGCCGCCGAAAAAGCAGAAGATCATCATCAAGCAGACGGCGGTCGGCACCTGCTGGCAGTACCAGATCGGCGTTGACTCCGGCAAGGAGGTCATCATGGACAACCTGCGCGTACAGACGCCGGGCGCGAAATATTGTCACTTCCCCAAGCGGGATGACTACGGCTCCGGCTACTTCACAGGGCTGCTCTCCGAGGTCAAGGTCTACGACCCCAACAAAAAGCAGCCGTGGCAGTGGAAGAAGATCCCCGGCCACGAGCGCAACGAGGCGCTGGACTGCCGCAACTACGCGCTGGCGGCGTTCAAGGCGCTTCCTAAGAACCTGGACGAGATAGACAGGCGGCTAAAGGAGGCGGGCGGCGAACGCGCTCCTGCCCCTGTTGCAACGCCTGTCATGCCGCCTCCCGCCGCCAAGCAGAGGCCGAAGCGCAGAAGAAGGAAGAAATACTACGACGATTGGTGAGGTGTCCGATATGGATAAAGTTGAACTGCGGGCGCGGCTGGACTTCTGGCAGAGCGCCCTTTCCAAGCTGCGCGCCGCATATCTGGCCCTTGTGGACGGCGGCGTAAAAAGCTATGTCATCGACGACCGCGAGCTGACGCGCTTCGACCTGCCTGATCTGAAGGACGAGATCGAGGACGCGGAGAAGAAGGTCGATGAGCTGACGGCGGAGCTGAACGGCCGCAAGCCGAGAAAGGCTTTCGGTATCGTCCCCCGCGACTGGTGACCTTTTTCGTGAGGTCACGAAAATGATACCGGCAAAGCGCCCGAAAGGGCTTTTTGCACAGGCAGCCTGGCGGAGTTTGCTCCTTTCGCCGCCGGGCGGCCTGTTTTTTATTCCGAAAACGGGAGGCGATAAGCATTGAGCAACAAGAAAGACCGCCGCCGCGCAGCCGCGCCGCAGGCGAAGGGGTACAGCGAAGCCGGGGCCAGCTTGACGCGGCGGGCGCTCAAGGGATTTGTTCCGGACAGCGGCGCTCCCAATGAGGACATCAACCGCAACAACGCCACCCTGCGGCAGAGGGCGCGAATGCTCTACATGGCCGCGCCGGTGGCTACGGCGGCGATCAATACCAACCGCACCAAGGTCATCGGGACGGGGCTGACGCTCAAAGCGTCCGTGGACCGCGAGGTGCTGGGCATCTCCCCGGAGGCGGCGAAGAAGTGGCAGCACGCGGCGGAGATGGAATTCCGGCTGTGGGCAGGGAAAAAGCAGAACTGTGACGCGCTGGGCCTGAACAATTTTGAGAGTTTGCAGCAGCTCGCCTTGAAGTCGTGGCTGCTCAGCGGCGACGTGTTCGCGCTGGTCAAGCGATACCCGGCAACACCGCTAAACCCCTATACCCTGCGGCTGCACATCGTGGAGGCGGACCGCGCCTGCACGCCAAGCGAATATGGCGGCGGTGTCACCATCGGCGGCTTCGTGGAGGGCAAGATCCCCGAGGGAAAGCCCGGCGCAGGCCACAAGGTCTACGACGGCGTGGAGGTGGACAGCAACGGCCGCGTGGTCGCCTATCACATCAGCAACACCTACCCGCACCAGATCACCAGCGAGCCGCAGAAGTGGCAGCGTGTTGAGGCCTACGGCGCCAAGACCGGCCTGCCGAACATTCTCCACATCATGGACAGTGAGCGCCCGGACCAGTACCGCGGCGTTCCCTATCTGGCGCAGGTCATCGAGCCGCTGCTCCAGCTTCGGCGCTATACGGAGTCCGAGCTGATGGCGGCGCTGGTGCAGAGCTTCTTCACTGCATGGATCGAAACGGAGACCGACCCCTCCGATACACCCTTCAACGAGGTCGGCGCAGGAGATATTGCCGGCGTCCCCGCCGAGGTCAACGCGGACGGCGGACCGGTGGCGAACAACATCTCCGATGATGACAACGAGTACGAGATGGGACCGGGTACGGTGACGCACCTCGCCCCCGGTGAAAAGGTTAACTTCGGCAATCCGAACATCCCCACCGCTGGCTTTGAGACCTTTGTCAAGACGCTGTGTAAGCTGGTCGGCGCAGCTTTAGAGCTGCCTTACGACGTGCTGATCAAGGAGTTCAACAGCTCCTATTCCGCAAGCCGAGGCGCGCTGTTGGAGGCGTGGGAAGCATTCAAAATGCGCCGGAAGTGGTTTGTGGACGACTTCTGCCAGCCGGTCTATGAGATGTTCCTGGCCGAAGCGGTCGCTCTGGGGCGCATCAACGCCCCCGGCTTCTTCACGGACCCCCTTGTGCGGGAGGCATGGTGCGGCGCGCGCTGGATCGGCCCCGTGCAGGGCAGCCTTGACCCCAAGAAGGAGGCAGAAGCCGCCCTCATGCTGATCGACAACGCCATCAAGACCCACGAGCAGGTCAGCCGCGAAATGAGCGGCGGCGACTGGGAGGAGAACGTGGAGCAGCTGCAGCGTGAAAACGAGCTGCTGACACAGGCAGGAGGCAACAAGGTCACCGTTGTATCGGCATCGCCGAAAGAAGGTGACGGCGATGAAGACTAACTTCGAGCATCTGCAGAGCCTGAATGTGCGGAGCATGGCGCTCGCCATCTGGAACTACGCAAGCGACTACTGCGCCTATTGCCCGAAGAACATGGAGCGCCGCTGCAACGAGAACTGCCGCGCGGGAATCCGCGAGTGGCTGAACAGTCCCTACATTCCGTCAAGCGATATCTGGAAAGAAAAGAGGTAAAGCGCATGAGTATTCCGGCAAAGAGAGCTGGGCGAAAGTCTCCCGCCGTCAGCATCTCGAAAAAGGTCTATACGATGGCCACGGTGGACGGCAGTGATGCCGAAATCACCATGTATGGAGACATCTACGAGGAGCAGCCCACGAACTGGTGGGGCGAGCCCGTCGAGGGGCAGTACATCCTGCTCTCCGAGTTTTTGGAGGACCTCAAGCAGATCTCCGGCTGCACGTCCATCACTATCCGCATGAACAGCTACGGCGGCGACGCCGGAGCGTCCAACATGATCCACAACCGCCTGCGGGAGCTGGCGCGGAACGGCACGAAGCTTACCTGCATCGTGGACGGCGTGGCCATGAGCGGCGGCAGTCTTATCATGTGCGCCTGCGATACGGTCAGGGTCAATCCCTCCAGCCTCGTCATGATCCACAAATGCTGGACCTTCCTGTGGGGCGGCTACAACGCCGACGAGCTGCGGGAACAGGCTACCCAGCAGGAGGCGTGGGACAAGATGCAGATGGAGGTCTACACGCGCAAGACCGGGCTGTCAGCCACGGTGATCTCCCACATGATGGCGGACACGACCTATATGACAGGCCGCGAGGCCATCGACAAGGGCTTTGCGGACGAATTGATCGAGGACGCGGAGCCGACCAGCATCGCCGCCAGCGCGGACGGGCGCAGCCTGTTCGTGAACGGGAGGCAGATGCACCTTGCCCCCGGCATGTTTGCGCCGGACAACATTCCCACGGTCACACCCGAGGCCTCCGCCCCGGTTGAGACAGATAAAAACAAGCCGGAAGTCACCGGCGATGAAGGAGGAATTTCCATGACTAAGGAAGAGCTCCGGGCGAAGTACCCGGACGAGATCGCCCAGGTGGAGGCCGACGCCCGTGCTTCCGTCGATCACACCGAGGCGGTCAACACCGCGATCCAGGCTGAGCGTGCGCGCATGCAGGAGATCGACGAGATCTCCGGTCTGCTTGACGCGACGGCCGTGCAGCAGGCAAAGTACGGCGATAAGCCTTGCTCTGCTGCCGATCTGCTGATGGCAGCGGCTAAGAACGCCGCCAAGCAGGGCAAGAAGTTCCTGGCCGATCTGAAAGATGACGGCGAGGAATCCGGCGCAGAGGGCGTTCCTGCCGCTCCTGCCCCCGCAGTCGAAACTCCCGAGGACGAGGGCGAGGAGGAAAAGACCCCCGAGGCGCGCATGAACAAGGCCCGCAGCATGGTCTCCGACCTGCTCGGCAAGAAGAAGGAGGGCTAATCCATGATCAATCTGAGCCAGAAGCTCGGCGACATGACCTTTGACGGTCTGATCACCGACATCAAGCCCGCGCCCGAAGTGCGCGGCGGCGTTATCCGCAAGCTGTCCGCTGCGGCCACGCTCAAGCGCGGCACCATCCTTGCCAAGTCCTCCGGCACCGCCGGCGACGGCAAGCTGGTCATTCTCGGCAGCACGGCCAAGGAAAACGAGACCCTGACCCCCGATTGCATTCTGTGTGATGACATCGAGGTCGGCACCGCTGCCGACGAGAAGGTAGCTGTCTACACCGCCGGCTGCTTCGACATCGGCAAGGTGACGGTCTCGGCCAGCTACACCATCACCGATGGTGATAAGGATAACCTGCGTATGCGCGGCATCGTCTTCAAGGCTGCTGCCGCTGCCAACTAAGGAGGGAATCAACAATGGCTTCTGAACTGAATTTCTTTGACACCTATGTGCTGATGGCGATCACCGAGGAGATCGTTCCTCAGCAGACCTTTTTCAAGGACCGCTACTTCCCCACCGGGGAGGGCGACATCTTCGCCTGCGACAAGGTGCTGACTGAGTACCGCAAGGGCGACCGCAAGATGGCCGCGTTCGTCTCCGCCCGCGCCGGCGATATCCCCATGGATCGCCGCGGCTACGAGATCCACGAGTATCAGCCTGCTTTCATCGCTCCGTCCCGCCTGCTGACGCTGGACGAGCTGCGCAAGCGCGGCTTCGGCGAGGCCATCTACGCCAACAGCACCCCCGCCCAGCGCGCGGCCCGTCTGCAGCTGGGTGACCTGACCGACATGGACCGCCGCATCGTGCGCCGCGAGGAGTGGATGTGCGCGCAGACCATGATCAACAACGCCTGCACCATGCAGACCTACATCGACGACAAGACCGAGGGCGAGAAGCTGTATGTCAAGTTCTTCGATGACGCCAGCGACCACACCTATACCGTGGCCACCAAGTGGAACGCCACGGGCGGCGACTTCTTCGGCGATGTGAAGGCCATGTGCCGCAAGCTCTCCAAGCGCGGCCTGCGCGCGGTTGACCTGGTGCTCGGCTCTGACGCAGCCGACGCGATCCTCGACATGGAGAAGGTGCAGAAGCTGCTCGACCGCAACAGCGGCATCATCATCGGTACCATCGACCAGGAACTCAGCCGCTACGATGGCGTGGTCTATATGGGTACGCTGAACTTCGGCGGCTTCAAGCTGAACCTGATCTCCGTAGACGAAACCTACATCGACGACAGCGGCGCGGAGCAGAAGTATTTCCCCGCCACCTCCGCCATGGTCACCGCCCCCGACTGCGGCCATCTGATGTATGGCCAGATCACCCAGATCGACTACGGCTCCACCGAGTTCGCGTCCCATGCGGCGACCCGCGTTCCGAAGTTCTCTCTGAACCAGGAGGCGGACATCCGCAAGCTGCGTCTGGGCGCGCGTCCGCTGGCTGCTCCTCACAACTACTGCCCGTACATCTACGCGGCCGAAGTTGTGTCCTGACCCGGCGCGGAAAGGAGACTGCTATGACGAAAATTGAGATCATCTGCGGCACATACGGCTACAGGCCGGATGGCTCGAAGCACCCCATTCCCATCGACCGCGGCGGTATCTGCGAGGTCTCCGAAGAGGAGGCGCAGCGCCTTTTTGCCCTGTGTGTCGCCCGCCCCGCCGAGGAAACGCCCTCTCCCGCTGTTGCAACGCCCCCTGCGGGTGAGGACGGCAGCGGGGCTGGCGCTGACCCATCTAACAGCGGCGAGGGCGCAGAGGGCGCGGAAAGCGCCCATCTTGACCCCGAGCAGCTCAAAACGCTGACCAACGCCAAGCTCACGGAGCTGGCCAAGGAGATGGGTATCGACACCGCTAAGCTCAAGACCAAGGCGCAGCTGATCGCCGCCATTACGGATGTTCCGCTGGAGGACGCGATCGCCGAGGACGACGACGGCGTGGACGACGGCGAAGCGCCCCCTGTGCTGACGCCGGAGGCGCCTGTGGTATGAGTGGCTTCAAGGATATGGTCGCCCGCGACAACTTCGGCGTGTTCCTCAACTGCGACGAGTTCGCGGAAAAGCGCACCGTCAAGTATGACGGGGCGACCTACGAGGATATTCCCATCGTCCTCTCCGGTCTGAAGGAGAAGGATCGCCGCCAGCTGATGAGCGACCATGCCCAGGGGCTTTACATCGTTTCCTCCGTTCTCCACTGCGCCCTGTCCGATCTCGGCGGGGTGCAGCCGGAGCGGGGGCAGCGTATCAGGATCAACGACCAGGAGGGCGGCGGAGGCTTCTTCCGGGAGTTCTATGTCGCGTCCTCGGTCTGTGAGATGGGTATGCTGCGCGTGGAATTGGAGGCGGTGGACGAATGAGCTTTATCCGCGTCAACGAGGTCGGCGACGACAGCCTGGAGCGCGTGAACAAGCTGCTGCACAATATCCCCGGCGGCGTTTACAAAGCGGCGTTCTCCGCGTTGAGGCGCGCCGGAGATACAGCCAAGACCCGCGCCGGACAGTTCGCCGCCGCCGAGTACACCATCAACAAGGGTGAATTCATGCGGAGAGTTCACTCCAAGACCCACATCACAGGCGGTGCGGGAGGCGTGATGGGTATGAGCATCAGTTTCTCCGGCACCGTGCTCCCGCTGCTGACCTTCAACACCACATACAGCCGGGACGGCACCGTGCAGACACAGGTAAAGCGCAACGGCGGAGCTGCGACGCTTCAACACGCATTCGTGGCCCGCATTTTCGGCCCGACTGCCGTTTTCGAGCGCGTCGGCTCTCCGCGCTTTCCTGTGGAGCAGAAGTTTGGTCCGTCTACCGGACACATGATGCGGAACGAAGAAGTCATCGAGAAGATGGACGAAACGATCCGCGACACCTACGAAAAGCGCGTTGAGCATGAAATCCTGCGCGTGCTGAACGGATGGGGAGGCTGATTTATGACAAGAACCATTCTGCTGAAACGCCTGCGGGCCTTTACCGAGGAGGTCACCGCCGACCTGATCATGCCGACCCGTTTGCAGAAGGGCGACACGGAGCAGATCTTCCGCCCTGCAAAGGTCTACCTGATGCGCCTGCCGGACGGCACTTCTGCCACCAAGAAGGCTCCCTATGTGCTGCACCAGGTCATTACCGGCATGGATCAACAGCCGCAAGGACAGCGTGTGACCTCCAGCGCCAAGGTCCGGTCTATCTGCTGTGTCTATAACGATGACGAGCAGGAGGGCGGGCTGATGCTTCTGAATCTCATGGAACGGCTGCGCATTGCGATGCTCAGGCAGGTCGTGATCGGGGGGCAGTTTACCCTTGACCTGGAGGCGGGGCTTGAAACGCTGGTCTATCCCGATGACACCGCCCCCTATTTCGTGGGGGAAATGATCTCCACATGGATGCTTCCCCCTGTGGAAAGAGAGGTTAACCTATGAGCGAAAAAATCATCGACACGGCGGCTCAGACCGCCGCACCAAAGACGGCAAAGAAAAAGCCTGCCGCGCCGAAGAAGGTCGCCGACACCGGCGGCTTCTGCGTCTATCTCGGTCCGACCATGATGGGCGTGATCCAGCGCGGCACCATCTATCGCGGCGGCCGGAAGGAAGTCCTTGACTCCCTTGCCCCGGTGATCGAGCAGCACCCGCTGATCGCGTCGCTGGTGGTGAGTGACGAAACGCTCCCCGCCGACCGCATCAAAGTCAAAACGCCTGGGAACCTGCTGTATGTGAATTATCACAAGCTGGCCAAGGGCATGAAGTAAGGAGGAAATTTCAATGAACCACGGCGTATATGTCTCTCAGCAGGCTACCAGCGTCAGCACCCCTGTCGTGGCGGAGTCCGGCGTCCCCTTCGTGGTCGGTCTGGCTCCTGTTCAGGCGGCGGATAAGCCTGCTGCCCCCGGCACCCCTGTTCTCTGCACCAGCTGGTCTGAGGCGGTGGAGAAGCTGGGCTACTCCGACGACTGGGCAACCTACACGCTCTGCGAATTCATGTATTCGCACTTCAAGCTGTTCGCCTGCCAGCCTGTCATTTTCTGCAATGTTCTGGATATCGCCACCGCAAAGGAAGCGTCTGCCGCGACCGATGTTGCGGTGACGGAGCACAAGGTAAAGCTTCCCATCGCGGCCATCAACGATTCCGCTCTGGTCATCAAGCCTGCCGGCGGTACCGGCTCTGCCTATGTGTCCGGCACCGACTATAACGCCTATTACAGCGGCGAGCATCTGGTGGTGGAGCTGCTGTCTACCGGCAGCGCCTATGATGCCGAGCAGGTAAACATCGCCTACAACAAGGTCAAGGCATCCACCGTCACCGCATCTGACATCGCCTCCGCGATGGAGAATGTGGAGCTGTGCCTGACCCTGCTGGGCATCGTCCCCGATCTGCTGTGCGCCCCCGGTTATTCTCAGCAGTCTACCGTGGCCGCTGCAATGACCGCCAAGGCAGGCAACATCAACGGCCTGTTCCGCGCCAAGGCGCTGATCGACATCGACTGCGGTGCTTCCGGCGCGCGTGCCTATTCCGATGTTCTCACCAAGAAAAACGCCGCCAACATCGCCGACGAGGACGAGATCGCCTTCTGGCCGATGGCGAAGCTGGGCGATTATAAGTTCCACCTGTCTACCCAGATGGCGGGGCTGATGGCGCAGATCGACACCGGCAACGGCGGCTGCCCCTACGAGTCTCCCTCCAATAAGGGGCTGCAGTGCGACGGCCTCTGCCTGGAGGACGGCACCGAGGTCAACCTGACGCTTGCGCAGGCCAACTACCTCAACGGCATCGGCGTGGATACTGCGCTGAACTTCATGAGCGGCTGGGTGGCGTGGGGCAACTACACCGCCTGCTATCCCTCCAACACCGATGTCAAGGATTACTTTATCCCGGTCAGCCGTATGTTCGGCTGGGTCGGCAACTCCCTCGTCAAGACCTTCTGGAGCAAGCTGGACAAGCCTATGACCCGCCGCCTGATCGACACCGTTCTCGATTCCGCCAACATCTGGCTCAACGGTCTGGTGGGTATGGGCTACCTTCTGGGCGCTCGCGTGGAGATGCTGGAGAACGAAAACCCGCTGACCAACCTCATGGCCGGCATCATCAAGCTCCATGTCTACATGACGCCGCCCTCTCCTGCTCAGGAGATCGACTTCGTGCTGGAGTATGACGCCAGCTATGTCACCAGCGCCCTGCAGGGCTAAAAGGAGGTTTGAATCATGGATCAGAGCATTATCAACTTCAAGGTCTACGAGGACTCTGTTGAATATGTCGGTATGGCACAGGCGACCCTGCCTGACCTGACCGCGCTGACGCAGTCCATCTCTGGCGCCGGCATTGCCGGCAATGTGGAGGCGGTCATTCTCGGCCACTTCGACGCTATGACGCTGGGCCTTAACTTCCGCACCGTCACCGATCAGAGCGTGAAGCTCTCCGAGCCTCGCCGTCACACCATCGACCTGCGCGTTGCGCAGCAGGACGAAGATGTCGTGGCAGGCAAGGTGGTCGTCCGCGCCGTCAAGCACATTCTTGTGGTCATTCCCAAGAGCGACAAGGGCGGCTCCGTCGCCCCCGCCGCGCCCTCCAACGGCTCCGGCGAGTACGCCGTCCGCTACTGGGCGACCTACATTGACGGCAAGAAGGTGCGTGAGGTCGACCAGCTCAACTTCATCTGCTATGTCAACGGTACCGACTACCTGGCCGACGTCCGCAAGGCGCTCGGCATGTAAGAGACCTGACAAAAGCCCGGGGCGGGACATCCGCTCCGGGCATCTTTTTGAGATTTGAAAGGAGTTATCACCATGGCTGATATCAACAAGACCGTTGTTCCCGCTGACGCTTTCTCCACCGTCGATCACGACGAGTACGCCGCCGCCGAGGCGCAGGCCAAGGAGAGCGTAGGCAACTACACCCTCAAGCTGAAAAGACCCTTCACCTACGAGGGGCAGACCTTTGACGAGCTGAACTTCGACTTTGAGGGGCTGACCGGCGATGACGCTCTTGCCATCGAGGACGAGCTTCAGGCCATCGGCAAGCCCACCATCTCGCCTACCTTCTCCGGCCAGTTCCTGGTGCGCATGGCGGCGCGAGCCTGCACCAATACCATCATTGACGCCAGCGGCCATCCCCGCCGTATCGGCGACGACGCCCTGCGCGCCCTGCCCATCTTCGAGTTCAACCGCGTCAGAGGCAAGGCCCGCTCTTTTTTGCTGGCATCGGAGCTGTAACCGGCGACGGCGGCGTCTGGCTCCGCAGGCAATGTCTTACGATGGCGAAAACCAATCAGACCCCCGTTTCCTACTGGCTGTCGCTGCCCCTGCCGTCCCTGTGCAAGTGGATCAGAGTCAGCAACCAGCTTGTGAAGGAGGCGCGGGAGCGACGCAAGAATAAATAAATCTGAAAGGAGGGCCGTCTATGGCAGGCCGCAAAGAGTATGAGATGCTATTCCAGCTGAACGCGCAGCTTGGAGGCAGTTACAGCAAGACCTTCAAGGCCGCTCAGCAGGAAATTGTGTCCATGCAGAAGGAAGTCCAGGCCCTCTCCAAGACACAGGCGGATATTTCCGCATTCCAAAAGCAGCAGGCAGCCGTGGAAGCGACACGGAAGCGGCTGGAAATGCTGCGGCAGCAATATGACAATATTCAGCGGGAGATGGAGGAGACCGGCAACGAGTCCGCCGACATGAAGAACAAGCTGCTGGCAAAGCAGCTTCAGATCGACAAGACCTCCGCCTCGCTGGAGAAGCAGACGGCAAAGCTGAACGAGCTGAGCGGGGCTTTGGAAGAGGCGGGCGTCAATACCGACGACCTCTCCCACAGCTCCGAGCAGCTTGCCGGCAAGATCGACACGCTGAAAAAGAAGCAGGGCGAGGCCGCCGATAAAGCTATGACCTTCGGCGACAAGGCGGGGCAGGCCTTTAATCAGGTACACGAGGCCATCGTGGCCGCAGGCATCGCCGTCGCCCTGAAAGAGATCTACGAATACTTCGCCAGCTGCGCGCAGGCGTCGATGGACTTTGAGAGCGCCATTACCGGCGTCGCCAAGACCACAGACCTCACAGACGAGGAACTGGCGGCAATGTCGGATTCCATCAAGGCGCTGTCCACGGAGATCCCCGCCACCACAGAGGAGATCGCGGCGGTAACCGAAGCCGCGGGACAGCTCGGCATCCAAAAGGACGCCCTGCTGGACTTCACCGAGATCATGACCATGCTCGGCACTGCCACCAACATGACAGCTGACGAGGCAGCAACCTCCCTTGCGCGCTTCGCCAACATTACCGGCATGGCAACGGACAATTACGGACGGCTCGGCTCTGTCATCGTTGACCTTGGCAACAACTTCGCCACAACGGAATCCGAGATCGTGGCGATGGGTACGCGCCTGGCGTCGGCGGGTAAGCTGGCCGGACTGACCGAGCCGGAGATCATGGCTCTGGCTGCGGCGATGTCCTCTGTCGGCATCGAAGCCGAGGCGGGCGGTACCGCCATGACCCAGACGCTCAACGCCATTGAAAAGGCCGTTGCAAAGGGTGGGGACGACCTCGCGGAGTTCGCCCGCATCGCGGGTATGTCCTCCGAAGAATTTTCTTCTGCGTGGAAGAACGACGCCATGAGCGCCCTGACTTCCTTCATCGGCGGGCTCGGCAAGCTGGACGAGCAGGGCGAGAGCACCGTCCTCGTACTGGAAGACCTGGGGCTGACCGGCATCCGGCAGAGCAATATGCTCAAAGCCCTGGGTCTTGCCGCAGACCAGATGACCGGCGCGGTGGACACTGCAAATACCGCCTGGCAGCAAAACACCGCCCTTACCAACGAGGCCAACAAGCGCTACGCCACCGCGCAGAGCCGGTTGACCATGATGCAGAACGCCTACAACAACCTCAAGGTAGCCATCGGCGACGCCTATACTCCCGCGCTCAGCGAGGCTTACGGCGTCGGCACGAAGGTCCTCAACAGCATTACGGCGTTCATTCAGAAGAACCCGGCGTTGGTCAATGCCATCACCGCCTTTGCAGGCGTGATCGGCGCGGTCGTCGCCGCGCTGGCTGCCTATGCGGTCGCTGCAAAGATAGCCGCAGCCGCCAGTGCAATTCTCACTGCGGCGATCCCCGGCGTCAATGTCATCATGGGCGTTACCGCTGCCGTGGCCGCAATCACGGCGGGCATCGTTGCTCTGGCCACCGCTGCGGCGAATGACGCCGTACCCAGTGTGAAGGAGCTGACCGAAGCCGCCCGAGGAATGCGGGAGGCGATGGACGAGGCCAAGGCCACCTATGACGATACTGTTACCTCCACCATGGCCGCTGCAGGCGTCGCAGACACCTACATCGGCAAGCTGGAGGAGATGGAGGCGGCGGGGCTCAATACCGACGAGCAGCACAGGCAGTACCACAACACCCTGGCTCTGCTCTGCCAGGTGGTACCGGAGCTGGCCGATTATATCGACCTCGAAACCGACACCATCAATGGCGGCACCGAAGCGCTCCGCGCCAACACCGAGGCGTGGAAGCAGAATGCCATGCAGCAGGCCTATCAGGATCAGCTCACCGAGCTGTACTCCCAGTATTCCGCCGTGCTGATTGAGGCAGAAGAAAACAGCATCGGGCTCACCAAGGCGCAGTACAGCTTGGAGGCCGCCCAGCAGAAGCTGTCTGATACCTACGCGCAGATGGATGCGCTATGGGCAGACGCGCAGAAGCAGGCGGATGCCTATTACGACCAGTACGGCTATTACACCGATGCGACCGCTTTTCTCTCGCAGGAATACTACGACCTGCAAAACTCCATCTACGATACCAACAACGAGATATGGGCGGCTGAGAAGTCCATCAAGAATTACAACAAGGCGATGGAGGAGGACGCAGACGCCGTTTCCGATGCTGAGGCGGAGATCGCCCTCGCGGAAGAGGCGGTCAAGAATCTGACCGCCTCCATGAACGAAGGCACTGGCGCGTCCGAGGAGGCTGCTGCACAGGTCAGCGAGTTCCAGGCTGCCATCTCCGGCGTGCAGGAAAAGATCAACGCCCTTGTGGAGTCCTACAACGAGGCGTACAGCGCGGCATACGAAAGCATATCCGGACAGTATCAGCTTTGGGACGAGGCCGCAAAGGTCGTTGCAACCAGCGCAGGCAGCATCAATTCTGCACTGGAGAGCCAGATCACCTACTGGCAGGACTACAACGCCAACCTGCAATCCCTGACTGACCGCAGCGCCGACATCGAGGGACTGAGCGACATGATCGCCTCCTTTGCTGACGGCAGCTCCGACAGCGTGAACGCGATCGCCGGCATGGCAGGCGCCACCGACGAGCAGCTGGCCACGATGGTAGCCAACTGGAAGACTCTGCAGCAGGAGCAGCAGAACGCAGCGGGGAGCGTAGCCGACCTCAAGACCGACTTCACGGCCACCATGGACGAGCTGCAGACGGCGCTTGCTGAGGACATTGAAGCGATGGACCTTGGCGACGAGGCCAAGGCAAGCGCGCAGGCCACCATTCAGGGCTTTATCGACGGAGCTGTCGGTATGCTGCCCCAGGTGACCGCTGCCTACAACCGCGTCGCCGCCGCAGCCAGAGCCGCACTGTCCGCGTCCGGTACCGGAACGGCCGGCAGCATTCCTGGCTACGCAGTTGGTACGCAGTCCGCCGCACCCGGCTTTGCCCTCGTCGGCGAAAACGGCCCAGAGCTGGTCTACTTCAACGGCGGCGAGCAGGTCATGACCGCCGAGGAGACCGCCGCTATGCGCGAGAGCATGGAGATCCAGGCCATCACCTTCGCCCCGCAGCTGCTGGAGGCACTGCACGCCATCCATGGCGACGGCGCGCTTTCGGCAGAGCCGGGCGCAGGCTCCGGCGCCGGATCGGTGGAGCTGCAGATCGTGTTTCAGATCAACGGCAGCGCATCGCCCGAGACGGTGGAAGCTCTGCGTGAGTACGGAGACGAGTTCGCCGAGCGCGTCCTTGAAGTCATGGAGGAGGCCGGCATCGACACCGCAAGGAGGGCCTACAAATGAGTAAGACCTACACCACCATTCAGGGCGATATGTGGGACAGCATCGCCTTCTCCCAGCTGGGGAGCGAAGCGTACACCGACCGGCTGATGAATCTCAATCCGCAGTATCTCGGGTACTACACCTTTCCGGCCGGGATCGTGCTGAAGCTGCCCGACCCTGCTGAGGATGTCGGCGATGCCCTGCCCCCGTGGAAGCAGGTGGTCGGATGAGCAGCCCGAATCAGGCGCGCCGCGTCACGGCGCAGATATTTTTCCAGGGCGCGGACATCACCGGCAGTATGCGCCCCTATTTCCTGTCGGCCACCTACACCGACAAGGAGGCGGACGGCACCGACGATCTGCAGCTGAAGCTTCAGGACCGCGATGATATATGGCTCAAAAAGTGGCTGGCCGATGCCATCGACGCAGCAGCCTCCGCAGGGAGCCTGTCCGCGTCCTCCAAGGCCAAGACCGATGGTGCGGCAAAGTCCTACAAGGTCACCGCCAAAAGCGGCTTGAATGTCCGCTCTGGCCCCAGCACCAGCTACGGTAAATACGGTGCTCTGGTCTGCGGCGCGGAGCTGCAGGTCGAGGGCATCGAAAACGGCTGGGCGAAGGTCAGCTATAACGGCAAAACCGCCTATGTCAGCGCATCGTACATCAAGGAATCCGGCGGCGGGGGCGGCGATGCTTCTGCCGCCGCTCCTGCCTCTGCTTCCGGCGCCGGCTTCAAGATCAGCGCCGTGTTCGTTCGGGAGAACTGGACGGGCGGCGGCAGGGATAAGGTGCTGGACTGCGGACAGTTTGAGCTGGACAGCGTTGACGCCTCCGGCCCGCCGAACACCATCACCATCAAGGCGACGGCTCTTCCGTACAGCGCACAGATCCGCCAGACGGAGAAATCCAAGGCATGGGAGGCCTACACGCTTTCCGGCATCGCAAACGAGATGGCCGCTGCCAACGGAATGACCTGTATGTTCCTCGCCAACAGCGACCCGTCCTATGGCCGCGTGGAGCAGTACAAGCAGAGCGACATCGCCTTTCTCTCCAAGCTGTGCCACGAGGCGGGCATCTCTTTGAAAGCCACCAATAACCTGATCGTACTTTTCGACCAGGAGGATTACGAGAAGAAATCCCCCGTGCTGACCATCGTCCGCGGCAGCGGCAGCTACACCAAGCACAAGCTGAACGCGGGAACGGCCGGAACGCAGTACGCTTCCTGCCGCGTCAGCTACACAGACCCCGGCACAGGGAAGTGCATCGAGGCCACCGTCAAGGTCGAGGACTACAACGACAAGGCCAAGAACAACCAGCAGCTGGAGATCACCGCGAAGGTGGCAAGCGTAGCCGAGGCCAAGACCAAGGCCGAAAAATATCTCCGGCTGCACAACAAGTACGCAAAGACCGCGACCTTTACGCTGCCCGGCAATCCGGATATCGTGGCCGGCGTCACAGCCAAGCTCACCGGCTGGGGTGCGTGGGACGGGAAATACATTGTGGAGCAGGCTGCGCACTCGGTCGGCTCGTCCGGCTATACCACGCAGGTCAAGCTGCGCAAGACATTGGAGGGATATTGATGGACGAACTGCAGAATATCCTTTCGAGGCTCGTTCAGACCGGCACGGTAACGGCCGTCGACAGCGCAAAGCGCAGGGCTCGTGTCAAGTTTAAGGACACAGGCATCATTTCGGACTGGCTTTATGTGCTCCAGCACTACGAAGCGAATTTCTACATAAAGCCGGACGCAAAGCACACGCATGAGATCACGGACACCTTCACCGGCGGCGGCACAGCCAGCGAATTCCCCGACCACGACCACCTGCCCGGCTCGCATCTGACCTACTGGATGCCGAAGGTGAATGACCGCGTCCTCTGCCTATACCTTCCGGTATTCAACGGGGACGGTTTTGTGTTAGGAGGTTTTTGAGCATGGGAATGGTCGGCTGTCTGGGCGACATCGTTTTTACGGTGTCTGACCGCACGATCGAAACGATCAATAATGTCACCTGGTCTGGGTCTGCCCGGTACGCGACCCATCAGCGGCACGGCACACACGCCCTTACGGAGTTCACCGGCCTTGACCCCGACAAGATGACCTTCGACATCGTTCTCTCCGCTTACCTCGGCGTTGATCCTATCGCCGAGGTCGTGAAGCTGTGGAACTATGAGCGCGGCGGCATCGCCGTCCCGCTGGTGATCGGCAACAAGGGCTACGGGAAATATCGCTGGTCCGTGCTTGATCACAAGATGAAGATGAAAACCTATGACGGACGCGGCAACGTCACCAGCGCCACCGTGTCCGTCAGCCTGCAAGAGTATCTGAGGGGGTAAAGCTGCCATGAGCTACAAGGTGACCGCATCTGACATCGGCGCGGTGCAGCTCAACGAGACTGACACCGTCCGCTCTGTCTTGCAGAATATCGCCATTATCCTTTCCACGCGGCAGGGGACCTGTCCGTTGTATCGCGGCTTCGGTCTTCCTCAGAAGTTCGTGGATAAGCCTCTGCCGGTAGCTATGCCTATGATGTATTCCGAGGTCAAAGAGGCAGTGGAAGAATATGAGCCCCGCGCCGAGGTGGTGAATGTGACCTTTGCGGCCGACAGAAACGCCCCGGGCAGGCTGATCCCTACCGTGGAGGTGAACATCATCAATGAGTGAGAGAAATACGGGATATCAGTTTGTTTCTACCGACACCGAAGCGGTGGAATCGCTGCTGATCTCCATTTACGAAAAAATCACCGGCGTCAGCGTGAAGCCCGCCAGCCCCGAAAAGCTGTTTATCCAGTTCGTGGCCGCCGTGGTGATCCAGGAGCGCGGGCTGAACAATTACACAGGCAATCAGAATATCCCAAGCCGCGCGGAAGGGGAAAACCTGGACGCGCTGGCCGAGCTGTTCTATGTCACGCAGCGCCCGGCGGCGCAGGCTGCGGTCTGCACCGAGCGCTTCCATATCTCCGAGGCACAGACCACGGCGATTCTCATTCCTTCCGGTACGCGCGTCACCGACGCCAGCGGTACGCTGACATGGGAGACGGTCGCGGATGCCTATGTGTCCATCGGCGAGACCTATGCCGATGTGCAGATCCGCTGCCAGACTGTTGGTGCGGTCGGCAACGGCTACGCAGCAGGACAGATCAACACCTTCGTTGAC
Organism: Clostridiales bacterium; assembly: GCA_003525905.1. Taxonomy (GTDB): domain Bacteria; phylum Bacillota; class Clostridia; order Oscillospirales; family Oscillospiraceae; genus JAZOXB01. The sequence goes on from DQIA01000104.1 coordinate 41,326, forward strand.
CTGTTCGACTACTGTGAGCGCTGCGAAAACCTCACCGCCAGCGATGACGGCGCAGACCAGGCCACTGACGACGAGTTCTATGAGCTGATGCGCGCCAGTCAGGACGCTTACAGCTGCGCCGGAGCCAAGGGCGGGTATATCTACTTTGCCAAGCAGGTCAGCACCAAGATCGCCGACGTGGTGGCGAACAGCCCCAGCGACGGAGCGGTGGACCTCTATGTCCTCATGGACGACGGCACCATCGCTACCACGGAGATCAAGAATGCTGTCCTTTCCGCCTGCAACGATGACACGGTGCGGCCGCTGACGGACAAGGTCTCTGTCAAGGACCCGCAGAAGGTGAGCTACAATATCACCTTCACCTACTATGTGCCGAAGGACAGTTCCCTCAGCTCCACAGAGATCAAGGCTGCGGTCGACAAGGCCGTGGCTGAGTTCGTCGCGTGGCAGTGCGGGAAGCTGGGGCGCGACATCAACCCCTCCGTGCTGATCGGAAAGCTCATGCAGACCGGCATCAAGCGCGTGGCGCTGACCAGCCCGGTCTTTACCACGCTGCGGGATGGCTCCGACGACACGACGCCGCAGGTTGCGTCGGTCGGGACCATCACAGCCACGAATGGGGGCTATGAGGATGAATAAAGCGCACGGCATCACGAAGGAAAACCTGCTGGCCTCCTTGCCGGCAGTCCTTGCCAACGACGACAATATGGCAGCACTTGCCTCTGCCGTTGCCGAGGTGCTGGCTGCCCGCGTAGGCGAGATCGAGCGCGTGTCGATCTACTCACAGATCGACCGGCTCCCGAACGAGCTGCTGGACATTCTGGCGAACGACTTCAAGGTTGACTGGTGGGACGCCAACTACACCCTGGAGGAAAAGCGCCGGACGCTGAAAGACTCATGGAATGTTCACCGCAGGCTCGGCACCAAGGCGGCAGTCGTGCTGGCGATCTCCGCCATCTACCCCGATACGCAGGTCAGCGAATGGTGGGAATACGGCGGCAAGCCGTACCACTTCAAGCTGCTGATCGACGCCACCTATGAGGATGTCGACCCCGTCAGACATCAGCGCGTGATCGACCGCGTTGACTTTTACAAGAATCTGCGCTCGGTGCTGGACGAGGTAGAATACTACGACGCCGGAGGACTGGCAACAGAGTATTTCGGCGCGGCCTGTATCGGCTGCGAGCTGGTCGACAGCGCGGCCGCCATTCGATACTGACACGGAGGTGTTTTACTATGGCAACATGGAACGGCGTCATCACCAACGCCGGCAACAGCCTGCTCAATGAGTGGGTGAATGAAAAGACCCTGAACTTCGACAGCGCAGCTGCGGGGCAGGGCACCGTCGCGGCGGCGGCAATGATGGCACAGACCGCCCTCGTCAATGAAAAGCAGACCGCGAGCCTGCTGGGCGGCGAGAGGGTATCTTCCGGCATTCGTCTGAAGCTCCGCATCGCTGCGCCGAATACGGCCTATACGCTGAATCAGTTCCGCGTATCTGCCAGCGTGGACGGAGGAGCGTCCGCCATGATCGCCTTGTTCCAGCTGGAGCAGGGCGTTCCCATTCCCAGCAAGACAGAATCGCCGGATTTCGTCTACACCTTTTACGCTCTGATCTCCTGCTCGAATACCGGCACATGGACGGTGACGGTCGACACCAGCGCCTGCGTCACACAGGGCGATATGTCCGCCGCCATCGCTGAGGCGGTAAAGACCAAGCAGGACAAGATCATGGTCAAGGGTCTGCTGCTGGGCGACGGGAACGGGAATATCTCTGCGGCAGTCGCCGGAAAGGACTACGGTTATCCGCTTGCAACAGGCTCAGGAGCGCCGACAGACACGACCGAGGGTACCGCAGGGCAGCACTACTATGACAGCGCTACGGGCAAGGAATACGTCTGCAGCGGCAAGGACAGCAGCGGCAAGTATCAGTGGAAGCTGTCCGGCGCCAGCGACGCGGCCGATCTGACCTATAACGGCGAATCGCTCGACACCTTCCTTGATGGCGTTTCCGGCGACCTCGACACGCTCTCCAAGGGGCTGGACGGAAGTAAGCCACTCACCGGCAAGACCGATCCGACCTCCAGCACGAAGGGCTCGGTCGGCCAGTCGTATCTGAACACAGATACCATGCAGACCTTCTACTGCACGGCAGCCAACGATCAGACCGGCGTATATACATGGGAAAAGCCAAAGGGCGGCGGCGTGGCTCCACAGCTGGAGGTCTCTGTTGCCACCGGATCAGCTATCACCTGTACGAACGGCGAGACTACGCTGACTGGCACCAGCGTCGGCGGTAAATGCGTTTTTGATCTCCCTGGCTACGGTACATGGTCGCTGTATGCCACGTTGAACGGGCAGACCACCGCCACCGAGACTGTGGTCGTGGATCAGGTCAAGCAGTACGCGGTGACGCTGAGTTACTTCGCGGCTACGCTGACCGTAACGGCGGAATCCGGCGCAGTCGTGACCGCCGCGCTTGGCACGAAGCAGTATACCGGCACCTGCGGCAGCAACGGCAAGTGTGCGCTGACCGTCAACTATGCCGGCACCTATTCCGTGACGGCCACCAAGAGCGGGGTATCCTCGTCCACGGCGTCCGCATCGGTGTCGACCTCCGGCGGCAGTTACACCGCAACGGTGAAGTTCTGCACCCTCACCGTCACCATCGACAGCGGCTCTACGGTCAAGGCGGTCAACGGCTCCACCACACTCACGGCCACCAGCAGCGGAACGGCAAAGTTCTACCTGCCGAACACCGGCACGTGGAGCGTCACCGCCACCAAGAACGGCGAGACGGCCACCGGCAGCGTAGCTTGCAGCTCCTACACCGGCTATACGCTGGAGCTGTCCTATGTCAAGGTCTTCGGTGTCTGCTGGAATTACAATGCACAGTCGACGGCGCTGACCCGCCTGAAAAAGTCCACCGATCCGAACGGACTGGTCAATGTCGACATCACCACGAATCCCGCGCCTGCGGTCGGTACCGGCGCCGGCAGCTCTCCCTTCGACAACTATCTCCCGTGGAGCGGCATGGACGAGTACAACATCATCAACAATGCCGTAAGCTACAAGAAGGGGCAGAGCGGCTTCTCTCGAAGCAGCTACGATACCGTTGTCTTCATCCCCGAGTATTACTTCCGTATTATCGACGATGCCGCCAACAAGAAACGGTACTTCTACATCGCGGATAAGGCCAAGAGCGGCTTCACCAAGCACCCCGGCTCCGGCAAGTATGTCGGCCGCTACAACACGATCTCCGGCCATTATTCCAAGACCGGCGCTGCGCCGCTGGTCAACCTGACCCGCGCATCGGCTCGTTCCGGTGCCAGAGGAAAGGGTAGCAAGTGGAGCGAGTATGACTTCGCGTCTTGGTGCGCGGTCTGGCTGCTCTATTTGGTGGAGTTTTCCGACTGGGACAGCCAGAGCAAAATCGGGCGCGGCTATGTCGACGGCAACAGCTCTGCCATTTCTTCCGGCGGCACGGACAGCATGACTTACCATACCGGACGCGCAGCTGGGACGAACGGAAAGACCGCCGTCCAGTACCGGCACATCGAGAATCCCTACGGCAATGTCTTCGAGTTTATCGACGGGATCAACTTCTCCGACGGAACGGTATATGTCTGCCTGAACCCTGCGAGCTATGCAGATGACACCGCGGCCAACTATACGAACATCGGCTCCAAGATACAGAGCGATGGGTACATCACGGCCATCGGCGTAGCGGCTGCCATGCCCTGGGCGTTCTTCCCCACGGGGGTCGGAGGAAGCGAAACAACCTATATTCCGGACTACGCCTACTACAGCTCTGGCTGGCGTGTCCTCTTTGTGGGTGGCGGCTGGAGCAATGGCGGCGTTGCCGGCCTTTTCTACTTCTACGCGAGCTACGCCTCGTCGAGCACGAACTCGTACGTCGGCGCGCGACTCCTTTTCCACCCCTAATGGGGGACCGGGGGCCGCAGCCCCCGGAGATTTCCCGCCTGCACCAGCTGGCGGCATAAGCGCAAGCCCAAAAGCTGAATGGGGTACGGGGCGAAGCCCCGTCGACACGATTTTTGAAAATAACGTATTCTGTTATTTTCTCCCGTTTTTCCGTATGCGTGGCAGGCCGGAGGTATAATTATCTCCGGGACTGTCTGCGCCATGCGCCGAGGGCTTGATTTCTACGCCAACTACAACTCTGGCTGGCGTGTCCTCTTTGTGGGTGGCAACTGGAACAATGGCGGCAATGCCGGCCTTTTCTACTTCAACGCGAACAACACCTCGTCGAACACGAACTCGAACGTCGGCGCGCGACTACTTGTTTTTCTTTTGACTGGCGCAGGCTTTCCCTCACCGCTTGGTGAAAATATTGCCGCATAGGACGGGGTTTAGTAGGCTTCGGCTCGAATAACCTCGCAGGCAAACAAGGACGGAGGGAAAATCCTATGCCGAAACGAGTCGGCTATCTCTACGACAAGATGGTTGACCGGGACTTCATTCGCGCTGTCATTCAGGAGGCGGCAAAGGGGCGCCGGAGTCGTAAAGACATCGCCCCTGTGTTGGCGGACCTGGACGGGTATGTCGAAAAGACCTATGAGCTGGTCGCAACCGAGAGCTTTGTACCGTCCGAGCCGAAGATCCGCGAGATCTATGATGAGAGCAGCGAGAAACACCGTAAGATCAAGATGGTCCCATTCTGGCCGGACGGCGTGATCCAATGGATGCTTGTGACGGCTATGAAGCCGGTGCTTATGCGCGGTATGCACCCGTGGTCCTGTGCGTCCATTCCGGGACGCGGCGGGAAGCATATCTACAAGAAAATCCGCGGCGCGCTTCGCAACGACCCGAAGGGAACGAAGTACGCCGCGGAGCTTGACGTCGCGCAGTATTACCCCAGCATCTCCGGCAAGCGCCTGATCTGGGCTCTTGCGCGGAAGATCAAGGACAAGCGCTTTCTGCGGACGGTCTATTCCATCATCGAATCCTGCGGCGGCGGGCTGGCTATCGGGTATTACATCTGCCAATGGCTGGCAAACTTCTACCTGGAGTCTCTGGACCAGTACATCATGACGCTGCCGGGCGTGAAGTATATGACCCGCTACATGGACAACATCACCCTGCTCGGGCCGAATAAGAAGCAGCTGCACAAGGCGCGGAAGCTGATCGCCGCGTTCATGCAGCAGCGGCTCGGCCTGTCCATGAAAGCGAACTGGCAAATCTATCCCACGGCAAAGCGCATGGTGAGCGCGGTCGGCTACCGCTTTTCCCGCACTCATGTCATTCTGCGCAAGCGGAATTTCCTGCGCTTCACCCGGCAATGCCGCCGCGTCAAAAAGCGGCTTGACGCCGGAAAGCCTATCATGTTCGCCCAGGCCTCCGGGCTACTGAGCCGCGCCGGGCAACTGAAGCACTGCAATAGTCATACAATTCGGGTGAAGTACATTGACCCGATTGGAGTAAAACATCTGAAGGAGGTCGTGCGAAATGAGAGTAAGAGGCGACAACGCGCCCAGCAACGCATTCTCGCTGGAGGAGCAGCCTAATAAGCCGGGGGTAGCCCTGGTACGCTTCTATGAGAACGCCGAGCCGTTTGAGGAAAAGCGGGACGAGCTGACCATCAGCGGGTGGGTGTACGACGAATATCACCTGGAGCTGAATATGTACGACGGCCTGAGTGAAGACATCCTCGGCAACTATGCCGGTTATCTGGCGCAAGCCAAGCTGCACGAGGCGGAGGGCAAGACGATCCCCTCCCTGCAGCAGCAGGTAGCCGACCTGGAGACCGACAAGGCGGCATTGACGGAAAAGGTGACGAGCCTTGAGGGGCAGGTCACCGATACGCAGATGGCGCTATGCGATGTCTACGAACAGATCGTCGCCGTGACATCTACAACAGGAGGCGAGTAACCGATGGCGAGCAATTACATGGTGAAGGTCTACGCAGACCTGATCCGCAAAGGGAAAAAGACGATTGAGGAAGTTCCTGACCCGCTGCAAGCAGCCGTCCGGAAAATCCTCGAAAATAGCAAGAATGGAGCTGAGGGCTTATGAAAAGCCTTCGGCTCCTTCTTTTATACATTCTGATAGGAAAGGAGGTAGCAGTTATGGCAGTTGTCTACGCGACCCTGATCGTCAAGGGCAAGAAGACCATCGACCAGGTTCCGAGCCTGATTCGGAAGCAGGTCGAGGAGATCCTGGCAGATCTCGAAGTCACCGTCTGACCACGGCATTGATACGGAGGGCAGCTCCTTTGCGGGGGCTGCCCTTCTTATCACGCGCAGAGGAGGATTGAGAGATGACGCTCAAGGAGATTTTGTTTGGTGGGGGAAGTGCGCTGTTTGTGCTGCTGACGCTGCTCCAGCTCGCCCCCATCAAAATCAATCCGTGGTCTGCAATAGCAAAGGCTTTCGGGCGCGCTATCAACAGCGAGGTCTTGGAGAAGGTCGGAAAGCTCGAAAGCGAGCTGCAGTGCGTTCGGTCTGGCATGGCCGAGGAAAAGGCCGTCAACTGCCGGGCGCGCATTCTACGCTTCGGCGATGAATGTCTCCACGGCGAGCGCCACACCAAAGATCATTTCGACCAAACGCTCCGGGACATCGCCGCCTACGAACGATACTGCGAGGATCACCCGGAGTTTGAAAACAATGTAACAGAGCTGACCAGTGACCGGATCAAGACGATATATCGCCGGTGCTTGGACAGCAACGACTTTTTGCAGTAAGGAGGACGCACAATGAACGTGCTGGATATGACGATCATCCGCCTGGCCGCAGGGCTTGTGCTACTGATCGCCGCGAACATTGCCCTCGGTTCCATCAATGCCATCATTGATGGGGAATGGGATCAGACGAAGTTCCGCAACGGCTGCATCAAGAGTGCAGTTGTGGCAGCGGCGCTGGTCGCGGTCTACTTCGCCGGGTACCTCAACCCCGATCTGATGGTGGTGGAGGTCGATGGGCAGACCGTAAACCTGATGACAGCGGTATCGCTGGCTATGCTGGCAGCCTTTACCGCCTATGCCGTTGATGTACTGAAAAAGCTGAAGGATATGCTCTCTACCACGACGCCCGGGGCGGACGCGGCGCCTGCTGCGCTGCCTGCCGGTAAGAGCAAGGAAGACCATACCGTCCCCGAGGAGGAATGACCTATGAGCAATAGCCCTCTTGTCAGCTACACAAAGCTCAGCCCGAATCACTCCGGGCAGAGGACCCGTAAGATCGACCGCATCACGCCGCACTGCGTAGTTGGCCAGTGCAGCGTGGAGCGGTTGGGAGATATCTTCCTCCCTGCCTCCAGAGAGGCGAGCTGCAATTACGGAATCGGCGCAGACGGCCGCGTCGGTATGTATGTTGAGGAGAAAAACCGATCCTGGTGTTCCTCCAGCAATGCAAACGACCAGCGGGCGGTGACTATCGAATGTGCGTCCGATGGCGCAGAGCCGTACGCATTCCGCGATGTAGTTTACAAATCGCTCATTACGCTTTGCGTCGACATCTGCAAGCGCAACGGCAAGACCAAGCTGCTCTGGCTGGAGGATAAGGACAAGACGCTCGCCTACACCCCTGCACCGGACGAGATGGTGCTGACCGTACACCGCTGGTTTGCCAACAAAAGCTGCCCCGGGAACTGGATGTACGCCCGCATGGGCGACCTCGCCGAAAAGGTGACAGCCCAGCTTTCCGCAGGCATGGACGAGGAGGATGACGATATGGATATCAACAAATTCAAGGAGCTTTGGCGTGAGATGCGCAAGGAGCTTCAGGACAACGATGCTTCCGCCTACTCGGAGGAAGCGCGCAAATGGGCCGTGGATAACGGCATCATTCGCGGCGGCAACTCCGATGAGTTCAATGGAATGTGGGAGGACATGATGACCCGCGAGCAGCTGGTGACCGTCCTCTACCGCTTCGCCCAGAAGTTTGGGCTGAGCTGATGGCAAAGCGCAAGCGCAGAGCCGCGAAGAAGCGCAAGGTCGAATGGAGTAAGGTCGTGTGCCTGCTGGCGATGCTGGCCGGTCTGTTGATCGTTCAAGAATGTCTGTTCCTCATGTATCTGTGCATCAAAAGCGGCTATACCGCCGCCGCTGCATGGCTTACTGCCGCCACTGGCGTTGGCGAGGCGATCATCATCGCCGGAGCAAACGGCTACCTCTCGCTTGCGAAGTCCGACCACAAGCGTGGCGGGATCACCTTTGAGGCAGCCAAGGCAAACAACTTCCGGACCGACACGGAGGACGACGGCAGCATCGACAGCCCCGCCATCTGAATACCGCCCACACAATGAAAGCCCCCTCGCAGGATTTTACCGTCCTGTCGAGGGGGCTTTTTCTATTTTCCGGCGCTTTCGCGTTTACGGGGCGCAGGAGCGTTTTTCGCATTTGGGTGGGCGTCTACCCTCCCACGCCGCAAAGGTGGTGTTGCAACTCGCCTACGGGCCTGTCAGGTGGTGTTCCCGCTGACATCCACTATGTCCACCGCAATAATCTCCACCAGCCGGTCGCCGGCCGCGCCCATATTGAGGCAGGAGCCGATGCGATAGTAGTCCCGGATATCCTGCTCGGTGCCGTGAATCCTGGTGGTGATGGCGTCGCCGTCGGCCAGGTGGACGACCACGACCTTCTCGGTGCATCGCTCCAGGTAGGCGCAGAATTCCTCGTAGCTCATGTGGCCCTCCGCTTTCATCGCGGCACTGGCAGCGGCCAGCTCCTCGGGCGTCCAAGATTTACTCACAGGTATTGTCTCCCTTCTTCATCGTCCACGGTGAAATGATAGCCCTCGGTCAAAAGCACAGTCCCTTTGATTGGCGCGTGGATCATGACGGTACGGCGACCGATGTAATCCGCTGGAATTTCACCGCGCTCGACCATATCCCGAAAGTACGGGCAATCATTCCAGCGGTCGGTGTACTGCTCACGCGCCCACGCTGCGGCGGAGTAGTGCCTCCTCATGCGCCAGTTCTCCGGCGCGGAGACGATAGCCCATGCGGTCAGCGGCCGCCGATCCCCCGTCATGTCTTCCAGCGCCTCCACCGTGCCGCAGGCATCGCAGATATGGACCGTTGCCCTGCGGCTCAGTGCGTTGCGGGTGACGCTCTCCGCGTCCATCGCCATCTTCCCGCAGCGGGGGCAGGCAAAATGCCCGCCCTGCTGCTTCTCTGCAAAACGCTCGATCAGTGTCTTGGCTTCGTTCTCGTTCATAGAAATCTCTCCTTTCTCAGAACTGTTTGATGATGTCCTGCGCGTTTTCGCCGTAGTAACTCTTAATCCATCTATCGGCAAGGATTTCAATGTCAGTGGTGCGCTCGTAGCGCACGTCAATCAACAGCGTTTGCGTTGATGTCTTAACCGTCATGTAGTAGCCTGTGCCGTAGTGCTTGTTGTCGGTGGGGGGAACGAGGGTAAATGTGAGACTTTCGGTAAAAGGCTCGCCCTCACAGGTTGTCCCCTTGACGGTAGCACTCATAGTGTTGTAATCCATATCGTGTCCTTTCTCCCCGTCGTGCCGATAGGTCAGCCGGTCATGCAATTACAACTTGGCGTTGTAGTCTTTCAACTTGACTTGGATGATGATTTCTTCGCGGCCCATGGTAACATAGGTGATTTTGGCTTCCAGAACTCCCGGCATCGCTTGCGCTGGGATTTTGTATAAGCTGCGGAAGTGGCCGATCTCCTGCATACCGGCTTTCACCACAACGGGGATTTCATCGCTGGCCGCGCCGATCTGACTGCAAAAGTCGAAGACAGTAATTTTTCTCATGCTCAATAGTCCCCCTCAATACATTCGTCTGCTTCGGTGTAATATGCTCCGTCGTAGCCTTTTGCCATGACCTTTTCGTAGCAGCCGAAGCAGACCAGCCGGAAAGTGATGCCGTGGCAGTCGCGCGTAAAGGTCATGTCCTCCCGCAGAAACTCGCCCTTGCAGACTGGGCATTCAATCTTCCGCACTTCCTCCCAGCCGGCGTCTTCCAGATCGTCGAAGCCGTTCCAAACGTCCTCCAAGACGATCTGCTTTTCCTCGTTGACAATCAGGCACGCGGCTTCGTCGCCGTAAAGTTCGCTTTCGAGCAGGAACAGGTGTGCGGTAAGCGTTTCCGGTTTGCCGTCCACGTCCGGGGTAATCTTATAATCGCCCTCGTCAATGACGTACCACGTTCCCTTGTGACCGGTGATCTCAATGCCGCCGCTGCTACGATCCAGCTTTTTACTCATCGTCATCGTCCTCCCCATAGTCTTCTTCAAAGCGGCCCTCGGTAATGCCGCCGTAGGTGTAGCCGTTGTCAAAACTCAGATAGACCGGCGTATCTTCATCGTACTGGGCGAGGAAGTTAATCAGCTCGCCGGCCGTCATCGTTCTGCGGATCTGGTCGATGCCGTAACCTTCGCGGAAAGTAGAACAAATCAGCTTTTTCATTGTCGGCGCTCCTTTCTCAAAATCTGAATACCAGCCCTTTGACCTCGCGGCGGCCTGATGGATCGTGCAGTGGATCGCGGGTAACAGTTCCGACGCCCTCCAGATATGCGCCCTCGGCTACCAAGGCGTGGACACTTTCCATGAGCGCGGTTGACTGATCTGTGACGATAATCTCGTCAATATCAGCTGCGGTTAATGCAGCAACGAATTCTTTCATCACGCCGTCCTTAATCTGACTGCCCCATGGAAGCGCTCTGACCTCAAACATATCGGCTCGGTCTTCCGTGCTCTGCTCCCAGCTCCGGTATGCGTAAACCTGTCCGCGAGTGGGGTTCTTCTCCGTATCGTGGAGTTTTTCAAAGTATTCCTTTACAGTATCTCTGTTGAGCATATCCAAAATCTCCTGCCTGATTTCATCGGTGATATTGATCTTCATCGTTGTTGCCTTTCTGCCCTCGTGACCTCCGGGGCGGGCGGTGATTTAGCAGCAGTAGAAGCGAAGCTCGCCGTTGACCAGCTCATACATGCAGCAGGCGCAGTCAAAGCGGACGTAGTTCCAGTCGGTGGATTCGTACACGGGCGCGCGGTCGAAGGTGCCGGACTTGCGAAGGCGGCTGTGCTTGTTGACCTCGTAGGTGTTGACCTCGTGCAGAATGTGAATCTTCTCGGGAGCAAAGCCACACTCGTCAGCGATAAACGCCTTGGCCTCCTCGTCGGTCATCGTCTTGCCGCAGTCGGCAAGGTGGGCGTAGTCGTTCTGGCTCATGTTCGTGCCGGCACCATCGCTGGGCTTCCATTCAAGCTCGCGGTCCAGCTCGGCGGTCAGCTCGTCGATCCGCTTTTCACGGTCGGCCATATCCTTCTTGTACTGCCGCTCGCTCTCCAGCAGCAGGCTGTTCAGTCGGTCGATCTCGGCGGCCCTGGCCTTGCAGAGCTTCCGCGCCCCGCCGTCCTTGACGAAAGCCTTACAAAAGGCGTCCTTGTCACCGTCGAAGTCGTAATAGGCTTCTTCGATCTTGGCGTACTCTTTGGCGGTCGGCTCGAAGCCGGTGCGGTCGATAAACTCGGACATCATCATTTTGCGTTCCTCCTTGATTTTTCTGCCTTACTCGGTTATAATCAAGGCGGCGGGAGTAAGGCTTCCCGCTCGCCTTTCGGGGTGTTTGAGTAGCGGCGCTTTAGCGGGGGTCGCTACTCTTTTTATGCCTTGACCTTGCTATCTCGCACGATCTTTGCGGCGGTAGCCGGATCGTCGGCGGTTGCTTCAATCAGCTTTGCGATGTTCTCTAAGAACTGATTGAGCTCGGCGGTTGTCATCTCGTTCAAGTCCTCACTTCCTTTCGTAAGAGGCTTTCGACCTCTGCCTTACGAGTATATAGTACACCATTTTGATTTACTTGTCAATGGTTTTGATAAACTTTTTTGATTTATTTTCAAACTTTTTCAGTTGACAAGTCCACTCTTTTGATGTACTATGTGAAGTACAGAAAGGAGAGTGCATATTGTGTCGGTATCGGACAAGGTAAAGGGGCTGCTGGCTCTCTGCGGCAAGAAGCAGGTCGACATGGCTGCAAGCTTCGGAATGAGTAAGCAAACGATGGGAAACAAGATGAATCGCGGGAGTTGGTCTGCCAACGATCTCGCAAAGGCTGCGGAATTCTGCGGCTGCAAACTGGCGTTTATTATGCCAGACGGTCAGCAGATCATCATTGATGTTGAGGAAAAAGAAAAGGCCCCGGGCGAATGAACGCCCGAGGCCTCGGAGCAGGCTTAACGCTTGCTATGTATATCCGCGCCGGTGCGCGTCTTGACTCTGGTCTCCTTGTTTTCCTCTCGGATCATCAGGTCTGACAGCTCGCACCCCAGCGCCTCACAAATAAGATCCAGATGCTCCAGGTTTACCCTTTCTGCGATCTCATGGTACAGGTCATTGATTGTCGAAGGTCGAATGCCTGTTGCCCTTGCAAGGTCAGCTTGTGACCACCTCCGCTCGCCAAGCCGGGTGGACAGTAAAATCCTAATCATAGCCATGCTCCTTTACGGTAGATTCTAACAACGATTTTAGAATCTCGCTGGATTTTGGTAGATTATAACGAAATCCGTTATGGCTATGAAAAAACACAAAGAGGCTACCGCGCAGGAACAATCCTGTGCAGTAGCCTCTTTTTTATTCTTCCGCGTCGAGCGGACAGACCAAAACGAAGACTCCGCCGACCATATAGATTGCAGAGATAGGAGCAGAGCCAGGCGACCTCTCGGTTCGTCTGGCTCTGCTTTGGTGGGGGAAGGTGGATTCGAACCACCGAAAGCACTGCTAACAGATTTACAGTCTGCCCCCTTTGGCCACTCGGGAATTCCCCCAAATATGAACTTGTCCGTTTGAAAACACTGTGGAGCCGGTAGACGGATTCGAACCCCCGACCTGCTGATTACAAATCAGCTGCTCTACCGGCTGAGCTATACCGGCGTCTCAAACAAGCATGGTTATTATAGCGAGTTCGCGCCGTTTTGTCAACCACTTTTTTGAGATATTTCGATTTATTTTTCTGTCTGGCCGCCGCAGGTCCCCCCGACGCTTGCGTTTTGGCCCGATCCATGCTATGATACCCCCGATCTGAAACCGTGCAAGGAGTTGGTCTGTCATGCTGCCGCAGGGCTTCCCGGAACGAATGCTGCACCTGCTCGGCGAAGCGGAATTCGCCGAATTTCTCGCCTCCTATGAGCGCCCGCGGAGCGCCGGGCTGCGTCTGAATCCGCGCAAGCCCCTGCCGGATGGCGCTTCTCTCCCGTTCTGCGAGGCACAGGTCCCGTGGGAGCCGAACGGCTATTACGTCTGCGAGGGCAGCCGCCCTGGCCTGCACCCGTGGCACGACGCAGGCGCATACTATCTGCAGGAGCCGAGTGCCATGGCCCCGGCGCACCTGCTGGACGCGCAGCCCGGTGAGCGGGTGCTCGACCTCTGCGCCGCGCCCGGCGGCAAGACAACGCAGCTGGCCGCCGCCATGCAGGGCCGTGGCCTGCTCGTTTGCAATGAGATCCATCCGCGCCGCGCGCAGGTGCTCGCCTCAAACATCGAGCGGCTCGGCATTCCGAACGCCCTTGTGCTCAGCGAGCATCCGGCAAAGCTGGCCCAGCGCTTCCCCGGCTATTTTGACCGCATCCTTGTCGACGCCCCCTGCTCCGGCGAGGGCATGTTCCGGAAGGAGGAGGCCGCCGTAACGGACTGGAGCGAGGCGACCGTGGCCATGTGCGCCGCGCGGCAGCAGGAGATCCTCGCCTCCGCAGCCGAAATGCTGGCCCCCGGCGGGCGGCTCGTCTATTCCACCTGCACGTTCTCGCCCGAGGAAAACGAGGGCGTCATCTCCGCCTTCCTGCATGCGCATCCGGCATTTTCCGTTGAGCCGGTCGAGGCTCCGTGGTTCTCTCCGGCGCGGCCGGACTGGATCGACGATCCCGCGCCCGGTCTGGAGCACGCCTTCCGCCTCTGGCCGCACCGTCTGCGCGGCGAGGGCCACTTTGCCGCCGTCCTGCGCAGCCATGCGGACGGCGCACGGCAGGATGTTCCCACGGAACGCCCCGCTCAGCTCCCGGCAGCCGCCGCAGACTTCCTGCGCAGCTGCACGCAGCCCATGCCGGACGGTGTGCCCGTCTGCTTCGGCTCCGTGTGCTATCTGGCCCCGACAGAGACGCCCGCCCTTTCCGGCCTGCGCGTGCTTCGCGCCGGTCTGGAGCTGGGCGAGCTGCGCCGTGACCGCTTCTCCCCCGCCCACGCGCTGGCGCTCTGGCTGCACACCTACCCGCAGACGGCGGATTTCCCGGCCGACGGCCCGGAGATCGCCGCCTATCTGCGCGGCGAGACGCTGCACGGCACGCAGCGCGGCTGGACGCTGCTGACGGCCGACGGGCTTTCACTCGGCTGGGTACGCGGCGCGGACGGCATCCTGAAAAATCAGTATCCGAAGGGCCTGCGGCATATGCGCTAACGGCTTCATTGGCGTTTTCTCCGCCCAATTTCCGGTTCTCTCTTTACAGAATGTTCAAACTATGCTATACTAGACCGTCGAAAGAGCTTTCCAACTGAACGTCTCGGTGGGAAGGATTGTCGGCTGCCTGAAATTGGCGCTGTTGTTTTGCGACATATTGCATATACTCCGATCGTGAGAGGGTATGACATGAATAAATACATTATCCAGGGCGGCCATCCGCTGTCCGGCGTCGTAACCGTCAGCGGCGCAAAAAACGCCGCCGTGGCGATTCTTCCGGCAGCACTGCTCATAAACGGCACCTGCCGCATCGAAAATGTGCCGGATATCTCCGATGTCCGGCTCCTGCTGGAGATTCTGGACAGCATGGGCGCAAAGATCCGCCGCCTGAGTCCGAATACGCTGGAGCTCTGCTGCACAAGTGTGCGCGATTCTGAGGCCTCCGACGCGCTGGTGCGCCGTATCCGTGCCTCCTATTATTTCATCGGCGCGCAGCTCGGCCGCTTCGGCCATGCCCGCGTGGCATTGCCCGGTGGCTGCAACTTCGGCGCGCGCCCCATTGACCAGCACATCAAGGGCTTCGAGGCCATCGGCGCCGCCGTTGACCTGAAGGACGGCTTTGTCTGCGCCGCCGCCCCGGCGGACGGCCTGACGGGCGGCCGTGTCAATCTCGACGTCGTCTCCGTCGGCGCGACCATGAACATCATGATCGGCGCAGTCCTGGCGAACGGCACGACTGTTATCGAGAACGCCGCAAAGGAACCGCACATCGTCGATCTGGCGAACTTCCTGAACGCCATGGGCGCGAAGGTCTCGGGCGCGGGTACCGACGTCATCAAAATTCGCGGCGTCCGCAGCCTGCACGGCGGCAGCTACTCCATCATTCCGGACCAAATCGAGACGGGCACCTATATGGCAGCCGTCGCGGCCACGGGTGGCGACGTACTCATCCAGAACGTCATCCCCAAACATATGGACTGCATCTCCGCCAAACTGCGTGAGATGGGCGTGAAGATTGCCGAATACGACGACGCCATACGCGTGCAGCGCACGGGCGTCATGCGCCGGGCCAATGTCAAGACGATGCCGTATCCCGGCTTCCCGACGGACATGCAGCCGCAGATCGCCGTGTGCATGTCGCTTGCCTCCGGCGTGAGCGTCATTACGGAGAGCATCTATGACACGCGCTTCGGCTATTGCGCCGAGCTCAACCGCATGGGCGCGTCCATCAAGGTCGACACGAAGGTCGCCATCATCACGGGCGTGGAAAAGCTGCACGGCTGCACCGTCCGCGCCTGCGACCTGCGCGCGGGCGCTGCCATGGTCATCGCCGGACTTGCCGCCGACCGCACGACAACGATTGAGGACATTGAATACATTGAGCGCGGCTACGAAAACCTCATCGGCAAGCTCACCGCGATCGGCGCGGAGATCCGCCGTGTCAGCGTTCCGGATGGAACGGCCGTCCCCGCAGCAGTCTGAAGCGTATTCCAGCGTATTTTCTGCTCCGCCGCGGCATTTCCCGCGGCGGAGCATTTTTATGATTTGAAAAGGACCTCTCAGCGATATCTATGGACAAATTCGTATTTCTTCTTGAGCTCATCGGCACAGTGGCCTTTGCAGCCTCCGGCTCGCTGACCGCCATGCGCCGGCATATGGACCTGCTCGGTGTCATCGTGCTCGGCGTCATCACCTCCGTCGGCGGCGGCATCCTGCGCGACGTCATTCTCGGCATCACGCCTCCCCTCGCCTTCCGCGACCCGACGTGCACGCTTGTGGCCGTCGGCGTGTCGCTCCTGCTGTGCATCCCGTGGATCCGCCACAGCCTCATGCACAACCACCGTCTGTTCGACGTCTCTCTGCTGCTCATGGACTCCGTCGGCCTCGGCGTGTTCACCGTCATGGGTATCTGGAATGCCATGGACTTCTCGCCGGACCGCAGCACCTATCTTCTTGTGTTCGTCGGCCTGCTGACCGGCGTCGGCGGCGGTGTCATGCGCGATGTGCTGGCCGGAAACATGCCCTATATTCTCGTCAAGCACGTTTACGCCTGCGCCTCGCTCGCGGGTGCAGTGCTCTGCGCCGTGCTGTGGCGGCATGTGCCGCAGTATGTGGCCATGCTGGCCGGTATGGCGGCCGTCCTGCTCATCCGCCTGCTCTCAGCGCATTTCCGCTGGAATCTGCCGCGCGTGAAGGACGAAACACTCTGAAAGACTTTGCCGGAACGGTATTTCTGCCGCTCCGGCATTTTTTTGTCCGGAAAACAGGGCAAAAATCCGGGATTTCCCGAAAAAAAGGATTGACCCCCGACGTTTCGTATGATAGAATAACTCTACCTGTGAAAAAGGGCTTTTTTGTTATGCCCTTTTTGCCTGCGGACGGCGCCCGCGTAGTTTCGGCGTCCCCTAAATTTTTCTAGCCGCAGGTCATGCAGGGAGGCAAAATTTTAAGGAGGTGCCGAACAATGCGAGTCAAGATCACGCTCAGATGCAACGAATGCAAGCAAAGAAACTACAACACGATGAAAAACAAGAAGAACGACCCCGACCGTCTTGAAATGAAGAAGTATTGCAGGTTCTGCAGAAAGCACACGGTTCATACCGAGACGAAGTAAGGGAAAGGGTGAAAGCAATGGCAGAAGTCAACAAGAAGCCGAATATCTTTGTCCGCATGGGCACAGGCCTTTCCCGCTGGTTCCGCGAAATGAAGAGCGAGCTGAAGAAGGTCGTCTGGCCCTCCGGCAAGCAGCTGGTGAACAACACCGTCGTCGTTCTCGTCGCCGTTCTGATCGTCGGTATCATCGTCTGCCTGTTCGATCTCGGCGCAGGCGAGCTGATTGGCCTGCTGCGCAAGCTGTTCTAAGTCAGGACAAGCGGTATGGCAGAAACAGCAAAATGGTATGTTGTGCATACCTATTCCGGTTATGAAAATACCGTTATGGCGACCATTGAAAAAACGGTCGAGACCCGTCAGCTGCAGGACATCATCCAGCAGGTCTCCATCCCCATGGAAACCGTGACCGAAGTCACGGAAAAGGGTCCGAAGACCTATGACCGCAAGGTCTTCCCCGGCTATGTGCTGGTGAAGATGGTCATGACGGACGACGCCTGGTATATCATCAAGAACGTCCGCGGCGTCACCGGGTTTGTCACATCCGGCAGCACCAAGCCCACCCCCCTGACGGAGGATGAGGTCATTCAGCTCGGCGTCGAAAAGCGCGAGATCGTCGTTGGCTACAAGGTCGGCGACACGGTTCGCATCATGGACGGCCCGCTGACGAGCTTCAGCGGCATCGTCGAGGAGCTGGACGTCGAAAAGAACCGGGTGCGCGTCACCGTTTCCATGTTCGGCCGCGAAACGCCGGTCGATCTGGAGCTCGATCAGGTGGAGCTCTCCACCGACTGATCCGGGCAAAACGTGGGAGGGGTTCTCCCCCGCCAGAAATACGCGTCAGCGTATTACCACATTCTATTTGGAGGTGCTTATCATGGCACAGAAAGTTACTGGTTATATCAAACTTCAGATTCCGGCCGCCAAGGCGACCGCTTCGCCCCCTGTCGGCCCGGCTCTCGGCCAGCATGGCGTTAATATCGCACAGTTTATCCGCGAGTTCAACGACCGCACCAAGGATCAGGCCGGTTTTAAGATCCCCGTCGTGATCACGGTCTATGCGGACCGCAGCTTCTCCTTCGTCACCAAGACGCCTCCGACCCCGACCCTCATTCTGAAGGCCATCGGTCAGGAAAAGGGCTCCGGCGTTCCCAACAAGAACAAGGTCGGAACCATCACCAAGGCGCAGGTGCGCGAGATCGCAGAGCGCAAAATGCCCGACCTCACCGCCGCCACCATCGAGGCCGCGATGAGCCAGGTTGCAGGCACCTGCCGCAGCATGGGCATCGTCGTTGTCGACTGATCGCTGAGTCTGCCGAGGTCGCCTGACCTCATCTATGTGGGAGGATTATTCCGCATCACCACTTTAAGGAGGATATAACATTGTTTAGAGGTAAGAAATATAAGGACAGCGCGAAGCAGATCGACCGCTCCGTGCAGTATGAAGTCTCCGACGCCCTTGCGCTCGTCGTGAAGACCGCCCCCGCCAAGTTCGACGAGACTGTCGAGATCCACATCAAGCTCGGCGTCGACTCCCGCCACGCTGACCAGCAGGTCCGCGGCGCCATCGTCCTGCCCAACGGCACCGGCAAGACCCGCAAGGTCCTTGTCTTCGCCAAGGACGCCAAGGTCGACGAGGCCAAGGCAGCCGGCGCTGACTATGTCGGCGGCATGGAGCTCGTGGAGAAGATCACGAAGGAAAACTGGTTCGACTTCGACGTCGTCGTCGCTTCCCCGGATATGATGGGTATCGTCGGCCGTCTTGGTAAGGTCCTCGGCCCGAAGGGCCTCATGCCCTCCCCGAAGGCCGGCACCGTCACCCCGAACGTCGCCGCTGCCGTCAAGGAGATCAAAGCCGGTAAGATCGAGTATCGTCTCGACAAGACCAACATCATCCACTGCCCGATCGGCAAGGTCTCCTTCGGCGCTGAGAAGCTGACCGAGAACCTGAACACGCTGCTTGGCGCCGTCGTCAAGGCGAAGCCGGCCGCAGCAAAGGGCCAGTATATCCGCTCCTGCGTCGTTGCCTCCACCATGGGCCCCGGCGTAAAGGTCAATACTGCCAAGTTCTAATGCGTTTGATCATGGAGCAGCAAAGCGTTTGTCTGCTCCATGAATTTCCCCAGAAATCAGAAAATTGCTTGACAAATCCGGCATTTTCTGATAAAATATTTCCCGTTGCCAGAGACAGCAGGAGGCTTATGCCGTAACGATCCCCATCCTGCCGAGGTTACACGAAATACAAGTGATTTCTGTGTCCTCATGTCTTTTGGCATGAGGACATTTTTTCGGAGGTGACACACATTGCCCAATTCCAAGGTACTTGAAAGCAAGAAGGCAATCGTCGATGCACTGGCTACGAAGCTGCAGGGTTCCACCGCTGCCGTGTTCGTGGACTACAAGGGCATCACTGTCGCACAGGATACCGAGCTTCGCAACAAGTTCCGTGAAGCTGGCGTGGAATACACCGTTGTTAAGAACACTCTGACTCGTTTCGCTGCCAACAAGGCCGGCTATAACCAGTTCGATGAGATGCTCAACGGCACCACTTCCCTCGCCACCACCACGGGTGATCCCATTGCTCCGGCTCGTATCGTCTGCGAGTTTGCCAAGAAGAACAAGAACGTTCTGAAAATCAAGGGCGGCTTCGTTGAAGGCTCCGTCCTGTCTGTCGAGCAGCTTCAGGGCTTCGGCGAGCTTCCCAGCAAGGACGCTCTCATCGCCCAGGTTCTCGGCACCTTCCTGGCTCCGATCTCCGCTCTGGCATTCTGCCTCGACCAGATCCGCCAGCAGAAGGAAGGCCCCGCTCCCGCGGAAGAAGCTCCCGCAGAAGCCTAATCCATCACTCATCTATTACACTAATTAGGAGGATTTTATAATGTCTGAGAAAATCGCTGCCCTGATCGAAGAAGTTAAGGGTCTGTCCGTCCTCGAGCTGTCTGAGCTTGTCCATGCTCTCGAAGAGACCTTCGGTGTCTCCGCTGCCGCTGCCGCTGTTGCTGCTCCCGCTGCCGGTGCTGCTGAGGCCGCTGAAGAGAAGACCGAGTTCGACGTCGTCCTGAAGGAATGCGGCGCGAACAAGATCGCTGTCATCAAGGTCGTCCGTGCTCTGACCGGCCTGGGCCTGAAGGAAGCCAAGGAGATCGTCGACAACTGCCCGAAGACCCTGAAGGAAGCTGTTTCCAAGGAAGATGCCGAGAAGATCGTCAACGACCTCAAGGAAGCCGGCGCTACCGCAGAGATCAAGTAAGATATCCCCTATCCTGCAATTTACGCCGCAGCACCGAAGTGCTGCGGCGTTTGCGTTTCCCATAAGCCTCGCAGAGTTCGCCGCCCGCAGGCGGCGAATCAATTGAGATCATTTTCTCCGGCGGCGTGTACGTCGGAGAAAATACCACTCAGTCCGTCAGTGTGCGAATCGTTCGGCTCCGGCGGACGATTCGTGCGCGCAGCGGACTGAAATTCCCTTATCAGAAAAGCCCTTTTGGCTTTTCTGATAGGCTCACGCCGCAGCACCGAAGTGCTGCGGCGTTTTGCGCGTTTGTTTTGATTCCTGCGTTTATTCCTCGATCTCTGTGCTGATGCGATCGTCCTTTCCGCCCTCCGGGCGGCCGCTCAGGAAGCGCCGCGTGGCAAACAGCGCCACGACGCCCGCAATGCCAACGGCCAGGGAAAGGGGCTCATGATGGTTCAGCACCACATAGCGCGACAGCGCCATGATGAGCAGCTCCAGCGTGTTGCCGACGGTCGGCCGCAGCAGCATTTTTACAAATTCCACCGCCACGACAAGCGACGTGATGCTGCTCAGGAACGAATCGAGAAAGCCCTCCGCCAGAAAAATGGACGGATCGCGCGCAAGCTCCCAGATCTCGATGCCCATCAGCGCAACGAGCACCAGCACAATGATGGCAGCCAGCACGATCTCGAGGATCTCCAGAAATCTATGGATCCCGTGAATGATCTTTTCTCCCAAAGTCTGCACTCCTTCTTCTGATTTTCCGTATTTAGTATACAGGAACCGGCCGGTCTCGTCAAGCAGGAACATTTTTTCGAAACTCTCTTGCACGCCCAGAGCGTATGTGATATACTCATTGTGTCTACACCGCTGCAGCAGTCATCCGATCTGCTGCAGCCCATTTTATGATGACTGGAGAAGATACCATGGAAACGAAAGCAGCCGGCAGCCTGACGCATGGCCGGCTCGGGAAGCAGATCCTTGCCTTCAGCCTGCCGCTGATGCTGTCGAATGTTCTGCAGGTCCTGTTCAATATGTCGGACATCGCCGTCGTAGGCCGTTTCTCCGGCCCGATCGCACTCGGCGCAGTCGGATCCACGGCGACGCTCGTTACCCTGTTTACGGGTTTTCTCATTGGCCTTGGCAGCGGTATCAATGCCCTTGTTGCGCGCTTTCTCGGCGCAGGCAGCCGTGAGGAGACGCAGCGCACCGTCCATACGGCCCTTGCCCTGAGCCTCATCTTCGGCGCGGTGCTCCTGCTGCTCGGCGAGCTGACGGCTGTTCCTCTGCTGAAGCTGCTCGGCACAAAGGAAGAGCTGATCGACGGCGCGACGATCTACCTGCGCATCTATTTCCTCGGCATGCCCGCCATGGCGCTCTATAACTTTGGCAATGCCGTTCTGAGCGCTGCGGGCGATACCCGCCGCCCCCTGCTTTATCTGCTCATCGCGGGCATTCTGAACGTCGCTCTGAATCTCTTCTTCGTCATCGTCTGCGGCATGAGCGCCGACGGCGTCGCACTGGCCAGTATCCTGACGCAGTACCTGTCGTCCGTCCTGATCCTCATTGCTCTTGTCCGGACGAAGGATGCCTACGGAGTCCGGCCGAAATGCATCCGCCTTCACCGCGACAAGCTCGCCCCCCTGCTGACACTGTGCTGCTCCGCGGGTCTGCAGAACGCCATCTTCGCCGTTGCCAACCTGTTCATTCAGGCAGGCGTCAACCGTTTCGACGCCCTGATGGTCGAAGGCAACTCCGCCGCCGCCAACGCAGACGGCCTTATTTACGACGTCATGGCTGCCTTCCACACAGCCTGTGCCAGCTTCATTGGGCAGAACTACGGCGCGGGCAACCGCGACCGCGTGCGCAGGACCTATTGGATCAGCCTCAGCTACTCGTTCGCGGCGGGCGCCGTGCTCGGCCTGAGCCTTGTGTTCTTTGGCCGCGGCTTCCTTGCCCTCTTTACGGACTCGGCTGAGGTCGCAGCCGCCGGTATGCACCGCCTGTGCATCATGGGCTTCTCCTATGCCATCTCGGCCTTTATGGACTGCACCATTGCAGCCTCCCGCGGCCTTGGCCGCTGTGTTGTGCCGACGATCATCGTCGTGCTTGGCTCATGCGTGTTCCGCGTGATCTGGGTCTACACGATCTTCGCCTCCGTCGGGACCATTGCCTCACTCTACCTGCTCTATCCGGTGTCTTGGACGCTGACAGCCGGGGCCGAAATGGTCTACTTTTTCTACCTGTACCGCAAAGTATTCCGGAACCCGGCGAAACCGGCAACTGTCTGAAAAACAAATGCCTCGCTGCATTCGCAGCGAGGCATTTGTTCTTATCCGGCAATCGTGGAGGTCGGGTCCCAATAGACCACAACACCCATGTCGGACAGCTCCGTCACATGCGTGATCTTCGTACCGAACGCATTGACCTGCACGAGGTTCTGGCAGGCCTTCAGGCACTCGATGTCCGTGATGTCGGTGTTGTAATCCACATCCACATAGTTCAGCTCCGGCAGACCAGCAAGGCCGCTGATATCAGAGAGCTGGTTATAGGAGCCGTAGAACTGCTGCAGCCGGCACGTCTCCGTAAACGGCGGCAGCTCCTTGACGAGATTGTGGCTCATGTCAAGGTATGTCAGGTTCACGAGCGAGGCCGCACTGTCGACATTCTCGAGCTGGTTGTCCGAGAGGCGCAGCTCTGTAAGCTGCAGGCACGAGCCGAGGCCGGAGACGTCCGTCAGGGCGTTTTTCGAAAGATCCAGCTTCGTCAGGGCGCGCATGCCTGACAGCGGCGCGACGCTCGTGATGCGGTTGCTGGCAAGTTTCAGTTCCGTCATCTCCGTACACTTGGCCAAGGCAGACACGCTCGTGATGTCATTCTCCGAAAGGTCGAGCGCCGTGAGCTTCGTCAGGCCGTCCAGCGCATCGATCGCCGTGATGGCATTGCGGGACAGGTCCGCCGTCTTCAGGCCGCTGTAGTTGGAGAGCGCGCCGATGTTGGAGATGCTGTTATCGGACAGGTCGAGGTGCTCCATTGCCTTCGCGCCGGAGAGCGCCACGATGTTCGAAAGGCCGCAGCCGCTGAGGTTCAGATCGGACAGGTCGGTCAGCGTGCCGATATATTCGAGCGTCTGTGCCGAGACAAGGGAGCCGGAGAGGTCCAGCTTCTCGAGATACGGCATCACCATCAGGAAGGTATAGTCGTCAAACATACCGTTGTGGATCGTCAGGCTGTGCAGGCCCGTGAAGTAATGCAGGTCCGAGAAATCCGTGACCTCCTCCGGCATGACGAACTCCGTCACGGCCCACAGGTCGCTCGTGTAGATGACGGACGGCGACGGCTTGAGAATAAGGTCTCGCACATACTGCTCAAAGGCGCTGTCCGTAAACGTGACCTCCTCCACAACACCGACAATCAGATAGTCGGCCTCCGTCAGCGGGCTGACAAGCCCGTCGTCGCTGACGGCAATGGCGGAAACATGCGTGGAGCCTGCCGGAAGGGCGATCGGCTCAGCATAGGGCGCGTCCGCCGTCGAGGGGTACTGCTCCGTCACGGAGACATAGACGGTGCCGCTCGGCGCAGAGACCGAGACCGTGATATAATCCGAGAATTCGCCGCCGTCCGGAGTCAGTGCTGGGGCTGCCGGGCGGGCCGCCTCCAACGAGGCGCGAATGGCCGGGTCCGTGATGCTGTCGAGCATCTGCTGGGCATCAAGCAGCTTGTCCTGCGCCACATAGGTCGCGCTCAGGCGGCGGTAGAGCTGCTCCGAGGGGGCCGTGCGGATGGCTTCTACAAGCGTGCGCTCCGCGCGCGTGTAGCTGCCGTCAGCCAGGCAGGCATCCGCAAGCGCCAGCACATAGTCCACATTGTCCGGCGCAAGCGAGACGGCCGTCGTATAGCGGTCAACCGCGCGGGCATAGTTGCCGCTCTTCATGGCCTTCTCTCCGAGCGCCGCAAAATTATCCGCCGTCCAAAGGAAATGATACAATCCAAAGAGAAGTCCGGCCAGCAGCACGAGCACAACCAGCAGGATCAGGGCTTTCTTCATACGCAATGTCTCCAATCGGAAGTTATACGCGTTTATTATACTTCCCCACGCGGCGGAAGTCAACGGAAATCGCGGTTTTCCGGGGAGGATGACGGAACGCGCCGCTATTTCCCCGGAAAAGCTTGCAAATCACCCCAAGGCGACATCCAGCAGCATCATGATCGCAAATCCGGCCACAATGCCCATCGTGGCTGTGTAGGGGCGCGCCTCGCGGTTGCGCTGACATTCCGGAATCAGCTCATGGACGGCCACAAGAATCATCGCGCCCGCCGCAAAGGCAAGCGCATAGGGCAGGATCGCCTCAACGGAGCCGACGAGCAATGCGCCCAGCACGCCCGCGACCGGTTCAACCAGCCCCGAGGCCTGCCCGAGCAGGAAGCTGCGAAGCCGCCCCGCGCCCTCGCGCCGAAGCGGCACAGAGACCGCAGCGCCCTCCGGAAAATTCTGCAGGCCGATGCCGAATGCAATGCTGACTGCACCCATGACCGCCTCCGGCGACGCGCCGCGCTGCAGCGCCCCAAAGGCCACGCCGACAGCCAGCCCCTCCGGGATATTGTGCAGTGTGATCGCGAGGATGAGCAGAACGACACGGTTCGCCCCGTTACCCCTCTCAGATCTGCAGCTGACACATGTGACCACGCGGTCAGATGCCCAGAGGAAGACGGCTCCCAGCAAAAAGCCCAGTGTGGCGACGAGCCACGGCGGCAGGCCGTCCTGCTCTGCCGCGCGGGCAATGGCGGGCTGCAGCAGGGACCAGAAGCTCGCAGCGATCATGACCCCTGCCGAAAAGCCGAGCATGCGGTTCATTGCTTCAGGCGACGGCCTGCGGAACAGGAACACCGTCGCCGCGCCGGCGGCCGTCACGGCCCACGTCCCAAGCGTCGCGATCAGTGCCCAAACGATCGGATTTTCCATATTCCACCTCCCGTTTCATTGTATGCAGTGAGGGCGGAATTGCGTGCATGCGAAAAGAGCCGCTGAGGTTTCCCTCAGCGGCGCGCTGCCGAAAAGCCCATTGGACTTTCCGGCAAAGGGCTCGCAGTCCGCTGCGCGCACGGATCATCCGCCGGGAGCAGGCGATCCGCACACTGGCGGACTGGGCGGTATTTTCTCCGACGTACAGGCCGCCGGAGAAAATGATCTCACTTCCTTCGCCGCCTGCGGGCGGCGAACTCTGCGAGGCATGATCGGACAAACTGAGCCGCTGAGGTTTCCCTCAGCGGCTCAAGATGCGATATGCAGGAATTAGTTCTCAGCAGTCTCGATGACGACGCCGGAACCGACGGTACGACCGCCTTCACGGATAGCGAAGCGGAGGCCCTTCTCGATAGCGATCGGGGTGATCAGCTCGACATCCATGTCGATGTTGTCGCCAGGCATGCACATCTCAACACCCTCGGGGAGGCTGATGATGCCGGTGACGTCGGTGGTACGGAAATAGAACTGCGGACGATAGTTGTTGAAGAACGGGGTATGACGGCCGCCTTCTTCCTTGGACAGGACATAGACCTGGCCACGGAACTTGGTGTGCGGATGGATGGAGCCCGGCTTGCAGAGGACCTGGCCACGCTCGATGCTCTTCTTGTCAACGCCGCGGAGCAGAGCGCCGATGTTGTCGCCGGCTTCTGCGTAGTCCAGCAGCTTGTGGAACATTTCGATATCGGTGACGACGGTGGACTTCTTCTCTTCCATCAGGCCAACGATCTCGACCGGCTCGTTCTTCTTGACGATACCACGCTCGACACGACCGGTGGCGACGGTGCCGCGGCCGGAGATGGTGAAGACGTCCTCGACCGGCATCAGGAAGGGCATGTCAGCCTTGCGGTCCGGGGTCGGGATATAGTCGTCAACAGCGTCCATGAGCTCCTTGATGGAGGCATAGGCGGGGTCGTTGGGGTCGTTGCTCTCGCAAGTCAGAGCCTGCAGAGCGGAGCCCTTGATGATGGGGACATCGTCGCCCGGGAACTCGTAGTAAGACAGGGTCTCGCGGACTTCCATCTCGACGAGCTCGAGCAGCTCCTCGTCATCGACCTGATCGCACTTGTTCAGGTAAACAACGATAGCGGGAACGCCGACCTGACGGGCCAGCAGCAGGTGCTCCTTCGTCTGGGCCATGGGGCCGTCGGAAGCAGCGATAACCAGGATAGCGCCGTCCATCTGAGCAGCGCCGGTGATCATGTTCTTGATATAGTCGGCGTGGCCCGGGCAGTCGACGTGAGCATAGTGACGCTTCTCGGTCTCGTACTCAACGTGAGCGGTGTTGATTGTGATACCACGAGCCTTCTCTTCCGGAGCCTTATCGATGGAATCATAGGCCTCGAACTGAGCTCTGCCCTGGAGGGACAGCCACTTGGTGATGGCAGCGGTCAGCGTGGTCTTGCCGTGGTCAACATGGCCGATGGTGCCGATGTTAACATGAGGCTTAGTTCTTTCAAATTTCTGCTTTGCCATTGAAAAATCCTCCTGTTTGATTCGTAAATGGTAAAAACTTTATATTCGCTTACTTACACTATACACCAAAAGGTGTGCAATAGCAAGCATTTTTTACTTGGAGCTGCGTTTTTCTACGATTTCCTGCTGAATAGACTTCGGCAGTTCGACGTAGTGGCTCGGCTCCATGGAATACTGTCCACGGCCCTGCGTGCGGCTGCGGAGATCGGTTGCGTAGCCGAACATCTGCGACAGAGGCACGTTGGCATCCACCTGCGTGGAGCCGTTTCTCGGGATCATGCCGAGGATGTTGCCGCGGCGGGCAGAGATATCGCCGATAACATCGCCCATATACTCTTCCGGCACGATAACACTGACCTTCATGATCGGCTCAAGGATGACCGGCTGCGCCTTGCGGCAGGCCTCCTTGAAGGCCATGGAACCAGCGATCTTAAAGGCCATCTCAGAGGAGTCGACCTCATGGTAGGAGCCGTCATACAGCGTGACCTTAACGTCCACGACGGGATAGCCTGCCAGAACACCGGCCTGCATCGCGCCCTGGATACCGGCGTCGACCGCGGGAATGTATTCCTTCGGGATGGCGCCGCCGACAATGGCATTGATGAACTCATAGCCCTTGCCGGACTCGTTCGGCTCGAGCTTGATCTTGACGTGACCGTACTGGCCCTTACCGCCGGACTGACGGGCATACTTCATATCGACGTCTGCCTTGCCCTTCACGGTTTCCTTGTAAGCGACCTGCGGTGCGCCGACATTGGCCTCGACCTTGAACTCGCGCAGCAGGCGATCGACGATGATCTCCAGATGCAGCTCGCCCATACCGGCAATGATGGTCTGACCCGTCTCTTCGTCGGTGTAGGTCTTAAACGTCGGGTCCTCCTCGGCCAGCTTCATCAGGGCGATGCCCATCTTCTCCTGACCGGCCTTGGTCTTCGGCTCGATGGCCACGCGGATAACGGGCTCGGGGAATTCCATGGACTCGAGGATGATCGGATGCTTCTCATCGCAGAACGTGTCGCCGGTCGTGGTGTTCTTCACACCGACGGCGGCGGCGATATCGCCGGCATAGACCGTGTCGATATCCTCGCGGTGATTGGCATGCATCTGCAGGATGCGGCCCAGACGCTCGCGGGTGCCCTTCGTGGAGTTCATAACGGTCGAGCCCTTGTCGAGGCTGCCGGAATAAACGCGGAAGAAGCACAGCTTGCCGACATACGGGTCGGTCGCGATCTTGAAGGCCAGAGCGGAGAACGGTGCGTTGTCGTCCGCCGGGCGGAAGTCCTCTTCGTCAGTCTTCGGGTTCACACCGGCGATGCCCTTCTTGTCGAGGGGAGACGGCATGAAGTCGACGATGGCGTCGAGCAATTCCTGAACGCCCTTGTTCTTATAAGAGGTGCCGCAGGTCACGGGCACCATCTGCACGGCGATGGTCGCCTTGCGGATGGCCGCACGGATCATATCCTCGGGCACTTCCTCGCCGCTGAGGTAGAGCTCCATGATGGCGTCATCCTGATCGGAGACGGCATCGAGCAGCTTCTCGTGGTATTCCTGCGCAAGCTCGGTCAGGTCCTCGGGGATCTTCTCCTCGCGGACATCCTTGCCCAGCTCATCGTAGAAGACATAGGCCTTCATGCGGATCAGGTCGACCACGCCGCGGAAATCGGACTCCGCACCAATGGGGAGCTGAATGGGGACGGCGTTACACTTCAGCCGTTCATGCATCATGTTGAGAACATTGTAGAAATTCGCACCCATGATGTCCATCTTATTGATATACACCATGCGCGGGACATGATACTTGTCGGCCTGACGCCAGACGGTCTCCGTCTGGGGCTCCACGCCGCCCTTTGCGCACAGCACCGTCACAGCACCGTCGAGCACGCGCAGGGAACGCTCGACCTCAACCGTGAAGTCAACGTGGCCCGGGGTGTCGATGATGTTGATGCGGCAGTGACGCCAGAAGCAGGTCGTTGCAGCGGACGTGATGGTGATGCCGCGCTCCTGCTCCTGCTCCATCCAGTCCATGGTAGCCGTGCCCTCGTGGGTCTCACCGATCTTGTAGGTGCGGCCGGTGTAGAACAGGATACGCTCGGTCGTGGTGGTTTTGCCGGCGTCGATGTGCGCCATGATACCAATATTTCTTGTATTCTCAAGCGAGTATTTTCTCGGCATTGGGTAACTCCTTTGATTTGTTTACCAGCGGAAATGGGAGAATGCCTTGTTCGCTTCTGCCATCTTGTGGGTATCTTCGCGCTTCTTCACAGAGGCGCCGGTGTTGTTGCAGGCGTCCATGATCTCGCCGGCGAGGCGCTCTTTCATGGTCTTCTCGCTGCGCTTGCGGGAATAAGCAGTCAGCCAGCGCAGGCCGAGCGTCTGACGGCGCTCCGGGCGAACCTCCAGAGGAACCTGATAGGTTGCGCCGCCCACGCGGCGGGACTTGATTTCCAGGGAAGGCATGATGTTTTCCATAGCCTGCTGGAAAGCGTCCAGACCGTTCTTGCCGGTCTTGGTCTCGACGATCTGGAATGCGTCATAGACGACGCGCTGGGCAACGCCCTTCTTGCCGTCGAGCATGACGCTGTTGACGAGCTTAGTCACCAGAGTGGAATTATAGACAGGATCCGGAAGGACCTCTCTCTTGGGAACATTACCTCTTCTGGGCACTTCGCTTCCCTCCTTCATAAAAAAATGATTTCATAGGTACTTCAATAGCCCTTGCTACTGTTGGTGCCGTGCCAGAGATTCCCAAAAACGTATTTTCAAGAACATCATGGCAAGGCGGGATGCCTTGCGGCACGGGGGATTACTTCTTCTTGGCCTTCGGACGCTTCTGACCGTACTTGGAACGGGCCTGCATACGGCCATTCACACCCTGGGTATCGAGCGTACCGCGGATGATGTGGTAACGCACGCCGGGGAGGTCCTTGACACGGCCGCCGCGGATCAGAACGACGGAGTGCTCCTGCAGGTTGTGGCCGACGCCGGGGATATAAGCGGACACTTCGTAGCCGTTCGTCAGGCGGACACGCGCGATCTTACGCAGAGCGGAGTTCGGCTTCTTCGGGGTGGTGGTTCTGACTGCGGTGCAGACGCCTCTCTTCTGGGGAGAAGACAGGTCGGTGGCACGGTTCTTCAGGGTGTTGAGGCCCTTCTGCAGTGCAGGTGCGGTGGACTTGTAGGTCGCCTGCTCTCTGCCCTTTCTGACCAGCTGATTAAAAGTAGGCATGATGTTCTCCTTTCTTGCAAAAATCTGCTGCTTTGCAGCGTTTATCTTATCCCGGAATATCTGGAAATATTCCGCAGATAACGAGATCAGATGACCCCGGCAGCGGTAGCCGCCACGGAAATGCCGCAGGCCTGCCCGAGCTGACGGGCGGACGCAGCCGTCTCGACCGGGATACCGGCGAGCGTGCATGCCTCGCGGATGGGGTCAGTCAGCGCGGGATCCGCATCGTCCGCAAGGAAGACCTTGCGCACTCTGCCGTCGGCAAGTGCCCGGCGGAGCTGCTTGACTCCGACGATCCGCGCTGCATAGTTGAGTTCTTCGAGCACCGTTTTACACCTCCGGATTGCTCGGTTTGCATGCTCACGCAATCATGAATTATAGCAGAATGAAGCGAAATAGTCAATCTTTTTTGCACGTTTTGCCGGAATTTTTTCTGAAGTCCGGAGAAAATTCACTTTTCTTCCGTCTGTTCCGCGGGCTCTTCCACCATTTCGCCCAAAAACTCGCGCAATTCCGCGGCAATTTTGCACACCGGCGCATGGAGGCACGCCGGAAAATCGCAGTCCGCAGCACCGTCGTCCGTGTCGGCCATCACGACGCGCGACGCATCGAGCGCGCGGCAGTAGCCGGAAAAGCACTGTTCCATCCCATTTTTCTCCTTTCCCGCGCAGCCGTTTTCGATTCCCGCTTGTAAAAACCGGGTAGCTGCATTATAATAAAACCAGATCTGAGGATCTGATAAAAAGCATCGACAGACAGGAGGCGCGCCATGCTGGCACTCTGGATCCTGCTGGGGCTGTGTGCATTCGTTGCGCTGCTCCTGCTGCTTCCGCTGCATATCTATCTTGCCTTTACGCCGGAGGCGGGGTTTTCGTTTTACGCCCGCTATGCGTTCCTGACCATCCGCCCGGGCAGTGGGCCGAACAAAAAGCTCATGGAGCAGATCTTCACGCTGCTCGGTCTGCGCGACGTCAGCAGCACGGCCAACGCGCGCAGCGCCGTCTCGGCCAAGGGCGTAGCGGCCACGCTGCGTGAGCTCGGCGCTGTGCTGCGCACCCTGCTCGGGCGCGTGTTCTGGCTGCTGCACCGCGGCACGTTCCGCCGCTTTTCCCTGCATATCGCCGTCGGCGCGGAGGACCCGGCCGACGCCGCGCTGGACTACGGCATGGTGTGTGCGGCGCTGTATCCCGTGCTCGGGCTGCTGCAGTCCGCCATCCGTTTCCGCAGGCCGGACGTCGCCGTGACCTGCACGGAGGAGCCGCAGACGAACGTCGAATTTTCCGCAAAATTCTCGCTTCGCGCCATTCTCATCGTGCGGGCCTTCTTCCATCTGCTGGCGGAGAATGTCCGCAATACCTTATAAATAAGGAGGAGCGTCATGAAAGAGCTTCTGAAAGTATTGGAATTCACCGCCGACCGCACGCAGGCCCTTGCGGATTCGCAGTCCGTTGCGGGCGAGCCGCTGCACGTCGGCGATGTCACGCTCATTCCCGTCAGCAGCATCTCCTGCGGCTTTGCAGGCGGCGGGAGCGATCTGCCCGCGCGCACACGCAATGATGCCGCCGCGGCAGGCAGCGGCGCACGGCTGGCAAAAACGCCAGTTGCCTTTCTTGCCGTGTGTGGGCAGGAGGTGCAGGTACTGACGCTCGAGCAGCCCGCAAAGGAAGAAAAATCGCTGCTGGCGCAGCTTGCCCCGCTGGCCGAAAAGGTCCGGCAGGCCGCCGCGGAAAAGAAGGCGGCCAAGGCCGAAGAACCGCTTCCGGCAAAGACAGGAAAAAAGAAGTCCCGTTGACGCACCGGCCGCCTGCGCAGCGTATCAAAAGCCTCGCAGAGTTCGCTGCCCGCAGGCGGCGAAAAAAATAAGATCATTTTCTCCGGCGGCGTGTACGTCGGAGAAAATACCGCTCAGTCCGCCAGTGTGCAAATCGCCCGCCTTTGGCGGACGATTTGTGCGCGCAGCGGACTGCGATCTTTTTGTTGGGAAAGCCCAAAGGGCTTTCCCAACAGTCTTTTAGAGTCCAAGGCCCTTTTGTAAATTCACAACGAAGTCCTGCACATTCGTCACGATGCCGCGGGCGGACAGGCTGCCGCGGTCGGCCAGCTTGTTCACCACAAATTCCGACACGTCGACGCAGTAGAAATACACCTGCCGCACCGTGCCGTCCGGCAGAACGCGGAACGAGGGCGTCATGTTGCCCGTGGCGATGGTGTGGAGCATCGTCGCCATGCTGATGACGGTCGTTGCGCCGCGGATCTGGTCGCGCATGGCGTTCTGCGCCGCATAGACGTCGCCGTAGACCGGAGGCAGCGGGCCGTCATCGCGGATGGAGCCGCCGAGCACATAGGGAACGCCGCACTTTTCGCAGCTGTAGATGATGCCGTCGTGGATGTTTTCGTTTTGGATGAAGCTCGCGATGCTGCCGTGATAGCGCACGCGGTTGATGGTGTCAAGATGATGATAGTGGCCGTTCGGCACGGAGCGCTGCGTGTAGATGTCCTGCCCGAGCGCCGTCTTAAGGTAGGCCGCCTCCAGGTCGTGCGTGGCCAGCGCATTGCCCGCCAGAATGGCGTGGACATAGCCGTTTTCGATCAGCTTGGCCATGGCCGCGCGGGCGTCATGGTCAAAGGCGAAGGCCGGGCCCATGACCCAGACGATCTTGCCGTGGTCACGCTCGTGGCGCAGCAGGTCATACAGCTCGTCATAATCGCGGGAGAAGGCCGTCTCACGCGAGCGGTTCTGGCGGAAGGCAAACGTCTCCTTTTCCTTCTCCTCCTCGCGGAAGCCGTTCGGGTGCACATAGATGCCGTCCGTGGCATCCTCGGTCCGGCCGGTGAACACCAGGTCGCCCTTGCGCAGCAGGCGGAACTCGCGGACGATAATGCGGCCGTTTTCATACACGGCAACGCAGTCCATGCGGCTTTCCTCTGCAAGGAGCCACTGGCCGTTCACCTTGAAATACTCGGGGAAAATGCTCATGGCGTGGTAATGCTCCGGCGCAACGCCGTCAAACGGGGCGGGCACGCAGACGGCATCCGGCGCGTTCCGGAAGCGCTGCTCGGAAAAATCAGGCGGAAAATAAGGTCTGAGCTGGAACATGGTCTTGTCCCCCTTGGTATTAGTAATTTGTTGCTCGGATGAGCATAGTATACCGGATTCCGCGGCAGGTTTCAAGAGGGCAAATCGCGGGCAGTTGCGAAGTCTGGCTTCCTGTGGTATACTAATTTGAAATGATTCGACAAAAACAGGGAGGTGCTGCGCATGGAGGCGCAAAAGGGAGGAAAGCGGCGGCTCGTGCTCGGCATTTTTGCTCAGGTGGACGCCGGGAAGACCACGCTTTCCGAGGCGCTGCTCTACAAGACCGGCGCACTGCGCACGCTCGGCCGTGTTGACCGCGGAGACGCCCATCTCGACACGCACGAGCTGGAGCGGGCGCGCGGCATCACGATCTTTTCCAAGCAGGCGCGCTTTGAAACGGAGCGTCTCGCCGTCACCCTGCTCGACACACCGGGCCATGCCGATTTTGCGCCGGAGGCCGAGCGCGTCATGCCCGTCATCGACTGCGCGCTGCTGCTCGTCAGCGGCACGGACGGCGTGCAGGGCCACACGCTGACGCTCTGGCGGCTGCTGCAGCACTACGGCGTGCCCGTTGTTCTGTTCTTCAATAAAATGGATCTGCCCGGCGCAGACCGCGCCGCCCTGCTGGCCGATGCGCGCACCGCGCTCAGCGACCACTGTGCCGCGCTGGACGACGTCGAGTCCGTCGCCCTCAGCTCCGAAGCCCTGCTGGAGCACTTTCTGAACACCGGCGCATTGGATGACGCCCTTGCCGCCGACGCAGTGGCAAAGCGGGAGCTGTTTCCCTGCCTGTTCGGCTCGGCGCGGCAGCTTGACGGCATCGACGAGCTGCTGCAGGCGCTGGAGCGTCTTGCGCCCGTGCCTGTCTATCCCACGGAGCTTTCGGCCCGCGTCTATCAGATCGCCCACGATCCGCAGGGCAATCGCCTGACGTTTCTGAAGGTCACGGGCGGCACGCTTGCCGTCCGCTCCGCCGTGCGCTGCCATCGCCCGGACGGCGAGCCGCTGGAGGCGAAGGTCACGCAGCTGCGCCTGTATTCCGGCGCGGAATTTGAAGCCGTGCAGCAGGTCCCGGCCGGAGACGTCTGCGCCGCGCTCGGCCTGAGCGGTCTACTGGCCGGAGATACGCTCGGCGATGCCGCCCCGGACCGCGGCGCGGCGCTGGAGCCCGTGATGAGCTACTGCATCCGTCTGCCCGCCGACCTCGACCCGCAGCTGGCGCTGCCGAAGCTCCGCCTGCTCGAGGAGGAGGAGCCGCAGCTGCGCATGGTCTGGGATGCCCGCCTGCGCGAAATTCGCGTGCAGCTCATGGGCGCGGTGCAGCTGGAAATCCTGCAGAGCCTCATCCGCATGCGCTTCGGCTGGGACGTCACGTTCGACACCGGCCGCATCTCCTACCGCGAGACCATCGCCGCACCCGTCGAGGGTGTCGGCCATTTTGAGCCGCTGCGGCACTATGCCGAGGTCCATCTGATCCTCGCTCCCCTGCCGCAGGGCAGCGGTCTCGTGTTCGACACCGTCTGCAGCGAGGATGTGCTGGACCGGAACTGGCAGCGCCTCATCCTGACGCATCTGCAGGAAAAGCAGCACCTCGGCGTGCTGACCGGCTCCCCTGTCACGGACCTGCGCATCACGCTGGCCGCCGGGCGCGCCCATCTGAAGCACACAGAGGGCGGCGACTTCCGGCAGGCGACCTACCGCGCCGTGCGGCAGGGCCTGATGAAGGCCGAGAGCATCCTGCTTGAGCCGTATTACGCCTTCCGCCTGACCGTTCCGCCCGAGCAGATCGGCCGGGCCATTTCTGACATCCGCGCAAAGAGCGGCAGCTTTGATCCCCCGGTCGAAACGCCGGGCGGCACGCTGCTGCAGGGCCGCGCGCCCGTCTCCGAGCTTCGCGACTACGCGCGGGATGTGGCCGCCTATACCCGCGGCCGCGGGCGGCTGAGCTGCGAGGTCGCAGGCTATTTTCCCTGCCATAACACCGAGGCCGTCGTGGCTGCGCTGGCCTATGATCCGGCGGCCGACCTTGAAAATACGCCGGATTCCGTTTTCTGCTCCCACGGCGCGGGCATCACCATCCCGTGGGATCAGGTCGAGGAGAACATGCACCTTGAATCTGTCCTGCGGCCGAAGCCCGCAGCCGCGCCCGCCGCTGCGCCGCGCGTCCGCACACAGAACCTCGATCTGGACGAAAAGGAGCTGCAGCGCATCATCGAGCGGGAATTCGGCCCGCAGAAGACGCCGCTGTACCGGCCGCCCGCCGCCAAGGCCGAGGCAGCCGTCACCCTGCCGCCCCGCCGGAAAGAATACCTCATCGTAGACGGCTACAACATGATCTTTGCGTGGGACGGACTGCGGGAGCAGGCGGGATATGATCTCAGCGGCGCGCGCGAGCGCCTCCTGGATCTTCTGAGCAATTACTGCGGCTTCCACCCCTGCGAGCTCATCGTCGTGTTCGACAGCTACCGCGTCAGGGGCGGCACCGGCTCCCGCAGCAGCCACAATAATCTGCGCGTCGTCTACACGCAGGAGGATGAGAGCGCCGACCTGTATATCGAAACGCTCGTCGGCAAGATCGGCAAAAACTACGCCGTCCGCGTGGCGACGTCCGACGCCCTCATCCAGCTCTCCGCCCTGCGCAGCGGCGTGCTGCGCGTCTCCGCCGCAGAGCTGGAGCGCGAGCTCGAGCGGACGAACGGCGAGATCGCCGCCGTTCTGCGCCGTCTGCGCGAGGAGGCCCGCCACGCGGCCGGGCAGGAAAGCCCGCTGCGCGCCCTCGATCCAAAATCAAATCCCGACAAGGAGGAACCGATATGAAACAGATCACACTCGGCACGACCGGCATCACCGTTCCGCAGAACGCCTTTGGCGCACTTCCCATCCAGCGCGTGAGCGCGGACGAGGCCGTCCGCCTGCTCCGCCGCGCCCGCGAGGGCGGCATGCGCTTCTTCGACACGGCCCGCGCCTATACGGACAGCGAGGAAAAGCTCGGTCTTGCCTTCGGCGGGCACTGGGACGGCCTGTATGTCGCCACAAAGACCGCCGCCAAGACGCCCGAGGCCCTCCGGGCCGATCTGGAGACGTCCCTGCGCCTGCTGCAGCGCGACTACATCGATATCTACCAATTCCACATGGCCGGGCAGTGCTACCGTCCCGGTGACGGCACCGGCATGTACGAGGCCATGCTCGAGGCAAAGGCGCAGGGCAAGATCCGCCATATCGGCATCACGGCGCACAAGATCGGCGTTGCAGAGGATATCATCGCCTCCGGTCTCTATGAAACGCTGCAATATCCCTTCAGCTATCTCTCTACGCCGCGCGAGGCCGCGCTGGCCGAGAGCTGCCGCAAGGCGAACATGGGTCTGATCGCCATGAAGGCACTGGCAGGGGGCCTGGTCACGAATGCAGATGCCGCCTTTGCCTACATCGCGCAGTATGACAACGTGCTGCCCATCTGGGGCATCCAGCGCCCGGAGGAGCTGGAGCAGTGGCTCGGCTTCTTCCGGACTCCCGCCTCGCTGACGCCGGAGCTGCGCAGCTTTATCGAGAAGGAGCGCGGCGAGCTGACCGGCGAATTCTGCCGCGGCTGCGGCTACTGCCTGCCCTGCCCGGCCGGGATCCAGATCAACCAGTGCGCGCGCATCTCCCTGATGATCCGCCGCGCGCCGTCCGAGAGCTGGCTGGCCCCCGCCATGCAGGCCGAAATGGAGAAGATCGAGCACTGCCTCGGCTGTGGCCAGTGCAAGAGCCGCTGTCCCTATGAGCTGGACACGCCCAATCTGCTCAAGCGCAATCTGGCGGACTACCGCCGCATTCTGGCGGGAGAGGTCAGCACGGAGTCCTATCTCCGCCCCGCACAGAAATAAACCGGCATCCCCGAAAATTTGGTGGCGGCATGCCGAACATTTCGGCCGTTTTCCCGTCAAATCGTTGTACATCGGCGCGGAGACATCGAAAAATTCACAAAACCGCAAAACTTCCCATATTTACTCCGCATGCCGGATGTGCTAGAATGTAGGAAAAATGTCCAAAAGGAGGAATGCGCCATCAAACGCAACGAGACCGATCCCCGCGATCGGCAATATGAACCGGATCCTTCCGAGCAGGCGCAGAAACGCCGGAAAAAGGCGAAAAAACCGAACCGTGGTCTGCGTGTGGCCGCCGTGCTGCTGACGATCGTCCTGGCACTGGAGGGTCTTTACTGCTTTGTGGTCTTCACGGATATCCCGGCGATCAAATCGCTCCGTGAGGCCTATATTGAGACCGCCATGAACACGCTCTCCCATCAGTGGCTTGCCAAATGGTTCCTGCCTTCCTATATGATCGACGAGGTCGTGGCCCGTCAGGATCAGGCCCGCAAGGATCAGGAGGGCAAGATCAGTACCTGGGACAAGATCTCCGCCTCGGATGCCACAGACAAGAACGGTGAGACCGTCGCCCCGACGGAGCCGACGTCCCAGACAGACGAGGAGCGCTTCTATGAGCTGTTCTGGGAGCTGGACCGCATTTCGTTTGAGGACTACGTCAGCGCCCATCCCGATGTGACGGCCAACGGCTGGGACAACATCTATATCAATGAAGCCGGTCTGAATGACGACGGCACCGATATCTACACCGCCATGGGCGAGCGGGTGCTCGCCGTCGACGCAAAGAACAAGATCCTGCTCGTCCGCGTGGAGGGCAGCGGCTATCAGGGCGTGCTCGCCATCGCCAAGGACCCTTCGCAGCTGTATAACGCGCCTTCCGCCTATATCGGCAGCTGGGGCCAGCAGCTCGAGGCCATCGCCTCAGCGCACGACGCTGTGCTCGGCATGACGGGCAGCGGCTTCATCGATCCGGACGGCAACGGCTCCGGCGGTGAGCTCGCGGGCTATGCCATGTCGCAGGGTGAGAGCTACGGCGAGCACTATGTCGTCACCGGCTACAAGCGCGTCGAGCTGCGCGAGAGCAACCTGCTCTACGTCACGGACGCCTCCGCACCGGTCGCAGCCGACACGACGGACGCCGTGGAATTCTGGCCCGCCCTCGTTGTGGACGGT
This sequence comes from Clostridiales bacterium, assembly GCA_003525905.1. Taxonomy (GTDB): domain Bacteria; phylum Bacillota; class Clostridia; order Oscillospirales; family Oscillospiraceae; genus JAZOXB01. Next base: position 79,388 of record DQIA01000104.1, read on the forward strand.
GAGCCCGCCGTGGAGAACTACGAGGCCTTCAACGGCATCCAGCCGCGCGCCTGCATCGGTCAGTCCGAGAAGAAGGAGATCCTCATGCTTGTCATCGAGGGGCGTATGCCGACCCGCTCCTACGGCACAACGATCGAGACCTGCACCGACATCCTCATGCGCCACAAGGCCTATCAGGCCCTGAATCTGGACGGCGGCACGAGCGCCGTTCTGTGGTACGACGGCGAGTATGTGACGAAGTGCTCCAACACCAGCATCACGTCCCGCATGCTGCCGAACGCCTGGCTCTACGGCGGCGATGGCGCAGGCCAATAATATTTTGGGTCCCATTCTGCTGCATGCCCCGCGCATGCAGCAGTTTTTTCGGCTTTTGTGGAATTTGTCCGGGGAAACCGTGCCGCATGGCGGCATTTTGTCCGGAAGCCTGTCGAAATCCACGTTGACATTCCGCAAGAATATCGGTATAATACGGTTAGAATCCGCGAGTTGCGTTTTGCTGCGGACTTCCCGCTGCCCGGCGGGAAAATCGTCATTTTTTTGCGCCTGCCCGCAGACGCAAGCAAACAATGGAAAGGATTTTTGCAATGATTTACACGACTGAAGTACAGCATATGTGCCCGGTTGCAAAGGGTGCATACCATGGCCCGGCGCCCATTCCTGAGGAAGGCAAGTGGGTCCAGGCGAAGGAGATCAGCGACATTTCCGGCTTTACGCATGGTGTCGGCTGGTGCGCGCCGCAGCAGGGCGCCTGCAAGCTCACCCTCAACGTGAAGAACGGCGTCATCGAGGAAGCTCTCGTCGAGACCATCGGCTGCTCCGGCATGACGCATTCCGCCGCCATGGCTTCTGAGATCCTCATCGGCAAGACCATCCTCGAAGCTCTGAACACCGACCTCGTCTGCGACGCCATCAACACCGCCATGCGTGAGCTGTTCCTGCAGATCGTCTACGGCCGCACCCAGAGCGCGTTCTCCGAGAACGGCCTGTCCGTCGGCGCTTCCATGGAAGACCTCGGCAAGGGCCTGCGCAGCCAGGTCGGCACGATGTTCGCCACGAAGGCGAAGGGCCCGCGCTATCTGGAGATGGCCGAGGGCTATGTCACCCGCGTCGCGCTCAACAAGCTCGACGAGATCGTCGGCTACGAATTCATCAACCTCGGCAAGATGATGGACTTCATCAAGAAGGGTGATGAGCCCGCCACGGCAATGGAGAAGGCCAAGGGTCACTACGGCCAGTTCGACAACGCCGCGAAGTACATCGACCCGCGTCAGGAATAAGAGGAGGAGCGCACCATGGCTTTGTTTGAAAGTTACGAAAGAAGAATCGACAAGATCAACGGCGTTCTTGCGCAGTATGGCATCGGCTCCGTCGAGGAGTGCCGCGAGCTGTGCAAGGCGAAGGGCTTCGATCCGTATGAGATCGTCAAGGGCATCCAGCCCATCTGCTTCGAGAACGCCTGCTGGGCTTACACCGTCGGCGCAGCCATCGCGCTGAAGTCCGGTGTCACCACCGCCGCCGAAGCCGCCAAGAAGATCGGCGAAGGCCTGCAGTCCTTCTGCATCGACGGCTCCGTCGCCGAAGACCGCAAGGTCGGCCTTGGCCACGGCAACCTCGGCGCCATGCTGCTGAGCGAGGAGTCCAAGTGCTTCGCGTTCCTGGCCGGTCATGAGTCCTTTGCCGCCGCCGAAGGCGCCATCGGCATCGTCCGCAACGCCAACAAGGCACGCAAGACCCCGCTGCGCGTCATTCTGAACGGCCTCGGCAAGGATGCCGCTCAGATCATCTCCCGCATCAACGGCTTCACCTATGTGCAGACGAAGTTCGACTACTACACCGGCGAGCTGAAGATCGTCAACGAGATCCGCTACTCCGAGGGCGAGCGCGCCGATGTCCGCTGCTACGGTGCTGACGACGTCCGCGAGGGCGTTGCCATCATGCATCACGAGGGTGTCGATGTCTCCATCACCGGCAATTCCACGAACCCGACCCGCTTCCAGCACCCGGTCGCAGGCACCTACAAGAAGGAGTGCATCGAGCAGGGCAAGAAGTACTTCTCCGTCGCTTCCGGCGGCGGCACGGGCCGTACGCTGCATCCGGACAACATGGCCGCCGGTCCCGCTTCCTACGGCATGACCGATACCATGGGCCGCATGCATTCCGATGCACAGTTTGCAGGCTCCTCCTCCGTCCCGGCTCACGTCGAGATGATGGGCTTCCTGGGCATGGGCAACAACCCCATGGTCGGTGCTACCGTCGCCGTCGCGGTTGCTGTCGAAGAGGCGCTCAAGAAGTAATTTGTTTCTTCCCCGCTCCCATGGGTAATGTGGCGAACCGCCACTGGCGGTTCGCTTCGATCCCTTCCGAAATGCTGTCCCAGCATTTCTCTCCCATGGTCGGTGCTACCGTCGCCGTCGCGGTTGCTGTCGAAGAGGCGCTCAAGAAGTAATACTGATTCCTGATTAAA
>DQIA01000044.1:0-8148 GCA_003525905.1 Clostridiales bacterium
GCCCGCAGCCCGTACAGCCTCCCGTCCTGCGCCGCAGCGCCGCACGCCGCCGTTTGCCGCGCCGGAGCCGCAGCGGCCGCCGATGCGCCCGCACCGCAGAGAGGAGTATGATCCGGATGAAGTCTGAGGAATACCGCTTTTATGCGCTCGTATCCCGCATGCGCTATATCACGCGCTGGGGCCTGATGCGCAACACCTTTTCCGAAAACGTGCAGGAGCACAGCCACATGGTCGCCGTGCTGGCCCACGGGCTGGCGCTCATCCGGCGCGACATCCTCGGCCTTCCGGCCGATCCGGAGCGCTGCGCCACGGCGGCGCTGTTCCACGATGCCTCCGAAATTCTGACGGGCGACCTGCCGACGCCGGTGAAGTATTATAACCCCGACATTCGCGCGGCCTATAAGCAGGTGGAGCGCGTGAGTGCGGATAAGCTGCTCGAGCTGCTGCCCGAGGCCCTGCGCCCGAGCTATGCTCCGCTCGTGCGGGAGTCAGACCCCACGGTGCACGACATCGTCAAGGCGGCGGACAAGCTCTCGGCGCACATCAAGTGCATCGAGGAGCTGCGCGCGGGAAATCAGGAATTTGCCTCGGCAGCCGAGCAGACAAGGCAGGCCCTGACGAACATGCACCTGCCGGAGCTGGACTGGTTTCTGGAACACTGCCTGGACAGCTTTGGAAAAAATCTCGATCAATTGGAATAATATTCACTGCACTTCTGAGGCTCCCTGCCGGGAAACTGGCGGGGAGCCTTTTTGAAAGCCCTTACATAGTAATTTTACAGAATATTTCTCTGTGATTTTGCACAAATTCGAAAAACGGAAATTGTGACCTTCGACAAAGTTATACAGAACCCCTTGACAATGGGGCAAAACAGCGGTATTCTAGCACCAGAAATTGAAGTAAGCGTTTACATTTTCAGTCAGGCACAGCGGATGCCTGACCGGCAGCGACCTCCCGGAAGCGGGACAGCGATGCGCTGCTTTTTTTGAGCGGATGTCTGTAAGCCCTTACAACTCCCAAAATTCCGGGAATTCCGGAGCTTGGGAGCGGAAAAGCGGCACAGGACGGTGAGGGGAATGGGAAAGCAGGAAGCCAATATCTACGAGATCGCCAGAGAGGCCGGTGTCTCCATCGCAACGGTCTCGCGCGTCATCAATCACAGCAACGCGGTCAGCGAGAAGAGCTACCGCCGCGTGATGGATGCCGTCCGCAAGTTCAACTACGTTCCCAACAGCACGGCCCGTTCGCTCAGCACCTCGACCTCGACGTCCATCGGCGTCGTCATCCCGGATATCAACAACCCGTTCTTCTCCCTGCTGCTCGAGGGCATCACCCGGGTGGCCGATGAGCGGGGCTATCACGTTCTGTTGTTCAACACCGCAGAAAATACGGACCGCGAGCATCAGGTCCTGCAGACCATGCGCGAGCACCGCCTGCGCGGCATTATCATCACGCCGGTCTCCGAGCAGGACCCTGATACGATGAAGCGGCTCCACAATTTTGAGACACTCGGCATCCCCGTGGTCCTGCTCGACCGTGAGGTCGACAGTCAGTTCTTCGACCGTGTCGTCACGGACGATGAGCGCGGCGTGTATGCGGCAATCAGCGAGCTGATCCGCGTCGGTCACCGCCGCATCGCCATCATCACCGGCCCCGAGGCCTCGCGCCCCGGCCGCGAGCGCCTGCGCGGCTACTACCGCGCACTGCGGGAGCATGGCTTGCCCGTCACACCGGCTTATATCCGCAAGGGTGACTTCATGGTCGACTGTGCCTATGAGCAGACGCTGGCGCTGTGCGCTATGCAGGAGCCGCCCACGGCGGTGTTCTCTTCCAACAATATGACGACCTACGGGTGCCTCAAGGCGTTCAATGAGCTGGGGCTTCGTGTAGGGGCCGACATCGCTTTGGTTGGCTTTGATGATATCGACGCACTGTGCTGGCTGGATTACAACATTTCCGTCGTCAGCCGTGACGTGCCGGAAATGGGCAAGCAGGCCATGCGCCTGCTGCTGCAGCGGTTTGAAAGCGAGCGGGGTGAGCGCGCGGGCGCGCGCGAGTGCCTGCCGACGGAGCTGCTGCTGCGCGGCTCGGAGCTGCTGCCGGAGAGCGGCAGGGCACATTAATAATAATTTGTCAGGTTTGTGAGCCGGAGCTTTCCGGCGTGTTTGACTGGAGGTAACGAAATTGAAACAGAAGGTAACGGTATTTGGCAGCTTTGTCGTCGATCTCATGGCGCGCACCCCGCATCTGCCCGCTCCCGCCGAGACGGTCAAGGGCAGCTTCTTCAAGCAGGGGGCAGGCGGCAAGGGCTTCAATCAGGGCGTCGCGGCGCATAAGGCCGGCGGCGATGTGGCAATGATCACGAAGCTGGGCCGCGATTCCATGGCGAACGTGGCTCTGGACGTCATGGCCGAGCTGAACATGCCGAAGGATTTTCTCTTCTATAACGACGACGTCGCAACGGGCATCGCCCTCATCATGGTCGATGAGAATTCGAGCCAGAATGAGATCGTCATTGTTCCGGGCGCCTGCGGCACCATCACGGCCGAGGACATCAAGTCCGTTGAGCAGCGCATCTGCGATTCCGCCTATATTCTGCTGCAGCTCGAGGTCAATCAGGACGCCAACGAGGCCGTAGCAAAGCTTGCCAAGGAGCACGGCGTCCGCGTCATCCTGAATACCGCCCCGTATCAGCCCGTCACCGACGAGTTCCTGAAGGGCTGCTGGCTCGTCACTCCGAACGAGGTCGAGGCAGAGGAAATGACCGGCGTCGCCGTCACGGATCTCGAGAGCGCGAACCGCGCCGCGAAGATCTTCTTCGAAAAGGGCGTTGAGAACGTGCTCATCACGCTCGGCAGCCGCGGCGTTTACATCAACACCGGCGACCGCGCCGAGATCATCCCCGCCTTCCATGTCAAGGCCGTTGACACGACCGGCGCAGGCGATGCCTTCAATGGCGGCCTGCTGGCCGCTCTGGCCGAGGGCAAGGACATCTGGGAGGCTGCCCGCTTCGCAAGCGGCCTGGCTGCCCTGTCCGTGCAGCGCATCGGCACGACCCCAGCCATGCCGACCCGCGAAGAGATCGACGCGTTCCTCGCGGAGCACTGATTTGTTTCTGACGCACCGGATGTGCGTGAAAATCTGAAGGAGGATCATTCATCATGTTAAGAGGAGTTCCTGATATCATCGGTTCTGATCTGCTCAAGGCTCTGGCCGATACCGGCCACGGCGACCTCATCGTCATCGCGGACCACTTCTATCCGCCCGTCACGAAGTCTCCGAACGCCATCAGCATTCAGGCCAAGGGCAACACGGCCGCCGAGATGGTCGACGCCGTCCTGCAGCTCGTTCCGCTGGACGTCGAGTATGAAGCCCACCCCATCGAGTACATGGTCCCGGATGCGGATTCCGGCGTTGTCCTGACGGAGAACAAGGTCTGGGACGACACCATCGCCGCCGTCGTGAAGCACGGCTACGATGCCAAGTGCGTCGGCCAGATCGAGCGCACGAAATTCTATGAGAAGGCTGCAAAGGCCTACGTCACCATCTGCACGAGCGAGCGCCTGCCGTATGGCTGCATCATCCTGCAGAAGGGTGTTATGTGATCGGATGTAATTGCAGCGTGCAATTTCATTAAATAAATTAGGAGGAAAACAACAATGAAGAAACTCATCGCACTGCTTCTTGTGATCGCTATGGTCGGCTGCCTGTTTGCTGCCTGCGCAAGCGATGGCAACAACGACACCCAGCCCGCGACCGACGCTCCCACCGAGAGCAACGACAACAACAGCGACAACACCGACAACACCGACAACACCGACAACAACGAGTCCGGCAAGACCTACAAGATCATCTATGTCACTCCGTCTACGGCTTCCGATTTCTGGAGCCAGATCGAGACCGGCATCAAGCAGGCCATGAAGGACTACGAAGCGCAGCTCGGCGTTAAGATCGAGTACTCCATCACCGGCCCTGCCGAAGAGGCTGATGCAGAAGGCTATGTCTCCGCTCTGGAGAACGCGATCGCCAGCCAGCCTGACGCGATCCTGACCGCTACCCTGAACATCGACCCGACCGTCCCGAAGGCAAAGGAAGCCCATGACGCAGGTATCGTCCTGAACTTCGTCAACTGCGGCCTTGGCAACGGCGATGAGGGCGACGAGGGCACTCATGGCGAGTACTACAACGAGTTCTACTACTGCTCCAACACCACCATCGGCGAGATGGCCGCTCAGGCTTTCCTCGACGCCATGGCTGAAAAGGGCATCTCCACCGACAAGGGCACCATCGGCATGCAGATGAACATGGAGAACGCTGCTCTGGACTTCAGAATGCAGGGCTTCCGTGACTACATGGCTGAGAAGGCTCCCGGCCTGACCCTGACCGACACCGAGTACAACGACAACGACTCCGCGGATGCTCAGGCTGATGCCGAGAACACCATCAACGCTGTCGGCGCTGACCTCATCGGCATCTATGCCGGCAACAACGTCACCTGCGACGGCGTCTGCAACGCTCTGCGTGCTGCCAACATGAAGGAAGGCGTCGTTTCCATCGGCGTTGACTCCGACGATGTCGAGATCGCCGCTCTGCGCGACGGTTTCCTGTCCGCCATCATTGTTCAGGATGCTTTCACCCAGGGCTACAAGTGCATGGAGAACGCCATCCTGACGCTGGTCAACGGCCAGAACCCCGAGACCACCAAGCAGGTCAACTGCCCGCCTGTCGTTGTCAACATGGAGAACATCGACAGCGAGACGATCCAGTTCATGATGTCCCCGTACGTCAAGTAATTCCGGACTGAATATCGATCTCTGAACGAAACCGTGAGGGCCGCTGCGGCCTTGCAGACCGCAGCGGCCTTCTTTTCCAAAGGAATGAGGGTGCAACATTGCAAGAGAATACGATTTTAAGAATTGAGCACGTCAGCAAGTTCTACCCCGGTGTTACGGCACTGAAAGACGTGAGCTTCACCTTGCAGAAAGGCGAGGTGCGTGCGCTGGTCGGCGAGAACGGCGCAGGCAAATCCACCCTGATCAAGTGCATCATGGGTGTCGAGAAGCCCGATGAGGGCAAGATCACCATGAATTATAATGGTGAGTGGGTCGTCAATGCCACCGCAGTCGATGCGCAGGCACACGGCGTCTTTGCAAACTACCAGCAAGTCAATATTGCTCCGGATCTCAGCATCGCGGAGAACTACTTCCTCGGCCGTCAGCCCAAGACGAAGCTCGGCCTCGTCGACTGGAAGAAGATGGCCCGGGACAGCAAGAAGATCATCGATAAATTTGAAATGGGCGTTGACCCTCTGGCGAAGATCCGCGAGCTCCCCATTGCCATGCAGGCGATGGTCACGATCAGCAAAATCTCCGTGAACGAGGATATCCGTCTTGTCATTTTCGACGAGCCGACGGCTCTGCTCGAGAATGAAAAGGTCGATATGCTCTTCCGCTTCATCGGAGAGCTGAAGAGCCAGGGCGTCAGCATCATCTATATCAGCCATCGTCTCGAAGAGATCATGCAGATCTGTGACAGCGTGACCATCCTGAAGGACGGCTCCTACGTCGATACGATGCCCATTGAGAACGTGACGAAGGATTCGCTGATCCAGATGATGGTCGGCCGCCCCGCCACGGATATCTACAACATCCGTCACTTTGACACTGACGAAGAGCTGCTGCGCGTGGAGAATTTCAGCGACAGCAAGCACTTCAAGAATATTAATTTCACCCTGCACAAGGGCGAGATCCTCGGCTTTGCCGGTCTGGTCGGCGCGGGACGCAGCGAAGTGATGCGCGCCCTGACGGCCGTGGAAAAGCGCCTGAGCGGCGATGTCTATCTGAAGGGCAAAAAGGTTCACCTTTCCAATCCGACCGACGCGCTGAAGCACGGCATCGGCTTCCTCACCGAGGACCGCCGCACCGACGGCTGCGCGCTGAAGCTGGATATCAAGACGAATGTCAACATGAGCTCCTACGATATGATCAGCAAGGCGGGCTGCCTGAACCTCCGCAAGGAGAAGAAGCGCGCGGAGGAATTCTCCAGAAGCGTGAATGTCAAAACGCCGTCTATTTCGCAGCTCGTCGGCAATCTCTCCGGCGGCAACCAGCAGAAGGTCGTTATCGCCAAGCTGCTTTGCCGCGATCCCGAAATCCTGATCTTTGACGAGCCGACTGTCGGCATCGATGTCGGCGCGAAGCAGGAGATTTTCAAGCTCATCGAGCGCCTGACCGAACGCGGCCGCGGCGTGATCCTGATCTCGTCCTATCTGCCGGAGGTCATGGGCCTTTCCGACCGTCTGATCGTCATGGCGCAGGGCAAGATCACCGCAGAATACGACAAAGAAGCTCTGAAGACCCTTACGGAAGCGGATGTTCTCCGTATGGCCTCCATTGAAGACTAAGAGGAGAGATAGTTATGTCCACGCTTACCAAAAATAAAAAGCCCAATGCGTTTGTGCGGCTGACCAAGCACTCTGAGTTCACCATCGGCCTGGTCGTTATCGCGCTGTTCCTGCTGGCCACGTTCCTGACCAAGAACTTCTTCGGCTCCTACAACCTGAAGAACCTGACGAAGCAGGGCGCCATCGTCGGCGTTCTGGCCGTCGCGCAGACCTTCATCATCATCACGAGCGGTATCGATATTTCCGGCGGCGCCATCGCCGGTCTCGGCTGCATGACCATGGCCATGATCATGAACGGCAAGGGCACGTCCATGCTCGGCATTGCCATCCTCGCAAACTTCGTCGTCTGCACCCTGTGCGGCTTCCTGAACGGCGTGATCATCTTCGACCTGAAGGTCCCTGCCATGATCGCCACCCTCGGTACGCAGACCATCTTCCGCGGCATCCTGAAGCTGCTGTGCAACGGCAACTCCATCTCGTTCTTTGAGCCGGACGGCGCAACGTTCGTCAAGCTCTTTGACACCATCGGCAACTATGACATCTTCGGCGTCCTGCCGGTGCTGGCCTGCATCTGGATCGTCGTGGCAGTCATTGCCTTCCTGGTCCTGCGCTACACCGTCTTCGGCCGCGACCTGTTCGTCATCGGCTCCGGCATCGAGGTCGCCCGCCTGAGCGGCATCAAGGTCCGCAAGACCTTCTACCTCGTTTACTCCCTCGCCGGCTTTGTCTATGGCATCGCTGCCATCATGTTTGCCGGCCGTATCCTCCGCGCCATGCCGAACACCGGTGACGGCTACGACATGGACGCCATCGCGGCGGCAGTTATCGGCGGCGCCTCGCTGGCCGGCGGCCGCGGCGCGATCACCGGCACGTTTGTCGGCACGCTCCTGATGGTCGTCATCAAGAACGCCGGCAAGGCCTTCCAGATCAACGACTACATCCTCGACGTCATCACCGGCGCTCTGATCATCTTTGCCGTTGCAATGGACATGGTCAAGAGCCGCAAGAAGGCGTAATCTCCTACCCTCATTCCTTTTCCGTCCCCCGGTTTCGGCCGGGGGGCGGAAAAAAGAAAAAATACAAGAAAACGCTTGACAAACCGTGCAAAATCGGATATAATCATTTTGCTGTTTCGGCGGCGGGTCATATATGGCGGCATAGCTCAGTTGGTAGAGCATTCGGTTCATACCCGGAGTGTCATTGGTTCGAGTCCAATTGCCGCTACCAAAACGGCCCGTTGGTCAAGTGGTTAAGACACCGCCCTTTCACGGCGGTAACATGGGTTCGAGTCCCGTACGGGTCACCAGAAAACAACCTTTGTCCTGAGGACAAGGGTTTTTTCTCTGTCTATGGCACATTTTGGCGGATACCATGGCGAAAAAATGTAAATTGAATGTAGTGTGACTAGTAAAAAAGAAATGGAAATTCCTGTGGCTGCAAAATAGTAACAGACCTGATATCATCTGTCCAGTCCTCGCGAGACGAATCCACAGGAGGAGGTTTCCCAATGTTTTGTATCCATGATTTTGATTGCAGCGCGATCCGGACGATGCGGTGCATTCTGTTTGGTGTGGGCTGCTGAGCGGCAGCCGCAGCGGCCGGGGGATCCCCGGCCGCTTTATCGTTCGCCGCAATGTAGCGACTGCACCAGCCATTGTAGGGGAGCGGCGTGCCCCTCCCGGAGCAATACTGGCAGTTTGCACCGGGTATCGAAAAATGGTGTGCACCAATTGCGTCTGTAGCGG
>DQIA01000044.1:8235-17253 GCA_003525905.1 Clostridiales bacterium
CCGCCTTACGGATGCGGCGTGCCCCTTGCGGGTATTGAGCGCCTTGTACGGGAGTATTCAACGGCAGAAGGGTGCTGGTGCACCGCCGCATTACCCTGATGTGTCATTGCGAGGAGCGGAGCGACGTGGCAATCTCGGAAAGGCGCTTACGTTTTCGCCGGAACTCCCCTGTTATCCGGCATTGTACTGCGAGATTGTGACGTCGGCCTTTGGCCTCCTCGCAATGACAAACCTTTGATTTTCACCATTTTAACGATAGCCTGTTTATTTCGCAGGTGCAGTGCCGGGCCCGGCTGTCCGCTCCCCTACAAGGCGTGTGCGTTCGGCGATGCCGCCCTATAACTTGCCAGTCTGCAAGGCGCTCAGTGAGCGCCGCTACATTCTTCTCTCGCCCGGCGGTCTTGCGCAGTGAGCGCCGCTACACTCCATACTTCGGTGCATACCGTTTATCGGCAGCCGGTACGGGACGGCAGTGCCTTCCCGAGATTGCCACGGGCGCAAAGCGCCCTCGCAATGACAATTCGGGGGCCGGCACCATTTTAACGCCGTCCCGTTCGTATCGCAAGTGCAGCGCCGGGCCCGGCTGTCCGCTTCCCGCAGGAAGGCGCGGTGCTGCACCTGAACGGTTTTTCCCACAAAACACAAGATGGGGCTTGACATTTTGCCCGCTGCGGAGTAAACTTTAGTTAGAAACAACTAACCGAAAGAGGGAAAACGCATGGAGAAACAAAGCTTCTGGGACCGCTATGCGCGGCGGTATTCGCACTTCGTGCGCGCGGATCAGGAGGCCTATGCGCAGATGCTCGAGTGGATCCGTCCGGCCGTCCGTGACCGCACCGTGCTGGAGCTGGCAACAGGGACGGGCGTGATCGCGCACGGGATCGTGCACGAGGCGGCCTCCATCGAGGCGACGGATGCCTCTGCCGGGATGATCGACGTGGCACGAAGCCATTCCCATTCCCGCAAGCTGCACTTTTCTGTTCAGGACATGCGCTATCTGCCCTATGCCGACGGCAGCTTCGAGGTCGTCATCGCTGCCAATGTGCTCCACCTGCTGCCGGAGCCAGACAAGGCGCTCGATGAGGCTGCGCGCGTGCTCGCACCGGGCGGCCTGCTCATCGTGCCGACGTTTACGCATGCGGGGGAGGGCAGGCTTGCAAGGCTGCGCCTTTGGCTGATGCGCCGTGCCGGGTTCCCGCTGCGCTGGAAGTGGTCGCCTGCGGAGTTTCTGCAGTTCCTGCGCAGACACGGCTGGAAGGTCGTGCAGCACCATGTGCTGCAGGGCACGTTCCCGCTGACGTATGCCGCCTGCGTGCGCCGCTGTGCGGATGCGGAGCATGAAAAGCCTGTTACGGAACACGAAACGGCCTGAATTTGTAGTCGTGTTATAAGATATCCATATCGGCCCGGACTGCGGAATTCTGCTGCAGACCGGGCCGATTTTTTGTGAAGGTAGAGGGAGAAATATAGGCTCTGCAGCAAGCTGATTCAGCAATTCGCACAAATCAATCGGTACGATTTTATGGAAAGCTCCAAAAATATTTTTGCGGATTTACAAGCGGATTCAAACGTGGTATAGTTCAAACATAGTTTGTTAAACGTTTAGCAGTGGGAAGTGTTTTCCGACTGCGGCGAAGTATCCTGCTAGATGTCATCAGTAACGAGGCTCTCTCGTCATTGCGTGCAGGGCAAGGAATGCCCGCGCCAAGGCTTCGCACACCGTTTGTCCGGCAGCTCGGCTTTATCAGGCGGTTTGTATGGTAATATCGTACAAAAATGCCTGCGGAAGGAGGGAAAGCGTGCGCTGACAAAGCTGTTACAAGCTGGAACGGGTCATTCCTGGATCGGAATCCACGCAGGATACCAGCTGCCCTGTTGGGCGATATTTTTTCACCGCAAATGTTAAACGTTTAGCATTTTCGACGGAACTCGAAAGGACTATAGAATCTGAAAGGAGAGAACATTTCATGCAAAGAGTGAACCACCTGCCCAGACGTGTGATCTCGATCGTGCTGACCATCGTCATGGTCGCGTCCCTGTTCTCCGGCATCCTGCCGGGCCTCGGCGTGACGGCGAAGGCTGCAGCGAACGAAATTGCAAATGACAGTCTGAAGATCTCTGTCGGTGATCTCGGACAGATTTCTACGCTCAACATCGTGAATAATCCCAGAAATCGAAGCAATCGTGAGATCAACTTCGTCCTCCCCAATGACACCCGTCCCCAGAACGGTGTGCAGCATCAGTGGATGGGCGAAATGATCTTCTCCGTCCGCTCCAGCGCGGACGGCAGCTTCCCCGCCGACAACACCGGCTTTGTCGAGGTCGACACGAACAAGACCCTCGCAGCCGGCGGCTCGACCACCGCATCCAACATCGCTTCCGATAACCCCTATATCGAGAAGACCGTTGTCAGCGACAAGAAGGTCGAGGTCAACTTCATCGGCCAGGACCTGAGCTCCACGACGGACCGTACCATGAAGGGCTTCGATGTGAAGTCCACCTATGATATGGATACCGAGGACGGCTCCCTGCTGTGGACCATCACCCTGAAGAACAAGAGTGGTGCGTATCTGGAATTCGGCGACGTCGGCCTGCCGATGCCGTGGAACAACAAGTACACGAACCAGAACAGCGTCTACTCCGAGCGCGTCACGGCCCATACCTTTGCAGGCGCGGACAGCGGCTATGCCTATGCGATCCGCTGCAGCGGCGAAGGCAACTACATCCTCTTCACGCCGGTCGCCACCTCCGGTGCCCGCATCGAGTATGTGGATAACTGGATCGGCAGCAACAACGGCGTCAGCGACAACCGTACCGGCAGCACGTTCTCCAACTGGACGGGCGACTCCGGCGAATGGCAGCCGGGCCTGAGCGTTTACTACATCCACTCCAAGGATATCCACAAGACCGGCCGCAGCTACTTTGAAGATGCGACCAGCCTCATCCTCGAGCCGGGTGAGAGCCAGACCTACCAGTTCAAGTTCTCTGCTGTCCGCGCGGGCGACAACACCCCGCAGGAGAGCGCCGAGAGCCCGAACAACGCCTCTGACTCCATCGAGCAGCGCGAGACGAACATGCGCTCTATCCTCTATCAGAACGGCCTCATCGACGCCATCGCGGTCCCGGGCTTCCAGACGGCTCTGAACATGGACACGCGCCTCGACCTGCACTATGATGACAGCCTCATCAAGGTCGACTCCGTCGACATCCAGTGCGTGCACGAGAACGATCCGTTCGACGAAGCGCATACGCCGGAGCACCGTTCCGGTATGGTCAACAACAGCCGTATCGGCCGCGGCCTGCATGACGGCAACGAGGGCTATGAGGAATCCGTGAGCTTCGTCGAGACGAAGACCGTCGACGGCGAGCAGCACCACATCTACGACCTGCACTTCGGCTGCATCGGCAACAACAGCGTTCGCGTCGAGTACAAGCTGAAGGTCGGTGACGAATGGGTCAGCAAGTTCACGCAGTTCGAGTTCAACGTTCTGACCGAGCTGGATCAGGCATCCGACACGCATGCCGACTTCATGGTCAATGAGACGCAGGACACGAATCCTGACAGCGCGACCTACGGCATCTACAGCGACTGGTACTTTGCCAGCGGCAGAGATTCCAACCAGCGCAACCACTGGGGCGATGACTGGAGCCATGACAACATCAACTTCATCGCCATGAAGAACTATCTGAACCCGGATGCCGAGCAGGTCAAGTCCATCGAGACCTACCTGATCGACTTCATGTGGAACACCTACATGAAGAACACCCAGGATAACTTCATCGTTGCGAACTACTTGTCCGCTTCCGGCGCCTACAGCACCTCCAGCGGCCCGTACACCCGTACGTTCTCCGAAGTGATGGAGGCCACCGGCTTCTTCAACATGTACCGCATCGTCAAGGCTTATCCGGACCTCATCGAGTACCGTAAGCCTGCAGCGTGGTATCTGGAAAAGGCCTACGGCATCTACTCCAATCGCGTCGGCACCGGCGCCATCGGCTTCTACGGCGAGCAGCAGATCCCCGACATGATCGAGGCGCTCTATGCCGAGGGTATGGACGAGGAGGCCTTTAACCTGCAGGAGCGGTTTGCATGGTACAAGGCGAACAATTGCATCAACGCCACCTATCCGTACGGCTCCGAGTTTGCCTACGACAACACCGGTGAAGAGGGCGCCTTCGCCGCCATCCAGGCCCTGACAAAGTACTGGCCGGACAGCGACGCCGCCAAGAACGCCTACAGTGCCATGAGCATGGCCAACCACAAGACCCGCGCGATGCGCGGCATCCAGCCCACCTGGTACCAGTACGCCGACCCGGTCTTCATCGGCGGCGAGAGCTGGTGGAACTTCCAGTACACCGCCTCCCTTGCAGGCTCCATCATGGACGATTGGATGCGCTACGAGGAGCTCGAGGACGGCGATACCACCGCATGGGCTGCCCGCGTGAACTACGCGGCCAAGATCTCCAACTTCAACGCCATCAACATGGGCCAGATCTCCGACAAGTATGTCGGAAACGTTTCCTGGCGCTACAACATGTATAAGGGCGGCTACGGCGCGATGAACGTCAACGACGGCGGCACCCGCGTCATGAACAACGGCTGGCAGGACTTCTCCGGCGAAAGCGACGAGGGCCTGTACGGCTCCCTGCTGCGCATCAGCGCAGACGTCGTGAACGATCCGATCTTCGGCCTGTATGGCTACGGCGCGAATGTCACTGCCGACGAGACCTCCTACACGGTCGTCCCGACTGACGGCTTCGGCAAGCGCGTCAACATCCTCGACCAGAAGATCTACGTCGAAACGACGCAGGACACCATCACCAGCGCAAAGTTCGCTATGGACGGCAGCTCCATCGAGCTGAACGTCAAGGGCTACACCGCTGCAAGCCATGTTTCCCACATCGCTCTGAGCGGCGCCGGCCTGAAGGACGACTTCTATGCCATCAACGTCAACGGCGAAAAGGTCAGCCAGGTCTATGTAAAGAACAATGAGGCCAACGCAACCATCACCATGCCCGCCGGTGAGACCAATGTCGTGACCATCACGGCCGATCCGAACGGTGAGAATGCCGCTCCGCAGGCCGCCATCAAGGTCTCCAGCGACGATCTGCAGGCCATCGTGACCTACACCCTGACGGCCGTTGCCTCCGACGACGGCTATCCCGGCGACAGCCTGACCTATCTGTGGGCCTTTGAGAGCCTCGCAGGCGAGGGCGCAAGCGCGTTCCTGAGCAGCGACGCCGCTCCGACAACGCAGTTCAACGTCAGCGAGGCAGGCGAGTATGTCATCTCCCTGACCGTCAGCGACGGTGAGAAGTCCACGAAGGTCGAAAAGACTCTCGTTGTCGGCGAAGCGCCCGAGCGTCTGGCCCCGACGATCGATTCCGCGACCGGCACGCCCGTTGTCGGCAATCCGACCGTTGCCGATCTCAAGGCCGAAGCCACGGTCGACCCGCTGTATCAGGGCGTCCCGCGCTTCCACTGGGAGCTGGTCAGTCAGCCCGAGGGCGGCAATGCCATGATCGGCAATCCGAACGAGAAGGAAGCCAAGCTCCGCGTCGACAAGGGCGGCGAGTATGTTGTCCGCCTGACTGTCACCGACGAGGACAAGACCTCCTCCACGGAAGTCACCGTCACCATGACGGATGCTGCCGACGGCATCCAGCGCGTGAAGACCGTCATCACGCAGGTCGGCGTCGCCCCGACGCTGCCGAACGGCGTGGTCGCTGTCCGTGACGACGGCACCTACTCCGGCGGCGCAGTCGATTGGGACGAGATCTCCGAAGACAAGTATGCACAGGCCGGTGAGTTCGAGGCCTACGGCACGCTCCGTACCCAGACGACCCGCGTGGCCGTCAAGGTCATCGTCGTGAAGGGCGACCGCAAGAACGTTGCTCTGTTCGCAACTCCGACCGCCATCATCAACACTCCGTCCGATCTCGGCGGCGTTGCCGGCCTGAACGACGGCTTCGACCCGAGCAGCTCCCGTGATACGAGCCACGGTGTCTGGCACAACTGGCAGGGCGCGCATGGCGACGCAGCATGGGTCATGTACACCTGGGATGTGCCCGTCACCATCGACGGCGCGGATGCCTACTACTTCACCGACGGCAACTTTGCGCCGAAGGATGCGAAGCTGGAGTATCTGGCAGAGGACGGTCAGTGGCACGAGGTCCCGAACGTCAGCGGCCTTGGTGTTACGCTCAACCAGTACAACACCACGAGCTTTGATCCCATCACCACCACGAAGCTCCGCATGACCATGAACCCGAAGACGCTCGGTATCGGCGTCATCGAGTGGAAGGTCTACGGCTACGGTGAATTCGTCGACCGCTCCGCTCTGAAGAGCGCAATCGCAACTGCGAAGGGCATCAACACGAACCTCTTTGTCGAAGGCAGCAAGTATCTGCTGGATCTGGCCATTGCGAAGGCACAGGCCGTTCTGAGCGATACGGCTGCTACGCAGGAGCAGGTCGATGCCGCAGCGGCGGAGCTGAATGCGGTCATTGCCGGTCTCGAAAGCGCGGACGGCAACCTCGCCTACTCTGCTGCCGTTACCACGAGCTTCTGCTCCAGCTGGGAGTCCCTGTCCGCCGTGAACGACGGCATCGTCCGTTCCAACTCCTACGACCCGTCCAAGCCGCGCTACGGCACCTGGGGCAACACGTCTTCCTATGAGACCGTGACCTACACCTGGGGCAGCGAGGTCATCATCGACTCCACCGACCTCTATCTGTGGTACGACGGCACGGAGGGCGAGTACACCAGCGGCGGCATCCTTGTGCCGAAGTCCGTGGAATTCGAGTACCTCGATGCGGAAGGCAACTGGAAGTCCGTTCCCAACGCCGAGGGCCTCGGCCGCGAGATGGACAAGTTCAACAAGACCACGTTTGATCCCTTTACCACCACCGCCCTCCGTGTGAAGCTGAACAAGCAGTCCAACGACCGCAACGGCGTCGGCATCATGGAGTGGAAGGTCTATGGCAAGGTCGCCGGCGGCGAGACCCTCCCGACTGCGGTGAAGGTCGTCATCGCCCGCATCGATGCCATCGGCGAAGTCACGCTCGACAGCAAGGAGGCCATCGAGGCTGCCCGCGCTGCGTATGACAAGCTGACTGACGAGCAGAAGAAGCTCGTTCCGAACTATGAGACCCTGACGAAGGCCGAGGAGACCTACGCAGCGCTGGCTGACGCCGCTGCCGTGAAGGAAGTCGAAGACCTTATTGATGCCATCGGCACGGTCGACGAAAACAGCAAGGACGCCATCGACGCTGCCCGCGCTGCCTATGACGCGCTGCCCACGCGCCTGCAGCCCGAGGTCAGCAACTACGACAAGCTCGTCAAGGCCGAGAAGGATTACACCGATCTGCTGACGGCCGTCGAGGCAGCGCAGAAGGCCGCCGAGGATGCCCGCAAGGCATTCGAGAACGCCAAGGCTGCGCAGGAGAAGGCCGAGGCCGCGAAGGCTGCCGCCGAGGCTGCGCAGAAGGCCGCTGAGGAGGCCGCACAGGCTTCCGGCGAAAACAGCGAGGCTGCCAAGAAGGCGCAGGCCGCTGCCGAAGAGGCGCAGGAGAAGGCCGAGGCTGCGAAGGCTGCCGCCGAGACTGCACAGGCCGGTGCTGAGGCAGCGCAGAAGGCTGCCGAGGACGCCGCCGCCGCTGCCGCCGCGAACAACGCGCTGGCCGCCGAGGCCGCCGCAAAGGCCGCCGAGAAGGCTGCCAAGTCCGCTGAGGAGGCCGGAAAGGCCGCTGCTTCCGCCGAAGCGGCTGCGAAGTCTGCTGCCGACGCCGCCGAGGCCATGCTGAAGGCCCAGAAGGCGCAGAAGGCTGCCGAGGATGCCGAGAAGGCTGCCGAGGAAGCCGAGAAGAAGGCAGAAGAGGCCCGGAAGAAGGCTGAGGAGGCCGCCGCCTCCACCGCTGAGGACCGCGAAGCCGCCGAGAAGGCCGCTGAGGAAGCCAAGGCTGCCCAGAAGGCCGCCGAGGATGCCCGCAAGTCCGCCGAGGACGCCAAGTCCGCCGCGGAGCTGGCTATGCAGGCTGCCGAGCAGTCCAACAAGGAAGCCGCCGCATCCGCTGCGCAGGCTGCCGAGTATGCAAAGAAGATGGCTGAGGCCTATGAAGAGATCGTCCGCATCAAGGCCGAGCTCGTCGAGTACCTCGCCAAGGCACAGGCCGAGGCCGAGCGCGCCGAGGCTGAGCGCAAGGCCGCCGAAGAGGCCCAGAGAAAGGCCGAGGAGGCCGCTCTGGCCGCTGCCAAGTATGCCGCCGCTTACGAGCTGGCTCAGCTCCAGCAGAACGGCGAGGGCCTGACCGGCCACGCGAAGGAAGCGTATGACAAGGCTCTTGCCGACGCCGCTGCCGCCATCGAGGCCGCAAAGACGCCCGCTGAGGTCGACGCCGCTCTGGCTGCCGCCCGCGAGGCCCTGAACAACGCCGTCTGCCCGAGCGCAGCGTTCACGGATGTCGAGGAGAACGTCTGGTATCATGACGGCATCGACTTCATGGTGAGAAACGGCTACATGAACGGCGTTGCCGCCGACACGTTCGATGTCGAAGGCAGCCTGACGCGCGCCCAGCTCGTCACGATCCTCTACCGCATCGCCGGTGAGCCAGAGACCAGCGCCGCCATCCCGTTCGCGGATGTCGCCGACGGCCAGTGGTACACAAAGGCCATTGTCTGGGCCGCCGAGAACGGCATCGTCAAGGGCGTGAACGAAACGACGTTCGCCCCGAACGATCCGATCACCCGCGAGCAGATCGCCGTCATCCTCTACCGCTATGCGCACGAGGAGAACACCGAGGACGGCAAGCTCACGAGCTTCCCCGACGCAAAGGACATCTCCGGCTACGCGCTGGAGGCCATGAACTGGGCGGTCGCCAGAGGCCTCATCAACGGCTCTGACGGCAAGCTGCTGCCGCAGGACACCGCGACCCGTGCACAGATCGCTGTGATCCTTGCCCGGTACCTGAACGCCTGATCTTTCCCCCTGCTCCCCATGCGGCCGAAGCCGCATGGGG
>DQIA01000018.1 GCA_003525905.1 Clostridiales bacterium
AATCCCGTGTGCTACGCACACTCGCATCGTGCTGACGCACGCTGCGCCGTCTCATGCAGAATCTGACGCGCCCTCGGCGCTATAAAAAGCTTTTAAAGCTTTTTATCAGATTCTAGTATAAGATCGTCAAAACAGCATTTATCGTCGCTCCTGATCCGTGCGGTCAGGAGCGATTTTTTTCGCAAAGCGCAAAATTCGGCGCAGGTCCGCAGCGTCTCTTCCGCCATAACGTATGACAATGATATGGTTTTTCTGAATTTCAGCATAACGCTTGATTTCCGTTCTTTTCACTGATATACTGGGTGCAGAGATATCCCCCAGAAAACGACAACGGAGCCGCGGCTCCCACACCACGACACAAGGAGGTCCCGACATGAAACGCACGTTCCGCATTTTTCTGTTTGCCGCCATCCTTGCGGCATTTCTGATGGGCTGTTCGCCCCTACTGCCGGTCTCCCCGAGCGGTGAGACGGCCGTTCCCTCCGAGCCGTCCGCCCCGCCTGCAACGACCGCGCCGACGGAAGCGCCGACGTTTGACGACAGCGTGCTCGGCGAGGCTTACACGAACGAAGGCACGTTCACCGACGCCTGGGGCTCCGAATGGAGCTATTCCCTGCATTTGCCCCGCCTGCTGCTGGATACGCCTGCGGCTGAGAAGCTGAACTCAAAAATTCACCGTGATCTGTTTGGCTTCGTCACCGCCATGGAGACGGCCATCGCGCAGAATACACCCGCCGAGCTGTGCGCCGTCCGCTGGGAGCGGGTCTGGACGGACAGCATCGTTTCGCTGGCCGTCATCGTCGAATACGCCGAGGGGACCTCGCACTACTACATCTACCACTTCGACTGTGCCAACAGCATCGAGCTTGATTCCGCGCATATGCTGCGGCGCCTCGGCATCTCCATGGACGACTATACCGCAGCCGTCCGCCGTGCGGCCGCGCAGGCATTCGACCGCCAGTATGCCGGGTTCGATCCTGCGATCGGCGGCGGGGCAGCCTATCTGCTGCAGCTGCGCGCCATGACGGTCGCGGCCGCCGGGAACAGCGATCCCGTCCCCTTTCTGCCAAATGAGGACGGCTCGCTGCGTATCTTCCCTTCCATCGGCTCCATCGCCGGGGCTGGATGGTATATGACGCCCCTGACAGTCTCGTTCGGCTCCGCAGAGACCGGGACCGGAGCGCCCATCCAGTCCAATTCCAGTGATGTCTGGGCTGCCATTACGCTCGACGGGACCGGGCTGCAGGTCTCCTTCGAAAGCTCCGGGAAAAACTATCCTGTTTCCGGCTGCTATGCCGACTACACCGCCCTGCTGGCTGCCAACATTGGGCCGGACGCCTATGTGTTTGCCCTCACGGCAGGCGGCTTCGTCGAGGCTGTGAATATAACGGCCTGTTCCCGCTTTGAGACATTCTGCAGTATGGGTCCGCTCTACGGTCTTTCCGGCATCACATCGCTGGAGGCGGGAAACGGCACAGCCTATGCCGTGGACGCAGGCGGCGCAAAACATGACCTCCTGCCGCTGGTGCAGAGCGTGGAGAGCGGTTTTTCCGCCATCCTCTCCGGCGCTTGGGAGGCGAACCGGGACGGCGATGCATTCCGCCTCCGCTTCGGCGAGGACGGGGCCTGCACGCTGGAGGAAGCGCGGCAGGGCAGCCACGTTACCTCGACCGGCGCGCTTACCGTGCTCGGCATGGGAGACGGCGGCCTCCTCTGCACCTGCTCTCTGACGCAGCCGGATGGCAATGAGCTCACGGCCATCTGGTCGATCGAGCCATCCTTCGGCTCTTTACAGCTCTATGCCTTCTCCGGCGAGGATGTGCTGGACATCGGTGCGGATGTGCTCCGGTTTGAACCGGCGCAGGAATGAACCCAAAAATACGCGCCGCGGGGCTTTCGCTCCGCGGCGCTGCATTGGTTGCCCAAGTCAAAACCTCCGGCCAAGCCGGAGGTTTTGACTGTCTTATTCCTGCTTCATTGCCTCCCGCTCTGCACCGTAGCGGCACACGAGCGACAGCACGAGAAACATCACGCCCAACGCAAGCATGCCCCCGTCCGCTACGATCATCCCGGCCAGCCGCTCCGGCATAAACTCCGCGGAGAACGCCGCGGACAACGCGACCCGCAGCACCATCGTGGCAGGCGAAATGCACAGGATCAGGATGCCGAGCCGTTTCTGCTCCGCCGCCCCGCGCAGGGTAAACGGCGTCTGCGCCTCCAGCGCATGCGCAAAATGCTGCCGGGCGAAGTACGCCAGCACCGCAGAGCCAGCGCAGCCGATCAGATCACCGGCGCATATCAACAGCGCACCTGTCTGGCTGGCATACCCGGTAAACAGGTCCGGGCGGGTATTCCACCAGAGCAGCGCCGCCAGAATGAGGAAGGCACTGCATCCGCAGGCGATGAGGTCAAAAATCCATGCGATCCTGCTGAGAATTCGTCCGGCATTTGTCACTTTTGCGATCGTCCGTTCCGTCTTGTCCATGACACGCTCCCCAATCTTTATTATTTGTGGTTTACGCTTTGGATCTCCAGCAGCGCAAAACGCTCATTCTGCTGCGCGTCGGGGTACTTTTCCCGGTCTACCGGGCTGAGAAACATGGCAAGCGGCCGGATCCACAGGCCGCCGTCGCCGTAGAGCTTGCGATAGATGACATAGGGCTCGCCGGTCTCCGAATGCTGCGCGACGCCCTCCACAAGGTAGTAGTCTCCCTTAAAATGGCGGTATACCCGCCCGATCTGAATGTCCTGCATGGTCTTCCCTCCCGTTTTACAGTTCCACAAACAAAATGCCGCTCTCCCCTGCCGGGGCTTCGCAGACGATCCTGCCGTCTGAGAAACAGGCCGCGCCGCCCGTTGCCGCGTCCGGTGCAGCCGGATCGACGCAGAACGGATTCACATACAGCACCGGGCAGCCGCAGCGCGAGGCCTGCGCGGCATATTCGAGCTTGACCTGTTCGTTCCACTCCGCCGCCGGGTAATCGCACCAGACTGGCCAGAGCACGGCATCCGCGCCAAGCGCTGCCAACTCCTCCGGCCTGCCAGGCGTCCAGAGGTCGCCGCACAGCGCCGTGGCGAAGTGTATGCCGCCGTAGGAAAACAGGTGGAAGCCATCGCCCTCGCGGTAATGCCCGTCCGTACGGCGCACGTCCTTCCAGCCGACGCTCACGCGGCGGAACACGTCGATGAGCCGCCCGTCCGCGCCGAGGAAGACCTGACTGCTGTAAAGCCCATCTGCCGCGCGCTCGATCATGCCGAACGACACCGCCGCGCCGTTTTCCCGCGCCGCGGCCTGCAGATGCCGCACCGGCTCGTCCGTCCATGCGGCCGCCACGGTGCAGTCGCGCGCATAGTCCCAGCGCAGGCAGTCAAAGCCCTGCAGGACCGATTCGCCGAATACGACCGTATCTGCTCTCCCGCTGCAGGCGCGGAGCACGTCCTCCATGCGCCGCACGTTCCATGTCACGTCGCCGTTTCTTACCGGCTGCGAGGCCAGCGCCAGTCTCATGCTCCCACCTCCTGCCCCCAGCATACCAGAATTCAGGCGCTTGTGCAAGCCCTAAAAGCAAAAAGGAGCAAGCCGGCTGGCTTGCTCCGAACTGGAGCAGGGTACGGGAGTCGAACCCGCCTCAGCGGCTTGGGAAGCCGCTGTACTACCGATGTACGAACCCTGCATGGTAATAGATATTATAGCAGATGCAGCCCGGAATTGCAATCCTCATTTTGAAATGTTTTCCCGGGAGGATGAAAAAGGATTTGCAATACCGGGCAAAATCTGTTATAATATTCCGGAACATGAGAGAAACGAGGTTGAGAATGTGGCGCAGAAAATTTCCAATTCCGTGTTAAAACGCCTGCCGGTCTATCTGTCCTACCTGAAATCGCTGCCGGAAGACGCGCCGGAAAACATCTCCGCCACAACGCTGGCAGCCGCACTGAACATGGGCGAAGTGCAGGTCCGCAAGGACCTCGCGCTGGTCTCGGACGGCGGCCGCCCCAAGATCGGCTATCAGCGCCTTGGTCTGGTCGAGGATATCGAGCAGTTCCTCGGGTATGATAATACGAACGACGCCGTGCTCATCGGCGCGGGTAAGCTCGGCCGCGCGCTTCTGGGCTACAGCGGCTTTTCGGAATACGGCCTGAATATCGTCGCAGCCTTTGACTCCGACGCCTCCGTCGCCGGGACGGACGCCAGCGGCAAGCCCGTCCTTCCCCTCTCCGCGCTGGAGGATCTGTGCAGCCGCCGGAAGATCCTCATCGGCATCCTGACGGTCCCGGCCGCCGCCGCGCAGGGCGTGTGCGACCTGCTGATCCGCAACGGCATCAAGGCCATCTGGAACTTCGCGCCGACGCACCTCGATGTCCCGCCGCAGATCCTCGTCCAGAACGAAAACATGGCGACCTCGCTCGCCGTTCTCTCCAAGCATCTTTCCGCGCAGATGAAGGGATACTAATCCCTGCGCGGTCAGACTATATCGGCCGGTGTGTTGGAATTGGCAGACGAGGCGGACTCAAAATCCGTTGGGCTAATAACCCGTGCGGGTTCGACCCCCGCCACCGGCACCACCCCTTAAAGGCTCGCAAACCCTTGATATGACTGGGTTTGCGGGCTTTTTCTATTGCGTTGTCAGCCTTATGTATCGATTCCTCTCACAGCCGAAAACCGGCCATTTCGGGTCAGTTTTCGGCTGTTTTTCGGAGGGACATTGGAGGGATGTTCAACCATTACAGCGAGGGGTACACACCCATGATCGCATTGGCGGATGCCACTTTCGAGGTGAAATGCAAGTGCGTATAGATGTTGGAAGTCGTCGCAATATTGTGCTGTTCGTTCTGCCGGGGCTGCTGTTCCTGTTTGACCGGCTGATCATCCGGCCGAAAAAATGGACAGGAATCAGACTGTCGAAAAACCTGCCCAGGCGGAAATTACGGAGGGAAGGATCGTGTGAAGGGAAACCGTCAGGGTGTCCTTTTGCGTTCCATAACCCGCCGCAGCGGCAAAACTGCAATGCGGCAGGCAAAACACGTGCCCCAAACTCCGGATTGACATCCGGCGCAGAATCGTTTATTCTGTTTGCAGAGATTCGGACTTCCGGCGTTTTTTTCGACATTTTGGGAAAAAGCTGTCCGTTTTGCGTTTCTGGTGAAATATAGGAGTAGAGGGGCCATTGACCGGCCTGAAAAGAGGTGGTATCCATGGACATCCTGTCCGGCGAAGAGGCAAGCAGCCTTCGTCAGTTCTTTCTATGCACATTCGTTGACACATCCTGCGATTATTTTCAGGACCGGATCGCGCACATGAGGCAGTTCTCCGACGGGCTTCGCTACACGGGTTACCTGTGGGATTGCATGCTCGATCGGGAACCGGTCTCCTGTCACTATCTCATCAGTCAACTGCAGGCGTTGACAGGACCGTTCTACGTCTTTTGGGACATCCATTCCTGCGACAGGATTTTTATTCCGAATTATTGGAAATATCCGATCGACGCTGTTCTGCGCGCTGCGCCTGACGAAATTCCGGACACGCTGCAAACGCTGCCGGAGGACTGCTATTTCTTTGATGATTCCCTGTCGTGGGCCATGGCGACCACACACGAGGAGCTGAAGCCGGGCAAACGTCTGTGCTATCTGGCGGCAGCGCGGAATGTATTACGAAGCTAACGAAACCGGAAAGGTGGTAGAGCTGCTTTGTGTACGACAAGCCTTGTGATCATGCGAAATGCACATGCCGGAGCTTTTATACGGAGAATATGAGAGATGAGTATTGCCGCGTGAACTTCGATTGCGCGAATGCCCTTCTGGAGTTGCCGTTTGTCTCTGTTGGAAGCGAAGACCTTGCCTTTGAGATTTTCGATGGCCATGACACAACAAATATGGGAACTTTTATGAGCCTTGAATCACCGTCTTGCGAAAATCAGCCGTCCAGGATTCCGCTTCGCTCCTGCATTGTGATTTTGCGGCATGCCATTTCGCTATGCCTGCCCTATGCTCAGTCGGCAGAAGTCTATTTGACTGACAGCCCCAGTACGGAGATGGATTTCCAAAATATTTCTATTCCAGCCAGCAGAGTCTGCACTCTTCTGGAGAAAGAGTATGCCAAAGTACCAGTCTGGTGCCCT
The DNA here is from genome assembly GCA_003525905.1 of Clostridiales bacterium. Lineage (GTDB taxonomy): Bacteria > Bacillota > Clostridia > Oscillospirales > Oscillospiraceae > JAZOXB01. The sequence goes on from DQIA01000018.1 coordinate 6,120, forward strand.
TTTGTGCCCGATCTGCATATTTCTGTGATGGCGGATGAGCCTGCGGGCTTGGGCTGAAAAAGTAGGCAGGAGAATACTGAAGTCTTTATTCTTGGCAAGCACACAACAGAAAAGGAGATACATCATATGCGAAACAACCATGCAGCGATATTCCGTCGTTCCCTTCTCCTGATGTTCGCCGCCGTCCTCCTTTCCGCTTGTCTTTTCGGAGGATGCAGCACGGAGGACGCAGCCATTGTCCGGCAGGGCATGCCGCTCGCGGAGCTGAAAGAAGCTGCCGATAAGATTCTGCTCGACGCCCCGACCTGCTGCATCGTACAGATCGGCGATACGATCGCGGCCGTCAGCACAAGCGGAACAACGGCAGAGCATTTCGCCCTGTTTGACAGCGGCACCGGTGCCATGCGTCGCTGCAGTGGCCTCGCTCTGGCATCCTCCAACGCAGAGCTGACCCAATTGATCGGCACAGAGGCAGAACACGCACCCGAGGCACTATCCGCAACAGAATTCGATCTCGGAAACGGACGCTATATCCCCGCCTACCTGACAGAGAATGCAAAGCTGATTACACTGGAATGTGAAAACGAAGTCATCCGCGGTATCTGTGTAACGAGCCTGATCGACGAAACCGTGCAGCGGTACGGAGAATGTGAAAGTGTCCGGCTCATTCCGGCATGATATCAGCTACGAAGAATTGCTGGAGGCTTTCCGCACGGCAGTGCAGCTGCGGGAGGCAGGCCGCTCCTCAATCTGATGCAGCCGGATGCGCCGATGCTGCCCTGCTCCCAAAAAATGAAATCCACTGGAAAAGGAAGTGCTGTTTATGCGTCAATCAAGGCTTTGCCGTGTATTTCTCACCGTGGCTATGATCACCGTCATTGCAGTTCTAGCCCTGAGCGGCTGCCGCGCGCAACCTGCGCCGCTCCAGGATGCGCTTGCAGATTATGAAAAGGTCCTCAAAACCGATGGACTGGACGGTCTGCGGCTCAGCGTGTATTATATCGACCCGTCCATCCTTACGCGTTCCCCGCTGACGGAGGAACAACTGCTTTCGTTCGAGTCGGTTCAAAAATTTGAAGTGGACAATGCACAGCTTCTGCAGCACATCGAGCTGCTGAAAACGATAAATGCAGAGGAACTGACGCCGGTTTCGAACCCTTCTGCATTGAATGCACGTCTGTGCTGTATCTTTGAATCAGATTATGCCGGGCAGGTCCTGCAGCTGACGCTCGGAGGCGAAGCCAACAGCATTTTTGTAAACGGGGTCGAGGCCGAAAATTGTGAGCTGCTTCACGATCTCCTCGCGGCATTTGCTCCGGAAGAGGTGCTGCACGTTTTGAACGGTTATTTTGCGGAACACATCGAGCAGTAGGCCCCGCAGCAGTATATCTTATTAAATGTCAAGGAACTATAGGACACGATCCGGTCGGATTCCCCTGCGAAAGCGACGCTCTGGATCATGTTTATGACCAAATCACGCGGTATATGACCTGACGGAGGGAACGACCATGTCAAATTTCCGCAAGCAATTCAAACAAGGCGACGACTATTGCGACATCCGGGCGGACTATCGCAGCCTGATCTCCATCGGGAAGAGCGTTGAGGAAACGGAGGACCTGCTGCTGCGGGCCTACTGTCCGAAGGACGGAGACCTGCTGTTCACGCCCACGTTTTGGCTCTCCCTCGGCATCTGCGAATGGGAGACCGGCCGACTGACGCTCCGGACGAAGGAGGAGGCGCTCTACTGCCTTTCGCTATATCAGGAGACGGTCGAGCAGCGTTTGAACGCCGCGCCAAACGAACGGCTGTCGGACATGCTGCAGTTTTTCCGGGAAACGCAGGAAATGCTGCTTTCGCCCCTGCCGGAGGCCAAAAAGATCAGTAAGCCGTATGCGCGCAAGTGTCCGTGGCGCGAAGGTAGCCTGCTGGCTTATCAGATTTTAAGTCCGAAGATGAAAGATTCTCCATACTACCAGAAGTATGTCATCCTTCGTGTGGTCGATATCTGGCGGGAACCAGTTGTACGGCTTGCTCCGACGGAGCGCTATGATGAAACCATGTGTATTGGCCTATACGGTTGGTGGGGTGATCAAATACCGGATGCCTCTATTGTGAAGGACTTGGAATTCGTGTCAATAGATACTGGTGGCGTGACCAAAATGTGGTGTGCATTTGATTGGGGCTTGTGCCGCGGAGAGAAGCCGCATATTACCCTGTTGGAAGAAGACCCGGCGTGGAGAAGAGAGAGGTATCCGTTTTTCAATACGGAGTGTAAGCTGTGCTTGTACACACATTATATTCCATTTGATGGTAGACTGTGCAGGTCAATACTGCCAAAGTTATAATATTGAATCGCGATATAATCCGTAACGAGCAAGTGCAGGAAACCTGTGAAAGGAAAAGCTCCCCCTCTGACTCATCCCGAGCCCGCTGCAGAGGGGGGACACGCCGCATAAGGAGAAGCAAGCATGGAAGAAAAATGGTATGACTGGGCCTACAGCCCCATCAGGAGGAAAGTAGATTCCTCTATGCCAGAATCTACGCAGGTCTATGAGGCAAAATTTCTTTCCACGCTGTCCGTTATTCTGGAACGGCCCGGAGGTTATCTCGGTCAACCGTCTCTGGACAGACTGCTGGACCTGATGACCGGTTACATCGTCGCAGTCTTTGATTTGGCGGGTTACCGGATCACATTCGAGCAGCGGTTCCGGCAGTACCTGTGTCAAAAATATCATCTGGACACATCCGGGTTTTCGCTGTATCTGTATTTTTCGGATGGAAGGGACAATGAATCGGGCTTTGTCGCTTTTTCGCAGGAGTTTCGTCTGTTCTGCCAGTCGGAAACAGCTATTGGAAGTCAGTAATTTCAACTTTAGCAGGTTCCGTCAACAGCAGCTGCATCGTTCTCTGCGCAATTCTGCCTGTCTGGCCCATAGCGGCGCTCGCCGCACAAGGCCACTGTGCGAGAGAAAATGTAGCGGCGCTCAGTGAGCGCCCTGTACAGGACAATTCAACGACAGAAGGGCACTGGTGCACCGTCGCACCACCCTGACATGTCATTGCACGGAGGCCAAAGGCCGATGCGGCGCCCTGAGCGCGAAGCGCGTGGAAGTTCCCCTGGGGTGCAATCTTCTGCAGCAACTTACGGATTCGCCATGGTTTTCCTGTTATCCAGCCGAGTACTGCGAGATTGCCTTGCACCACTGAAGTTATGCCGCAAACGCTGCCTGTCTCCACGGGGTCACCGCCCGGAAAGGGCACGCTGCTGCAGTCAGATTTGAGGCAGCTGCAGGAGCATCACATCAAAATCAATGTCCTGCCCGCCGATGCGGAAAAAGGCCGGGAAGGTGCACAGCTTCCGGAAGCCGAATTTTTCATACAGCCGGATGGCGCGGACATTGTCACTGCGCACCTCGATATCGAGCTGGGCAAAGCCGTTTTCCCGCGCAAAGGCAAGGACGGCCTCCGTCAGGGCCGAGGCCGCACCGCAGCCCCACCACGCCCGCTTCAGGCTGATGCCGAACACGCCGCGGTGGCGCATCCGGCCGGGCTTACGGTTCAGGCTGGCCGTGCCGATGAGCTCGCCGTCCACTCTGGCAAGATACTGCACATGGTCCGGCGAATCGACCTGTGTGCGCAGATAGGCCTGCTCCTCCTCCGGCGCAAGCGGCACGCCCTCTGCGCCGAAGCTGAGGTTGTCCGTCTCGCCGCCCACGATCTTCAGGTAGTCCAGCAGCGCCGCGGCATCCTCCGGCCGGGCTCGCGTGATCGTAAATGCGTTCTTCTTTTCCCTGCTTCTTCTCCTTTCCGATCATACGGCGGGAGGTCTCCCGCCAGAATGCAGCTCGTCAAAAAGTCTTTACGGACCTTTTTTGACAGTCCAAGAATTCTCCGCGCGGTCTCAGAGCACGAGCCGCGCGATCTCCATGGTGGCGATCTTCAGGACCGCGCCGCCGGACATCACATAGAACCAGAGCTCCCGCATTTTCTGCGTTCTGGCGATCGGTGTGGCGATCGCGGCGACGACGATCAGCAGCGCACCGGCACAGCCGACGACGGTCGGAACGCTGACGAGCGGAAACACGCCCGGCGCGCAGCTGCCGTCGATGGTGTGCTGGATGGTCTTGTCCAGCCCGTCCCGCGCCGCCGCAAAGCAGCAGACGACCAGACCGAACACCAGCAGGAGCAGTGTTCTCCTGCCCCAGCAGGTGATATTGGCGTGGTTCCAGACGGAAAAGCCGATGTAGCCCAGCAGGGCAAGGATCATCAGCGTCGTTGCCGTTGTGACGGCGTTTCCAAAATACAGCTTCATGGTAAATTTCCCCTTCTCTCATTGCGCTCTTGACGTTTCGGCGGCGACGGCCGCCGCCAGGACGCCCATGGATACCCACGGCGCGGCCGCGCATAACGCGCAGTGCTGCGGTGCTCGTGGGATAACGAATTGCGTTTATAAAATCTTCCTCTCAAAAAACAGACGCAGCGCATGATCGGAACCGCGATCAGCACTGCGTCTTTGCGTCTGGCTGTTTATGTAACCGTTCGGTTACTTTCTATTATAGGGACTGTCGGCCCCTTTGTCAAGGCCTTTTTCCGATTTTTCTATGTGCCGCATACAAAGTGCCCCGGGTCTCCCCGGGGCACTCGTTCGCTGCTTATGCGTAATTTGCTTCAGGCGTTCTGCAGCGCCGCAAAGCGGAACAGGATCGTCGCCAGCTCCGCGCGCGTTGCACCGGCCTTTGGCGCTAGCTCCGCTGCGCTGCGGCCATTGACAAGGCCCTCTGCAACGGCCCATGCCATGGCATCCTGCGCAAATGCGCTGACCGCGTCGGCATCGCCGTAGGCGCTCAGGTCGGCGCGCTTCTCGGTATTGCTGCCGAGATAGCCCGCAAAGCGATAGAGCATCATCGCCATCTGCTCGCGCGTGAGGGAAGCATCCGGATCAAACAGTCCGCCGCCGACACCGTTAACGATGCCGTTCTCCGAGGCCCAGATCACCGCCGCGCCATACCAGCTGTCGGCAGACACGTCCGTGAAGCTGCTCTCGCGGCCCGCCATGTCCGGCGTACCCGCCATACGGTAAAGCACCATGACCAGCATTGCGCGGGTCGTCTCGCCGTTCGGCTCGAACAGGCCGCCGCCGACGCCGTTCATCACGCCGTTTTTCAGCACCCAGTCAACGTACTCGTGATACCAACCATTCCGGTCGAGATCCGTGTAGGCTTCGCTCGGGCAGGTCTCTGCCGTAGTCTCACGCTGCTCAGTCTCGCCGCAGCGGCCGCACTTGCGCTCTTCCAGACCAGTGTGGAAGCAATCGGCTTCCTTCACCGTCGTCCAGTCGCCGTAGTCGTGGCCCAGAGCAGGGATTTCCTCGCCCTTGCTGTGCACCTCGCCGCAGCGCGTGCAGACCATGTCGCCCGTGTAGCCCGGCTCCGTGCAGGTGGCTTCCTTCGCACCGGTCAGCTTGTCGTCATGGCCAAGCGGCTGGCGGATCTCGCTGATGTAGGTGTAGTCGCAGTGCTTGCAGTGATTCTCCGTGTAGCCGTAGCCCTCGCAGGTCGGGGCGACTACCGTCGCCTCGCAGTCATGGCCCGTAGCATCCACGAAATCAGCCTTGTAGCTGTCGCCGCAGGCAGAGCAGGTATAGGTCGTGTAGCCCATATGCGTGCAGTCCGGATCCGTCCTGACCGCCTCATAGCTGTGGGCGATCATCGGGATGGACTCGGTATAGCTCTTGCCGCAGTTCGTGCAGGTGAAGGTACGAACGCCCTCCTCCGTGCAGGTCGGCTGCTTTGTCACCTCGCTCGTGTAGCTGTGATCCGCCGCCTGCGTATAGCTGTCGACGTAGCTGTTGCCGCAGCGCGTGCAGGTGTGGGTCGTGTAGCCCATGGCGTCGCAGGTCGGAGCTGTCACAACGGCCTGATAATCATGGCCAAGTGCCTCGGTCATGGTATCGACATAGCTGCTGCCGCAGACGGAGCAGGTGTGCGTCGTGTAGCCGCCCTTTTCGCAGGTCGGGGCCGTCACGACGTCCACATAGCTGTGGCCCGTGGCCGGGAGCATCGCGTCGATATAGCTGTCGCCGCAGACGGAGCAGGTATGCGTCGTGTAACCGGCGGACTCACAGGTCGGAGCCGTCACGACGTCCACATAGCTGTGGCCCTTTGCTGCCACATAGTTCGTGCGGTAGCTGAGGCCGCAGCGCGCGCAGGCAGACTCGGTATAGCCGTCCTTCTCGCAGGTCGGCTCCACGACCGTCACGGTCAGATCGTGGCCGAGCGGCTCGCCGACCTTGACCGTCAGCGTATTGCTGACCGCATCGCAGTTGTCACACTTGACATAGTAGACCGCGGCTTCGGTGCAGGTAGCTTCCGACTTGATGACATCAGAGGCAGTGTTCGCGAAGGTATGCTCCGCGTCGGCCTGCCACAGGAGGATCGGATGCTTCGTCGCGGTGCAGCCGCTCGTGAAGACAGCCTCTGCCAGATCGGCGTTCATCGTGGAAACGAACTCCGCGTTCGCAATTTCCTCTGCGGTCCTGACAGCGGCAGTCTGGGTCTCGGCATTTTTCACGGAGCCGATGCCGCCCTTCTCGCAGGTGCCCTCAAGGTAGTAGAGGTTTTTGATGACGGCATCTGCGCTGCTCACCGTGCCAATGACAGAGCCATAGGTAAAGGTTGTGTTGCAGGTGACCGTGCCGAGGTTAAAGCAGCTGCGGACCTCGGAGTTCGCGCAGTAGCCGACGATACCGGCGGGATAGTTGCCGCCGGCCTTGATCGCACCGGTGTTGTAGCAGGCCGTGACCTTACAGCCGTTCGGCAGATTGGAAACAATGCCCGCTGCGCAGGTGCTGGGTGCGGTGATGCTGCCGGTGTTGACGCAGCCGGTGATGGTACTGGGCTGGCTGCCGCTGGAAATGTTGCCAACGATACCTGCGCAGTAGCGCCAGCCGGTGACATTGCCGCTGTTGGAACAGTTGGTAACATTCAGGCTGTAGTAAGCACCGCCGACAACGCCGCCGACGCTCTGCCAGTAGTTACCGGCCGTGCGCTTGATGGAAACATCGACATTCGAATGGAGATTCGTCAGGTCGGCATAGTCCGCACGGCCAACGATACCGCCGACGTAAGCATCGTTAACAGGCTTGTTGGAACCGGCGACAACGGTGCCGTTGACCGTCAGGTTCTCAATCTTCGCGCGGTTGGTGGCGTTGGCGCCGGAGACCCAGCCGAACAGGCCGCGATAGAGCGATATCGGGGTCTTGCTGCTGTAGTTGATGGAAAGATGATCAATGGTGTGATTCCGGCCGTTGAAGGTACCGGCAAACTTCTTAGAAGCGGTGCCGATGGGCGTCCACTCGTAACCGGCGAGGTCGATATCGGCCGTCAGGATGCCGGAGATTCCCGTGCTGCCGCCGTTGACCTTCTGGGCGAACCATGCCAGCTCTGCGCCGGTGCCGATGAGGTAAACGCCGTTTTCGTCGGTGGCAGGTTCCGTGGTGGTCTTGCCGTCCCAAGCGTTCTCGGCCGCCTTGCGGACGGTGAACTTGATGGTCAGGACGCCGTTTTCGACCTTTGCTGCGTCAGCAGAGCCGAGCTTGAAGGAGCCGGTGGTGCGGACATAGCCGAGCTGCTCGACGGCGTAGGAATACGGGCCATAGCCGAGCTTAAAGGTGCCGTCGGCCTCGGCGGTCACTGCCTTGTTGTCACGGTCGGTGAACGTGGGGGTGAGGCCGTCGATCGCGTTGCCGTTTTCGTCCACGGGGACGAGCTTGACGTTGTAGGTGACCTTCGTGTTGACCTCGACGGAAACATCTGCCAGACGGCTGGCAACAAAGCTGGTGGTGACCGCGGAGAAGTTCGTGCCGACGCCGGTGTCGGTCATATTGTACAGCGTATCAAACGGGCTGGCGGCGGAGTACATGCCGCCGGAGATATAACCGTCGGTGACCATAACGGTCGTTTTGTCTGAGCCTTCGGGGAAGGTGATGTCTGTGGGCATCTCCACGGTGACGGAGGCTCTGTCCATCTGCCAGTACTGAGTCAGCTGGCCCTTGGACTCCTCTTCCTCCGCGCTGTAGTTCAGATATAGCAACGTGGGGTTGAAGATACCGGAAACCTTATCCATGCCGCGATACAGGCCGTCGAAGGAGAGCGTGACCTTATCGCCGGGCATGATGGGCTCGCCGTCATTCGAGGCATTCTTCACGGTGACGCTCATCTGCGCCACGCGCGCCAGACGGTAGGACGTGCCGGTGGAATCGGTCAGCTTCAGGATGACGGTGCCGCCGAGCGTCTTTGCCGTGCGGAAGGGCAGGAGGGAGGCGTGGAACATGCCGTTCTCGTCCGCCGTAAGCTCCGTCCAGCCGGACAGGGTGCTGTTCAGGGCAGCGTCGGTGGTGACGACGGCGTAGCTGGCCGTCGCGCCCTTGGTGGTAGTAAAGTCCAGCGTGGGGGCTTCGTCGGTGTCAAGGTAGTACCACGTGTCGTAGTTGTAGTCCCACTCCGCACCGCGGGGGCTGGTCGTGCCGCCGTTAAAGCGGATGACGGCGTCAGCCTTGCCGGCTGCCTTGTTCGTGATAACGAACACACCGGTGCGCTCGGGGGCGGTTGCCGGGAAGAGACCGCCGTGGGTTCCGGCAACGTCCTTGTCGTTGTACAGGTCGATGGCGTCGTAGGTGACGGCCACGATGTCCGTGCCGGTGGGCGTCACGTCGAGCCAGTTGCCTACGGCGTTGCCGCCGCTGACCTGCGTAACGTCCGCCGGATTGCCCTGCAGCACCTGAATGTTGAAGCTCGGCTCGACCATGATGTTGCCTGCATCGTTATTGATTAGCTCCCACATACGGTACGCGCGGATGCGGTAGGTGTCGCTCACGCTCATAAAGCCGCTGTGGCTCAGGAAGACCTGCAGGTCGGCTTCGTCGCGGGAGGATACCGTCGTGCCGAGGTCCTTGAAGCTGTGAGACTTCCTGTCGGTCGGCGCGCCGGAGTCAAAGGTGATCGTCTTTTCCGTCTTTTGGTTGAGGCTGGACAGCCAGCCGGCCTTGGTCACATAGGTACCGGTCTCATCGACCAGACGCCATGTGTAGTTGTTGTTGCGCTCAGAAACGCGGTAGGAATAGGTGGTCATGCCGGTCGCGTCGTCCTTCGCAGTCTTGTACGGCTCGACCGCTCTGGTGTTGAAGTTGTTGTACTGGAAGAACAGGGTGAACTCCGCCGTCGTGGGCGCAGTGATATCCAGCTCCACGGCGTTGGCGATCGTGATGTTCTTCGTTACGACGTTGTAGGAAGGCGCCGTGGTCTGGTTGATCTGCTGATTGAACATATACTTTTCCGTGTTCGTCGGATAAGCATAGATGTTGTACAGCGAAGCGTTCTGCGCCTCCCACGACAGGAAGGGGAAGGCAGTGTAGTCGCTGCCGTAGCGGGTGTAGGTATAGTGTGTACCGGAGTGGATCATGCTGCCGGTAACGGGCATGATCATCTCGACATGGTAGTCGTCCGTGCCGAAGTACTCGTTTTTCTCGTTCCTGGTCGTAGCGTAGACGCTGACAACGCCGAGATGGATGTCGTTGCCGCCGCCGCCGTAGATGTCCTTCTCCATCGGCAGAGGCAGGCTCTGACCGCCAAGATAGATGTCATAGGCCTCGGTCGCAGTGTTCCAGCCGTAGCCGCGCGTGGAGTAACGGCCGGTGCTCAGGGTGGCGTAGAACATGTTGTAATTGTTCACGACCGTGTTGCTGGCCGTCGCCGTTTCGTCGGCTGCGTCAAAGGCGCTGTTGGTGAACCGGACCTCCTCGTAGTCGTGCAGCTCGTACTTTGTGCCGTCGATCTCGACATAGTCCTTCTCTTCGCCGTCGATGATGGTGTAATCGGCGGGGTTGTAGACGTACACGGTCTTGCCCTCGGCATCGGTAAACCAGCCGACATAGTCAAACTGATTTTCGTCGATGCCCGCGGTCTTGTACATCTTGAGGATCGGGTACTTATTGCCGTTTGTGCTGTAGTTCTGGTCACGGCCGACGTAGAAGTTGATATTCGCTTCGACGACATCGACGAAGGTCAGCGTCAGCGTCCAGGTATCGGCGGAGTAGCCGGCGTCGTTCTTTGCGCGGAACTTATAGATATATGTGCCTGCCTTGCTCTGGACCAGGCTCTTGTTCACACCGCCGAACATTGCTTCCTCAAAGTGCTGCTCCCCGCTCCACGTCGCACCGCCATCGGAGGACATGGTGTAGAAGTAGTTCTTGTAGGTCAGCGTGCCGTTTTTCACGCCGAAGATCTTGCCGTCCATCAGATCGTCGAGCTGATAGCTCTTGCCGGTCTGAACTTCCGCAGCGGCATCGGTCACACCATCGAGCAGATAGGGCGCTGCAGGATCCTTCGCGCCGCAGACGGTGCAGACGCCGTTTTCATACTGATGCCCGCGAGCCTCCTGCCACGCCAAAAGCGGATAGCCGCCGCAGCCGGTGTTTTCCTTAAAGCTGCTGCCGAGCGTCGGTGCCAGCGCCTTCAGCTCCTCTGCGGTCTTCGCCGTGGCGTTCTCGTCGCCAATCGCGGAAGCGCTGCCGAGGTAATACACATTGGAGACCTGATCCGCACTGCCGACAGCCGCGCCGATCGCGCCGCTGGCCGCGGCTGTCGTGACCTTGCCGGACACATAGGCATTTGTCAGGGAGGACTTCTCCATGACGCCGATCAGACCGCCCACGAGCGTCTTTTCGGTAGACACATCACCGGTGTTATAGACATTGGTCACAGTCGCCTGCTTGGCATAGCCCATCAGACCGCCGACATAGGTACCGGTCGCCGTGATCCTGCCAGTGTTATAGCAGCCGGTCATCGTGCCGGAATAGAGCTCATAGCACAGGCCGCCGAGGTTGTTCACGCCGGTGACATCGCCTTCATTGCCGCAGTTCGTCACAGTCGTGTCGATCATGGCACCGGCCAGACCGCCAACGGAGGCTACATTGCCGACCTTTTCATCAGCGGTCACATTCACGCGGGAAATGACATTGGAAAGCTCCGCATTCCGAGCAGAGCCGACCACGCCTGCGACATAGCCCGAATAAACGGAGAATTCGCTTGCCGCGTTCACGCTGCCCGTGACCGTCAGGTTCTGAATGACCGCATGTTTTTCGGGCGTGCCCTCGACCTGACCAAACAGGCCGAGATACAGTCTCTCGCCGGAAGCTGCCGTGGTATAGTCCACCGTCAGGTTGGAGACAGTATGCCCTGCGCCGTCAAGGCTTCCCGCAAAAGCTACACTGCCATTGCCGATCGGCGTCCAGATCACGTCGGTCAGATCGATATCCTTCGCCAGAACGGCAGAGATCGCATTCTCACCGCCGTTGACCTTCTTGACAAACCAGACAAACTCGTCGGCATTGCCGATCTGATACACGCCGTCCTTCTGCGCAGGCTCCGCAGGAGCCTTGACCGTCACAGCACACTGTGCCTTTGCCTCGCCGCAGCTGGCCGTGATCGTGGCCGTACCGGTCTTTCCGGCAGTCACGACGCCGTTCTGCACGGAAGCGACCTCTGCATCCGTCGTCGTCCAGGCAATGGTCGGATCCGTCGTATCCTCCGGCTGGATCGCAGCGGTCAGGGCCGCCGTGTCGCCGGTATACAGGTTCAGCTCGGTCTTATCCAGCGTTACAGCCGAGGCCATGACCGGGGGCGTGACCGTAACGGCACATTCTGCCTTCACGGTGCCGCACGTCGCAGTGATGACAGTCTCGCCGGCCGCCTTCGCCGTAACGATCCCGTTTTCCACCGTTGCGACCTCTTCCTTCGAGGAGCTCCAGACAATGGTATCCGTCGTGTTCTCCGGCTGGACCGTGGCCTTCAGGGAAGCGGTCTTTCCCGCCGTCAGCGTCAGCTCCGTCTGGTCCAGCGTCACGCCGGTCGCCGGGGTGACCTCGCGGGTCAGCTCGAGATACAGCTCATACGTCGTGCCCGCCATGACATCCATAATGCTCAGATAGGCGACCTTGCTGTTTTCCGCAGGGGTGAAGGGCTTTTCGTCCTTGTCCGTCAGCAGGGTCGTCTCCAGCTCCGCAGCCTTCAGGGTGAAGGGATTCACGCCCGCATCGTTGAGATAATTGCTCTTCTTGTCCGTCACGAGCAGGAAGCTCGCATCCGCCACATGGATCGTCACATCACTGCCGTAGGGCAGCACGGCACGGTACTTCGTCTCGCCATCGCCGCCAACGCGGGAAAGGGGGCTGGTCTTGCCGCCGACGCTGACCGTGAGCGGGCTGGCCGTGACTGTAACGGCACACTCGGCCTTCACGCTTCCGCATGCCGCCGTGATGACGGTGCTGCCCGCGCCGACCGCAGTCACAACACCGTCCGCGACCGTAGCGACCGCCTCATTCCCGGTCGTCCAGGTCAAGGTATCCGTGGTGTTTTCCGGCTGTGCCGCTGCCGTCAGAACGGCCGTTTCGCCCGTCATCAGATTCAGCGTGGTCTTGTCGAGCGTCACGCCGGTCGCCGGGACGACCGCAGCCGCCTTTTCAAAGCGGACTGCCACATCGTCATAGGCGAAGTAGGCGGGCTGCGAGAAGCCATAGCCGTTATCGCTGGAGCCGGTCACATTGAACGTGACCTTCAGGACCTTACCAAGGCCGGACAGGTCCCACTTTGTCCAGTCCATCATGATGTTCTTCGGACCGTTGCAGAGGTAGATGCTGGCCGTTCCGGTCTTCTCCCCTGCCGCGTTATAGCCCGTTGCGACCAGCTTGACCCAATCGTCGTCGCCGATCTTGGCAGTCAGACCGTTGCCGTCGATGTAGCAGTTGAGCGCATAGTCCATGTTGTTGACATACATATGGTCAATGACACGGGCGGTGCCGTCGGCAAAGGTTAGGGTCGGCAGGGAGGCCTCGGTCAGGCCATAGCCGGAATTATCTGCATAGCCGTAATGCACGGCAAAGTTATTCGAGCCGTTGTGACCGCCGCCGGTCCGCTCCAGACCGGAAACGTCCTTTTTATAAACGGTAAGCTGACTCTCGAAGCCGCCGTACTTGCTGATCTCACCGGAAACATAGTTGGAAACGGCATGACCGCCGCTCCAGTAGCACCAGGAGCCATAGCCCTCGGACAGGGTGTTGCTGAGCCAGGTATTGTTCTTATCCGTCCACTTGTAAGCAGCGTCGACGGAGTCGACACCGGCGCCGCTCTCTCCGTAGAGCATCTTGCCGCCGTACTGCGGGCTGTCAATGAGACTCGTCCAGTTGTTTCCGCCTGCGAAGTTCGTTCCGCCCTTATAGTCGGCATCCTCGAACGTGAGGACGCGCAGCTCATAGTTGGGCTCTGCTGCGAACGCACTGACGGGCAGCAGCGAGCAGACCATCACAATGGCCAGCACGAGCGCCAGCAGGCGCTTTCCGCACGCTGCGGGTTTCGTTTGCATAAGCGATCTCTCCTTTTACTGATAATGTGTATCGGCAGCCGCCGGAGCGGCAGAAGCAGGGTTCAGCCCCGCCACAGCTGAGCTGCAGGGGGCGCTTTGTTTTCCCTTCGGAAAACAAAAAAACGGCTGAAGGGATAGCATACCTATCCCCTCAACCGATTCGGGCTATGGAAATCTCCCAGTAGGTCTTCTGAGTTGCGCCTCCGGCGGAGCATCCGCCACGTCTGCCGCCCTGCCTTCTCAGTTTCCCAATGACCGGCTTTCGCCGACGGGCAGCAGCCTCAGCGCTCACAGCGACGGTCATCCAGAAGGCAGCTGCCTTCTCGGGGTACTATCCCCATTCCCTTGTTTACCAACGCGCCTGACGGATCCTCCGCCGTTGCGGCCACGCGGTCTCTGCGAGTCGTGTGATTCAATTTTATGGTCCGGCACCAGCCGGACCATCCTTGATTATATCGTCCCGGATTCAGAATGTCAATCGTATTTTGTCCAAAAATGCAAAGCTCCCCGCACCGTTTTCGGCACGGGGAGTCGCTGCATTGCAGAATTACTTCTCGGCAGCCTTATCCTGCTCAATGAGGATGCGCAGCGCACCGACGGCGACCTCGACGCTCTTCGGCATCTCGGAATACGCCATAACGGAGGAGGCGCGGCAGCCGCGGATGGAAGAGATGACAAAGATCGCAGCGGACTCCATCTCGGAGCTGATGACATTGCCGCGGCGCCATGCTTCCCAACGGGCCTTCAGCCACGGCTCGGCGGGCATGTTCTCCGGCTCGTGCTGGCCGTAGAAGGAGTCCTTGGACTGGGTGATGCCCTCGATGAAGTTGTAGCCGAGCTGCTTGGCGGAGTCGGCCAGAGCGGCGACAACGTGGCGGTCGGCGACGGCCGGGTACTCAATGGGGATGTAGTGCTTCGTCGTGCCCTCGTCGCGGACGGCAGCGGTGTTGATGACGCCGTCGAGCGTCGGGTCGAACGCGCGGTCGCAGACGCGGCCGGCCGTGCCGACGCGGATGAAGGTGTCCGCGCCGCAGGCGATCAGCTCTTCCAGGCAGATCGCGGTGGACGGGCAGCCCATGCCGGTGGAGACGACGGAGACGGGAACGCCGTTGAGCGTGCCGGTCCAGGTCTTATGCTCGCGGTTGTGCGCGACGAGCTTTGCATCATCAAAATAGGATGCGATCAGGTCCGTGCGGAACGGATCGCCGGGGAGCAGGACATAGCGGCCGATGTCGCCCTTGCCCACGCGAACGTGATAGGTCTTGCCCTCATCTGTAAAAACAGCCATAGTAATTTACCTCCAATTATTATCTCTTGCTCTTATCATAGGGAACGCCAATGACGCCGGGCGCATTGGAACGCTTCGTGGAGAACGCCAGAACGATCAGCGTCGCCACATAGGGAAGCATCTTGAAGAAGGCCTCCGGGATGCCGAGGTTATACAGGAATGGGATAACGGAATACGACGCGGCAATGGTCTTCGTCAGGCCGAAGAACAGAGCGCCGAGCGCGATACCCCACGGCTTCCACTGGCCGAACACGACGACGGACATGGCGAGGAAGCCATAGCCGCTGACGCTGGCGGTATAGGTCGTGGTCGTCGGCAGGATGAACACGAGGCCGCCGAGACCGGCCAGAGCGCCGGAGATCAGGACGCCGGCATAGCGCATCTTATAGACGCTGATGCCAACGCTGTCGGCTGCCTGCGGGTTTTCGCCGCAGCTGCGCAGGCGCAGGCCGAAGCGGGTGCGCTTGAGGATGAAGGCCGTGACGATCAGGACAAGGATGCCGAGATACGTCGTGACATAGGCCTTCTGGAACAGGATCGGGCCGAGGACCGGGATCTTGCTGAGCAGCGGGACGGCGTCGATACGGAATGTGTTGCGGAAGACGACCTGCTCCGTGCCGAGCATGACGCGGGCATAGAAGATGCAGAACGCCGTAGCAAACGTGATGATGGCCGTCGAGCTGATGGTCTGCTCCGCCTTCAGGTGGATGGAGGCAAAGGCGTGCAGGGAGCTCAGGAGAATACCGGCAAGGATCGAGATCAGGATCGCGATCAGCAGAACGAGCCATGAGGGCATGGCGGCACTTGCCGAGCGGATGAACATGATGCCCGCGAACGCGCCGAAGACCATGATGCCCTCAAGTGCGATGTTCAGAACGCCGCTGCGCTCGGAGAACAGGTCGCCGAGGCCGACGAGAAGCAGCGGGACGAGGAAGATCAGCGTCTGCTGGCAGATAAAGATAAACAGATTCATTTATTTCTCCGCTCCTTTCCCGGTGTGGTGCACATCCGTCCTCTGGCGAAGCTGCCATCTGCGGATGCCTTCGCGGATGATGAAGGAGAACGCGCTGAAGTAGACGATCACGGAGACGATGATGTCGACGATCTCCGTCGTGAAGCCGTAGGTCTGCATGTAGAAGCCTGAGACCTGCATATACGCGATGAAAATACCGGTGAATATGATGCCGATCGGGTGGTTCATGGCAAGCAGGGCGACCGGAATGCCGTTCATGCCCTCTGCCGCCTGCACGTCCTCGACCTTGATGTACTTACCGGCGGAGGAAAGGTACAGCAGCGCACCGCCGAGGCCGATGAGAGCACCGGAGATGAGCATGGCGGTCATGATCATACGCTTGGCATCGACGCCGAAGCCGATGCTGGCGTCGCGGTTCTTGCCGCAGGCCTTCAGCTCGAAGCCGAAATTCGTCTTCTCCAGCAGGATGTACACAATGATGGCCACAACAATAACGATGAAGATGCCGATATTCGCGGAGCTGTCCGGGAAGAGCTTCTCCAGGCCGGCCGTCGGGAGGCGGTGAGCCGCCGGCACGGGGCGGGTCTGGTTCTTCACATTGTCATAGATCGGGGCGATCTTGATGAGATAGTTCACAAGATACATGCCGATGTAGTTCATCATGATCGTCGCAATGACGATATTCACGCGGCGATAGGCGTGCAGCAGGCCGGGGAGCAGGGCCCACAGGGCGCCGCCGATCATGCTGGCCAGCAGCGGAACGATCCATCCGAGTGCTCCGGGGAGATTCCAGATGCTGGCAGTATAGACGCCGCAGAAGGCACCCACGATGAACTGACCGGCACCGCCGATGTTGAAGATGCTTGCCTTGAAGCCGAAGCCGACGCCAAGGCCGGTCATGATGATCGGCACGGCATAATACAGCACGTTGCCGAAGGTCTTCATGCCGCTGTAGAAGCCGCCCGTGATGAGCGCACTGAAGGCCGGGAATGCATTCGAGGGATTCGTCGCCAGCAAAACAATGAGGCCGACGAGCAGACCGGCCAGAATGGCCAGAATGGAGGAAAGCACGCCCGCGTAGTCTCTCTGGCGGCGCGGAGCAAGGGGACTTGTCTGATTTTTCATTTTACCGCTCCTTTCCGCTTGCTGCCGGACATGTAGAGGCCCAGCTCATTGACCGTAACCTCTTCCGGACGGACATCGGCAACGATCTCACCCTCGTAGAAGACGATGATGCGGTCGCTGATGTTCATGACCTCTTCCAGGTCGAACGAAACGAGGAGAACAGCCTTGCCAGCGTCGCGCTGGCGGAGCAGGTTCTTATGGATGTTCTCGATCGCGCCGACATCCAGACCGCGTGTCGGCTGCATGGCAAGAATGACGTTCTCATCCGAGTCGATCTCGCGGGCGATGATCGCCTTCTGCTGGTTGCCGCCGGACATGCTGCGGGCCGTGCTCTTCGCGCCCTCGCTGCTGCGGATATCGAACTCTTCGATGAGCTCCTCCGCCAGCTCATGGCGCTTATGGAAGCGGATGAAGCCGTGGTTCTGGAATTCCTTGCGGAAATACTTGCGCATTGCCAGATTTTCTTCCAGCGTATTGTCCAGGATCAGGCCGTACTTGTGGCGGTCCTCCGGCACATGGGCCAGACCGTGCACATTGCGGTAGCGGATGGAGGCATGGCTGACATCCTCGCCGTTGAGCAGGATCTTGCCGCTGTTCTGCTTCAGCAGGCCGACGATCACGCGGACGAGCTCGCTCTGGCCGTTGCCTTCGATACCGGCCACGCAGAGGATCTCTCCCTTGTGGACGGAGAACGAGACCTGATTCAGAATATTCTTGTTCGGGTTGCGCTCCGACTTGAGCGTTACATTTTCAAGCGTCAGGACAGCATCGCCTGCATGCTCGGGAGCCTTCTCCAGATGGAAGTCGATCTTACGGCCGACCATCATTTTGGAAAGGTCCTCGACGCTGGCGGTCGAAACGTCGCAGGTGCCGATGCACTTGCCGCGGCGCAGGACCGTGCAGTAGTCCGAAACTGCCTTGATCTCATTGAGCTTATGGGTGATAAAGATGATCGCCTTGCCCTCGCGCTTGAGGTTCTGCATGATGATCATCAGTTCGTCGATCTCCTGCGGCGTCAGGACAGCCGTCGGCTCGTCGAAGATCAGGATGTTGTTGTCCTTGTAGAGCATCTTCAGGATCTCTACTCTCTGCTGCATACCCACGGTGATGTCAGAGACTCTGGCATCGCAGTCGATATTCAGGCCATAGCGCTCGCTCAGGGCAAGCACCTTCTTGCGCGCTTCCTCCATCTGCAGGACGCCGTGCTTTGCGGTCTCGACACCGAGGACGATGTTCTCGAGCACGGTGAAGTTCTGCACCAGCATGAAGTGCTGATGAACCATGCCGATACCCAGCGCATTGGCCGTGCGCGGATTTTTGATCTCTGCCTTTTTGCCGTTCACGAGGATCTCGCCCTCTTCCGGCTGATAAAGGCCGAACAAGACGCTCATCAGCGTCGATTTACCGGCGCCGTTCTCGCCCAGAAGGGCGTGGATCTCGCCATAGCGGACGCGCAGGGTGATGTCGTCATTCGCGACGATGCCAGGAAACACCTTCGTGATGTGCAGCAGCTCGATCGCATAGTTGTCCATAAAATGATCCCCCTAGTTGGTAAACCCGGCAGGGAAACGCCACAGCGCTCCCTGCCGGGTCCGCCTTATCTCATAGTCGTTTACTCGACGACCTGAACCGTCACATACTGCAGGGTCGCTGCAACATCCTCGATGGTGACCGTGTTGCCATTCGCATCGACATCGCGGTGGATGCCGGAGGTAACGCCGTCCTTGTCAGCCTTCAGGACTTCGACGATGGCATCATAGTCAGCCTGCGTGAAGTTCTTGAAGCGGGAGGACTCCATGGGAAGACCAACAGCGTCTTCGTTGATGGTCAGAGTCTCGCTCGTGCCGCCGGGGAACGTGTCGTTGTAGTAAGCCTTAATCGCGCCGTAGACAGCCGGAGTGAGCATCTTCATGGCGGAGGTCAGGCAGGTCTCGGTGATCTGGGACATGTCGGTATCAACGCCGATGGAGACGCAGTCGCCGCCGGTGGCCTCGCAGGCCGCGAAGACGTTGTCCGGGCCGCCGCAGCCGAAGATGCACTCGGTGCCGGACTGATACCATGCAGCAGCCTTCGCCTGGAAGTCAGGAGAGTTGCCGAAAGCACCGGTATAGGTGTACTTCATCTCAATGGAGCCAGCCTCAAGGCCGAGCTCCTTGGCAGCGTATTCCGCGCCGTCCACGAAGCCGTAGCCGAAACGAACGACAGCAGGAACAGCCAGAGCGCCGAAGAAGCCGAGCTTGCGATAGCCTTCCTTGACAGCAGCGTAGCCCGCCAGGAAGCCGGACTGCTCTTCCGCAAAGAAGATGGAGCAGGTGTTGTCTGCGATGACGGTGTCGTCATCAAGGGTCGGGGTGGCGTCGACCAGAACGAAGTGGACGTCCGGATACATGGTCTGAGCCTTGTAGATGGCTTCGCCGAACAGGAAGCCCGGGGTCACGATGAGCTTCGCACCGTTGTTGACAGCGCCCTCAATGGCGGAGAGGTAGCTCTGCGTGGACTGGTCGATCGGGGTGTAGTAGGTGTAGGTCTTGCCGTTCTCTTCGGCGTACTGCTTCAGGCCTTCCCAGGAGAACTGGTTGAAGCCGCGGTCGTCGATAGAGTTGGCATCGGTGATCAGGGCCAGCTCAGCCTCGCCGCCGGAAACCGGAGTGGTAGCTTCGCTGCCCTCAGTGTTGGTCGTGGTGTCCTTGGTGTTCTCGGTGTTGTCATTGCCGGAGCCGGCGCAAGCGGCCAGGGACAGGACCATGACAAGCGCGAGAATCAGACAGAAGATTCTCTTTTTCATGTTGCCTCCTAAATGTAATACATTTTTATACTCAGTCCGCAAGCGGACCAAATACCGTTGTTATTCAGCCTGTTGTCAGACTAAATGTCATGTTATTTTGTGAATCAGGGAGCCGCTGATTCAATTCTCAAGAGCGGACGGCGAGGAATTTTTCGTCGAGTCGAGGTTTGGAAAGTGCAGGCGTACTTTGTGTACGTCAAGCTTTCCAAACCGATGGATCGGCGGAAAAGATCCGGCATCCGCCGCAGAGGATTTATTCAGGGGCGACTTTTTAAGCCTGGGGTTTGGCAAAGTAGCCCTTATTCGCAGCGGGGAAGCCGCCCTCCGGCAGCATCTCACGCAGGGTGAACTGCTTATAATCCTCCGGTGTCTTGCCGTGGATGACCAGGAACTCGTCCGGGTCGCAGAACTCTGCCATGACCTGACGGCACACGCCGCACGGGGAGCAGTACTCGGTCAGCGGGCCGCGCGGGCCGCCGACGATGGCGATGGCCGCAAACTCGCGCTCGCCCTCGCTGACGGCCTTGAAGAAGGCCGTGCGCTCTGCGCAGTTCGTAGCGCTGTAGCCGGCGTTTTCCACGTTGCAGCCGGTGTAGATCTTGCCGCTCTTCGTCAGGAGGGCTGCACCGACGCAGAAATTGGAGTAAGGTGCATAGGCAAATTCTCTTGCCGCGATGGCCTTATGGATAAGCTCAGGGATGTTCATGTTGTTTCCTCCTTCTTAAATCCCACGCCAAGGCGGCGGATGAGCGGCCGCCACATGGCGGCGAACACATCGCACAGCTTGCCGCCCAGCAGCAGATTGATGAACGTGCCGACGCCGATGTCACCGCCCGTCAGCCAGGTGGTCAGCAGCATGAAGCCGCAGTACACATACATCGCCGTACCGTAGCTCTTACGGATGAGCTTTGCCACGGTCAGGATGAGCATGTCCATGGGCTGCACACCGGCGTCGAGCTGTACATACCAGCCGAGCGCGATGCAGGAAATCACAACACCGAGGGTGCAAAGGGCGATGCGTGCCCACATCGGCGGCATGGTCGGAAAAATCTTCCCCAGCAGGTCAAGGTACAGGTTCAGCAGCGGCCCGAGGCCGAAGCCGATGACAAGGGAGCCGAGGCCCACAAGGGAGCGATTCGCGAAGATAAAAATCGCGAGAACGGTGCAGTTGAAGATCAGTGTGACCGTTCCGGTCTGCAGGCCAAGCATGCGGCCCAGCCCCTGCTGGAACGAGGTGTTCGTATCGGAGCCGACGCCCGAGAACACGCACATGGCGATACCGAGTGCCAGGACGATCCAGGCCGGGAGCAGCAGGAGCAGCTGCCGCAGCAGGCGCTTGCCGTTCTCACGGGTGAAAATGGCGGATTTTGCGTTTTGTTTCATGCATACCTCATGAGCCGGATCGGAGCAGAGTTTACCAATTCCGATGATTTTGAAGGAACAGGCGCTCGGGGAACAGCTGCACGCGGTCGGGTGAACAGCTCCCTCAATGGCTCGCACAAGAGAATACCACTTTTTTTACGCCGTGTCAATCGAAACGTTTTCACAAAAATTTCCATTGCGAATTGTGCATTCTGACGATTTTTTCCGGCTGATGTCGCCGTCCGGAATGCATATCGCTCTTAACAGATGTTTTATTTTGTTACATAATAGCGTAAGAAAGCGCACATCACAAATCATGCTTGACAGCCGTAGAATGGCCTGTATAATAGTATTGTGTAAAGACATGCTTATTTCGCGGGGTCAATCTAAGGTTTTGTTTACGAACACATGATTATTTCAGGTCTTTCCGGGAGGGATGCACCATGGGCCGCCAAAAGCGCGCTTATCAATCCGTGACCATTCGCGACGTTGCCGAGCGGGCCGGTGTAGCAGTTTCGACTGTCTCGCGCGTGCTGAACGGGCTGGACCGCGTCAGCGAAGAAACGCGCCGGCGTGTCGAACAGGCTGCCCGCGAGCTGTCCTATGTACCAAATAATTTCGCCGCCTCCATGGTCACGGGGCAGTCCAAGATCCTCGGCATTATCGTGCCGAGCTTCACGCACGACTTCTTCGGCTTCATCGCACAGACGGCAGAGCATGTGTTCCGCAAGCATGGCTATCTCACCATCGTCTCTGCCAGCGGCGAGGACCCGGTCGCAGACCCCGCCGCCTTCCTGCAGCGCTTCTACCACATGCTCGACGGCGTGCTCCTCGTGCCGACGGCCGCGCGCCTGAAGGACCTCGAGTCCTTTGACAAGCCGCTGCTGCTCGTCGACCGCGACATGCCGGGCAGCTCGTTCAGCAGCATCTCGTTTGACAACGAGCCTGCCTGCTATGAGCTGACGCGCCGCCTGACGGAAAAGGGCCACCGCCGCATCGGTCTTTTGGTGCTCAACAGCCCCATGAACATCGGCGCGGACCGGCTGGCAGGCTGCCTGCGCGCCCTGCGCGAGGCCGGCGTGGAGCAGGACCCCGCACTGGTGCGCTGCTGCGCGGCGGCTGCCGTGGACGGCTATACCCAGACGCGGCTGATGATGACCATGCCGGACCCGCCAACGGCCATCGTGTGCTGCAGCGAGGAGCTCTGCACCGGCGCGGTGCGCGCGTGTATGGACCTCTCCCTTGCCCCCGGCCGTGATATCTCGCTCGTCAGCTTCGATGAGCTGATCACTCCGCTGGCCCCAACAGCCATCACCTCGGTTTTCTCCCCGCGCCGCAAAATGGCCAAGGTCGCAGCGGAGCGCCTGCTGGAAATGGTCGCCAATCCGGCAAAACGCATACCGCGCAAGGACGTCGTCGAGACGATCATCCACGAACAGCACAGCATTGCGCAGCTTTAAGCGCACTGCGTTTTATTTTTCAGGAAGGAAAATCATCGATCATGAGCGAATATCAACCGGCAAATCTTGAAAATCTCTTTGTCAAGCGCGCAGGCAAGCGCATGCGCGTCGCCTCCTGCGACCCGACGGGCGGCAATAACGACAATGTCCTCATTCCCTCCGGCGAGACGTATCTCTTCGCCGACCTGCAGGGTCCCGGCATCGTCACGCACTTTTTCTGCACCATCGGCAACCCGAACAAACGCCGCCCGGAATGCGGCATCGGCACGGAGGAATTCAACGTCCGCAAGGTCGTGCTGAATGTCTACTGGGACGACGAAACGGAGCCGAGCATCCAGGCGCCCCTCGGCGATTTCTTCGGCATGGGCCACGGCATCACAAAGAGCTTTGCCAGTGCTCCCCTGCAGATCACACCGGAGGACGGCCGCGGCTTCAACTGCTGGTTTCCGATGCCGTTCCGCAGGCGCGCCCGCTTCACCGTGAAGAACGAATGCTGCAGCCCGCTGCACTTCTATTTCTACGTCGATTACGAGCAGGTCGAGTCCCTGCCGGAAAACACGCTGTACTTCCACGCGCTCTGGAACCGCGAATGCCCGACGGACGGCGTCCCCTCCTCGGCACGTTCCCGCCATATGGAATGGATCATGGGCGGCGAGCAGGACAAGCACCTCTCCGCTGAGGGCAACTACGTCCTGCTGGACGCCGAGGGCAGCGGCCAGTATGTCGGCTGTAACATCAACATCCATAATCTGGAAAACAGCAGTGAGTGGGACTGGTTCGGGGAGGGTGACGATGCCATCCTGATCGACGATGAGCCGTGGCCGCCCCGTCTGCACGGCACGGGCATGGAGGACTATCTCGGCCTTGCGTGGTGCCCGACGCAGGAATACCACGCGCTCTATAACGGCTGCACGCTCTCGCCCATGGACAACTACAAGGGCATGGCATCGTATTACCGCTTCCACATCCTCGACCCCATCATGTTCGACAGGCACATCCGCGTGACGTTCGAGCACGGCCACAACAACAACCGCAGCGACGACTGGTCCGCCACGGCCTACTGGTACCAGACGGAGCCGCACAAGCCCTTCCACCCCATGCTCCCCGTGGAGCAGCGCCTGCCGATCGATCAGAAGCTCTATGAGTGGACCGGCCGCCGCGAATTCTGCAAAAACGAGGAAAACGTCCGATAAATGTTTGGAGGAGGACCTAACGGTCCTCCTCGATCATTTTCTTGACATAGTAGCAGAATCAGGATATAATATGACTACCATCAATAGGAGGTGTTGCTATGAACCATGGCATTTCCATCCGGCCGTCTAAGGATATCCGCACGAATTATGCGCAGATCTCTGCCCTGACCCGGCAGAATCCAGTCGCGATCACTGTCAACGGCAAGGAGGACACCGTCCTTCTCAGCCACGAGGAGTATCAGGAGCAGCTGCTCCGCATCAGCGAACTGGAGGCAAAGCTGTCCATGTACGCTCACCTTGCCCAGGCGATGGACGACATCCGGCTGGGCCGGGTGCAGTCCGCAGACGCTGTTTTTGACGAGCTTCTCGGGGAGCTGGAGGCTCCTCAGGAATGAGCACGCAGGTCGTGTTCACCGGGACGGCGAAAAACGATCTCCGGGAGATCGCCGTTCATCTTGCAAAACGGTCCGGCAGCCGGGAGCTTGCCGTCCGCTTTGTCCGGGAGCTGCAGGAGCAGGCGGCGATCCTGGCGCAGTTCCCGGAATCCGGCGCATTCCCGCAGGACCGGATGCTGAAGAGCAGCGGCTTCCGTTTTCTGACGCACAAGGACTATCTGCTGTTCTACCGGTACGAAAGGGCCGAGGGTCGGGTCTATATCATGGCCATTTTCCACGGCAGGCGCGACTACCTGCGCGTCATGCAGCAATATC
Organism: Clostridiales bacterium; assembly: GCA_003525905.1. Lineage (GTDB taxonomy): Bacteria > Bacillota > Clostridia > Oscillospirales > Oscillospiraceae > JAZOXB01. Next base: position 30,432 of record DQIA01000018.1, read on the forward strand.
TGTAACGTAAATCGGGAAATAAATGTGGAGGAAGACCGATCGGTCCTCCTCCATTTTTTGGCGGCACTGCACAATTCAGCCAGAGCATTCGGCGAAAAATGTCCGACGAAGGCCGAAGATGCAATTGTGCGGTGCTGCCTAAGTTTATTCTCCGAGGTCCAGCTCCGCCACGACGGCCGCGCAGCGCGGGCACAGGCCGTCCGCATTGGCCTTCGTCGAGTGCATCCAGCAGCGCGGGCACTTCACGCCCTCGGCGTTGCGCACCTCGATGCGCAGGCCGGGGAAGGCGGTTCCGCTGCCGGTCACGTTCGCGGCATCGGGGTCGTCGTCCGTCAGGATGACGTCCGAAACGAGCAGCAGGGCCGTCAGGTCCATGTCCTTCACGGTCTCGAGGGCCTTGGCAGCCGCCTCGTCGCGGGCGCAGAGGGCAACATGGGCCTCGAGCGCCTTGCCGATGCGCTTGTCCGCGCGGGCCTGCTCCAGCACGCCGTTGACGTCGCTGCGCAGGGCGATGAGCGTATCCCAGCGGGCCATGGTCTCCGCATCGAGGGCGTAGGCCTCATAGGGCTGCACCATCTCGTTCAGAACGACGTTGCGCACGTCGTCTCCCGCACGGTGCGGCATGGCCTGCCAGATCTCGTCGCAGGTGAACGGCAGGATCGGTGCGAACATCCGCGCCATGGCGTCGACGATGAGATACAGCGCCGTCTGCGCGCTGCGGCGCTTCAGGCCGTTGCGGGACTCGCAGTAGAGGCGGTCCTTCAGAATGTCCAGATAGAAGCTGGACAGCTCCACAACGCAGAAATCATTGATGGCGTGAGTCAGAACGTGGAATTCATAGTTGTCATAGGCCGCAAAGCCCGTGCGGATCAGCTCATTGAGCTTCGTGACCGCCCAGCGGTCCAGCTCCAGCATATCCTCCGGCGCAACAAGATGCTCCGCGTCGAAGCCGTCGAGGTTGCCGAGGCAGTAGCGGGCCGTGTTGCGGAACTTCAGGTAATTCTGGCTGAGCTGCTTGAAGATCTCCTTCGAGCAGCGCACATCGGCGCGGTAGTCCGCAGAGGCGGCCCACAGACGCACGATATCCGCGCCGAAATCGCGGATGAGGTCGGCCGGGTCGACGCCGTTGCCGAGGGACTTGTGCATGGCCTTGCCCTCGCCGTCGACCGTCCAGCCGTGGGTCAGGCACTCACGGAACGGTGCGCCCTGCCCGAGCGCGCCGACGGACGTCAGCAGGCTCGACTGGAACCAGCCGCGGTACTGATCGGCGCCCTCGAGATACATCGTCGCGGGCCACTGGTCCGGATGCTCGCGGCGCAGGGAGGCAATGTGCGTCGAGCCGGAGTCAAACCAGCCGTCGAGCGTGTCGGTCTCCTTTTCAAACGTTCTGCCGCCGCAGTGCGGGCAGCTCAGACCCTCCGGAACAAGCTCCATGGCCTCGCGCTCGAACCAGACGTTCGAGCCATGCTCGCCGAACAGGGCGGAGATGTGGGCGATGGTCTCCGGGGTGCAGACGGGCTTGCCGCAGTCCTTGCAGTAGAACACCGGGATCGGCAGGCCCCAGCGGCGCTGACGGGAGATGCACCAGTCGGCGCGGTCGCGGATCATGGCGACCATGCGGTCCTTGCCCCACGTGGGAAGCCATTTGACATTGTCGCAGGCGGCGACGGCCTCGTCTTTGAAGGACTCGACGGAGCAGAACCACTGCGGGGTGGCACGGAAGATGATCGGGCTCTTGCAGCGCCAGCAGTGCGGATAGCTGTGAGTGAATTCCTCGGAGGCGAACAGCGCGCCGCTCTCCTTCAGGTCGGCCAGAATGACGGCGTTGGACTCGTCATAGCGCAGGCCTGCATACTTGCCGGCAGCCTCGGTCTGGCGGCCGCGGTCGTCCACGGGGACGATCAGGTCGATGTTATAGCGGCGGCAGGTCTGATAGTCGTCCGCGCCGAAGCCCGGGGCGGTGTGGACGCAGCCCGTGCCGGAATCCATCGTGACATAGTCCGCGCAGACAAGCAGGGACTCGCGCGGCAGGAACGGATGCTGTGCCGTCATATACTCAAAATACCGGCCCTCATGGCGCTCGACGATCTCATATTCCTCGATGCCGCCGGCCTTCATCGTCTTTTCAAGCAGCGCCTCGGCGACGAGATAGCGCTCGCCGTTTGCCGCCTTGACGACAACATAGCTCTCCTGCGGGTTCAGGGCGATGGCGAGGTTGCCGGGCAGCGTCCACGTCGTCGTCGTCCAGATGATGACGTAGGTATTCCCGGCATCGAGCTTTCCCTTCGTGTCCTTCAGGGCGAACTTGACGTAGATGGACGTGCAGGGATCGTCCTGATACTCGATCTCGGCCTCGGCCAGCGCCGTCTCGTCCTTGGGGCACCAGTACACGGGCTTCAGGCCCTTGTAGATATAGCCCTTGCGGTACATCTCGCCGAAGACCTTGACCTCCTCGGCCTCAAAGGCCTTGTCCATGGTCTTATAGGGATGCTGCCAGTCGCCGAGGACGCCGAGGCGGCGGAAGCCGCTCATCTGACGGTCGATGAAGTCCTGTGCAAAGGCCTGACAGGCATTGCGGAACTCCGGGATCGGCATGGCCTTGTGGTTGAGCTTGTTCTTCTTGATGATGGCGGATTCAATGGGCATGCCGTGGTTGTCCCAGCCGGGAACATAGGGCGTGTAATAGCCGCGCATCGCATGGGAGCGGACGATGAAGTCCTTGAGCGTCTTATTGAGCGCGTGGCCCATGTGGATATCGCCGTTGGAGAACGGAGGGCCGTCGTGCAGAATGAACGCAGGCTTGCCCTCGTTCTTTTCGAGCATCAGGCGGTAGACGTCGATCTTGTTCCAGTGCTCCAGCATGCCCGGCTCGCGCTGCGGCAGGCCCGCGCGCATCGGGAAGTCCGTCTTCGGGGTGATGATGGTGTTCTTATAGTCCATAAATGCCTCCATTTATTTCTTTTAACCGTTCGTAACAGGTTATTATCTGTTTCCGGACGGCACCGCACAATTCAGCAAGAACCATCGGCGAAAAATATCCGGCGAAGGTCGAAGAAGCGATCGTGTGGTGTCGTCCAAAAAAACGAGTCTCTGCCTCATCAAGAGACAGAGACTCGCTCTGCGGTACCACTCCTGTTCCCCCGGAACGGGGGCGCTTGGGGCGCGATAACGGGCGCAGGCCGTCTCCCCTTACGCAGGCACATGGCCCTTCCGGGGAAAAGCTCCGGGGTGATGCCCTGCAGCGCGCGTCTGCCTTGCATCCTCCGGCAGCTTTCTGAACGCGCGGGGTCCGCAGGTCCGTCCCCTTCGTCGCTTGATCGGTATTCGGTTCCGGTACGAATGTACAGAGATTCTTACCGCTTTTTTGGGTCGTAATTCCGCCCGAACTGCAGATCTTCAAATTTTTTGCTCACGGGAAAGCCGTGCAGCGTATCGAGCTTACGCGTATCGCCGGAGTGATCCTCCTGCGCGATGTCGCCGAGCGTCGAGCCGCTGAGGCTCTGCTCGATCTGCTGGCCGATCTCCTCGATGAGGGCGTCGGCCTTCTCCTCGGCGGAGGGATGAGACTGCTCTGCCTCGTAGTCATAGGCGCGGTTGTGAGACGGCTCCTTCGGCTGCTCCTTCGGGGTCAGCACGGGGGTCTGCGGCTCCACCGGCGGGGTGAAGCGGTGGACGCGCTCCGGCTCCTCCGGCTGGGAGGGCGTGAGCGGCGTCTCCCTGCGCAGCTCGTCGATAAGCTCGAGCTGGCGCTTCAGGCGCTTTTCCATGCCGTCCAGGAACTGCGACGTGGCGGCCTTGGCCGCATCGAGGCGTTCCTGCTCCTCGCCGACGAGAGCGTCGACATTGTTCGTCTTGGCGCTGGCGGCATCCTCTGCCTCATGCAGCATCTGCGCGCACTTTTTCTCGGCGTCCGCGACCATCTGGTCGCACGTCTTCTGCGCGGCAAGCAGGGCGTTCTGCATGGAAGCCTCCTGCTTGCGGTATTCCTCCAGCTTTTCCACAAGAATGCGCATCTTGCTCTTCAGCACGGAATTTTCTTTATAGAGGGTAACATAGTCCTCGGTCAGCGGCTCGAGAATGTCATCGACGGAGTCCATATCGTATCCGCCGAACAGCGCCTTCTCAAAGCTGATGTCCTGGATCTGCTGCGGGGTCAGCATCGTCTTCAGCTCCTGTCTCTGTCTTGCGTGGGATGGAACGCACCTTAGAAGTACATCCCGTTGTTTTCGAGTTCCTCAACGAGATCGCCAACGACATCCACGTTGTACGGCGTGATGAGATAGGTGGAAATGGCGATCTTCTTGATCTTGCCGTCGAGCGCATAGGCGCAGCCGGAGAGGAAGTCCACCAGACGGCGGGCGACGTCCTTGTTCGTGGACTCGAGGTTCAGCACGACGGCCTGCTTGTCGCGCAGGTGATCGGCGATGTCGGAGACCAGATCAAAGCGGTCCGGCTTGACCAGCACGACCTGCAGCTGGGTGGTGGCGTTGATATTCACGACCTTGTTGCCGCCGCGGGTCGTCTGCGTATCCTGCGCGGCCGGGGTGCTGCGGCTATAGCTGCGGCGGGAAGACTGAGGCGCGGGAGCGGGATCGTTGTCCAGCGGCTCGTCGTCATAATCATCATAATCATCCTCTTCCGGTTCGGAATACGGGTGAGTCAGCTTCTTCAGTTCGTCCATAAATCCCATGGGTTCGTCCTCCAATATTGTTTCGATATGATCGTTAATCGCTCTTTACCGGCGCATAGTTCCGCGGGCCAAAAATGGCCGTGCCGATGCGCACCATGGTGCTGCCGCAGGCAATGGCGTCCTCGAAATCGTCCGTCATTCCCATCGACAAAAAATCCATAAAAATATTATCGTATTTTTGGGCTGTTATGTCAACAGCAATTCTGCGAATTTTTTGAAAATATCTGCAATTATCGCCCTTTTTCCTGCCGATCGGCGGCACCGTCATCAATCCGCGCACGCGAACGGCGGGATAATCTGCCATTTCTTCCACGATCCGGGGGAATTCCTTCAGCAGGAAGCCGGACTTCTGCTTCTCGCCTCCGGCGTTGATCTCGAGCAGGATATCCTGCACGATGCCGCGCTTGGCGGCCTCGGCATTGATATCCGCAAGCAGCTCACGGCGGTCCACGGACTCGATCACATCGACCTGCCCGACGACCTGCCGGACCTTGTTGCGCTGCAGCGCGCCGATGAAGTGCACCGGAGCGCCGTCATAGGCATGCTCGTCCAGCTTTTTGACCAGCTCCTGCACGCGGTTCTCGCCGCAGCAGTCCACCCCGGCCGCAATGGCCTCGCGCACGGCGGCACTGTCGTTCATTTTTGTTGCGGCGCACAGGCGGATGTCCGCCGGGTCGCGCCCGGCAGCCCGGGCGGCAGCCGCGATCCGGCTGCGGATCTGCGCCACGTTTTCCGTGATCATGCTCATGCTTCCATCACCTTTCCGTCCTCGATGTCATCCGAGGTCAGGATAATATCGTCGCCCGGCCAGAGGTTTCCCGTGCTGGACTGATCCAGCTCGACAACGTAGCCGTCTCCGTACGCATAAAGGATCTCCACCGGCTTCCAGCGGGCGCGCGCGCCCTCGAGCACATAGACGCCCGCCTGCCCATCGACCATATAGAGCGCCTGCTTCGGCACGCGCAGGCCGGTATAAGAGGAGAAAATGATATCTGCGCTCTGGCGGCGCAGGGCCGTGACCTCCTGCGGCTCGCGCTCGCAGGACAGCACGATGGTACAAACGCCGTCCTCCGCCTCGCTGATGGCCTCGACCTGCATTCTGATCTGGGAGAGCTTTTCCAGTCCGAAGCTGACGGTCAGCGTCTCGCCCGCGGCAGTCTGCTCCGCGCGCGCCTCCGGGATCTCGGCTGCAAAATACCACTTCTGGCCCGTGATGAGCCTGCCGACGGCATTGCCCGGAACGGCAGAGGCATGCTGCGCAGCGGCGCGCAGCTCGCTCGGCTTCATCTGCAGCACGCTCTCCGGCGTGAGCACGCGCTCAAGGCCGTCCGTCTGCTCGGAAAAATAGCCAGCGCTCTCGACCGTCACGGCCTCGGCGCTCTGCTCCGTCTCGGCGGAGAGCGCGGAGATCTGCGACTCGAGCTCGGCGATGCGGCCCTCCATGCGCGCGGCGTCGTCCGCCGTCACGCTGCGGCGCAGCACGAGCGGCTGCAGCTCGGACATCACATCGTCGGCCTCCGTCAGATCACGGCGGGCCGTCAGTGCAGCCAGCTCGCCGAGGGCCTTTTCGATGGCGTCGTCCGTCTGGGTCGTGTCCTCCCCTGCCGTGCCGGAGGCCGCATAGCGCAGCTGCGAAAGCTGTTCCTGCAGGGCCGTGAGCCTGTCGCGCTTTTCGCGCGCCGCAGAGGTCTGATAGCCGTCTGCCACGCGCTGCCCGCTGCCGACGCGCTCGCCCTCGGTCAGGGCGCAGACCACAACGGGCTGTGAGGCCGTGATGATCTCCTCCTCACGCACTACAAAGCCGGAAACGGTCTGCCCGTCGCCGGCTTCGCAGCGCACGGCAGTCTCGAGGGTGTAGCTGCTCCCGCCGCTGCCGAAAAGGACCGACAGCACGAGATAGGCCACCACGATGCCTGCCAATACGATGGATACGATTTTCAGGTAAAGGTCTCCCTGCTTTTTCATCTGGGTACTCCTGTCCGGCCGGGGCACTCGGCCCGCGGCCCGCGGGAGCAGGGTCTTCAGGTACGAACGGGCTGTGCCGGGACAAGCGTGGAGATGGCGTGCTTGTAGATCATCTGCTGCTTGCCGTCCGAGCTGAGCACAACGACGAAGTTGTCAAAGCCCGTCACGATGCCCTTGAGCTGGAAGCCGTTCATGAGGAACATGGTCACGGCCGTGTGCTCGCGGCGCACCTCGTTTAAGATCAGATCCTGCAAATTTTCCGTGTTTGCCATATGTGGTACTCCTTTTCTTTGTTTTCCGGCTCAGCCGGTGTTGGAATACCACGATTGTATCAGATTCCGCTGTCGAAATCGGCCGCTTTTTGCAGGGCCGCGCGGAAAATCTCGTCTGCGCCCGCAGAGGCGTCGAGCCACTGCACGGCGGGATTGGCGCGGAACCACGTCATCTGGCGCTTGGCATAGCGCCGCGTGGCCTGCTGGATGGTCCCGAGCGCCGCCTCCGGCGGCAGGCCCTCCTCCAGCGCCTGCACGACCTGCTTATAGCCGATGGCCTGCAGGCTCGTCGCCCGGTCCGGCACGCCGCTGTCAAACAACGCGCGGACCTCCTGCGCAAGTCCCTGCGCATACATCAGCTCCACGCGCAGATCGATGCGGGCATAGAGCTGCGCGCGCTCCGGGAAGTGCAGGCCGAGCCACAGCGGCCGGTAGCGAGGCGGGATCGCCCGGCTCTCCCGGTCGAAGTCCGTCATGGTCCTGCCGGTCTCCTGCCAGATCTCCAGCGCGCGGACGATGCGCTTCACGTCCGAGACGGACAGCCGCGCCGCCCGCTCGGGGTCCACGGCGCGCAGCTCGTCCAGAAGCGGCTGTGCGCCCTCCTCGGCCGCGCGGCGCTCCAGGACCTCGCGCCTGCCGGTCTGCGGCAGCGGCGCAAACTGCCGCCCCGCGATGAGAGAATCGATATAAAGCCCCGTGCCGCCGACCAGAATGACGGGCTTCCCGCGTGACAGGATGTCCTGCACGCAGGCATCCGCCTCCTGCACATAGCGGCTGACGGAGTAATTCTCCGCCGGGTCCGCCACGTCGAGCATGTGGTGCGGCACGCCGCAGCGCTCCTCGGGCGTGGGCTTTGCCGTGCCGATATCCATGCGGCGGTAGACCTGCATGGAGTCGAACGAAACGATCTCGCCGCCGAGCGCCTGCGCCAGCCGGACGGACAGGGCCGTCTTACCGGAGGCCGTCGGGCCGACGATGCAGATCATATGGTCTCGCTGCTCCATGGTCAGGCCCTCTTGAACTGCCGCTCAAGCTGCGAAGCCGTCAGCTCCAGACAGATGGGACGGCCGTGCGGGCAGTATTTCAGGTCATTGCGCGTCAGCACCTCGTGTACCACGGCCTCCCACTCCTTTGGGTCGGTGTGCCAGCCGCCCTTGATGGCGGCCTTGCAGGCGATGGTGTGCAGCAGGCGGTCGCGCAGCTCCGTCGGGTCGGCGTGCCGCCCGGTCAGAAGCTCGGCCGCCAGCGCGGTCAGACTCTGCGCGGCGTCGTCCGGCGCGATCTCCGTGGGGATCTGGCGGATGGCGAGCACGCCGTCGCCGTAATCCGAGATCTCATAGCCGTACTGCGCCAGCAGCTCGGCATTTTCCAGCAGCACGGCCGCCTCCTCGCGCTCCGGCTCGCACAGCACGGGTGTGAGCAGCAGCTGCGGCATCACGGGCTCCGTGTTGGCGCGGAGCTTTTCAAACAGGATGCGCTCGTGCGCGGCATGCTTGTCGATGAGGAGCAGACTCCCTGCCTGCTCAACGAGAATGTAGGTGTTCAGCGCCTCGCCGATGATGCGGTAATCCGGTACCTTGGGCAGCGGGAGCTCCTGCTGCGGCTCTTCCGTCTGCTTTGGCTCCGGCCGGGCCGGCTCCTCGCGCTTTACCGGCGGCTCATCGTGCTTCCCGGGCGTCTGCCGCTCGGGCTGCGGAGCCGGTACGGGCGCTTCCCGCTGCTGCACCGGCGCAGCAGGCTGTGGGGCCGGGCAGGGCGGTTCGGGGCGGGTCACAGGCTGCACCGGCCTCGGCGAGGCAAGCGCCGCACCGTCGCGGCGCTCCGTCAGCGAGCCGATCTGCTCGAGCACCGTGCGGGAGGCCGCCGGGCGCGGGCCGTCCTGCAGGGCGGCCGCTGCGGCGCGGTATTCCGCCGCCGACATGGTGCGGAAGGCAGAATTTCCGTCGTTCTGCGGCTTCAGCTTCATCTGCACGCGGCCGGAGGCCTGCTCCAGTGCTCCGAGCACGCCGTAATGCACGCAGTCGAACACCTCCTGCTCGCGCAGGAAGCGCACCTCCGTCTTCGCGGGGTGCACATTGACGTCCACAAGATGCTCCGGCAGGTGCAGATGCAGCACGCAGGCCGGGAAACGGCCCTGCAGGAGCTGATTGCGGTAGGCCTGCTCGAGCGCGGCCGTCATGAGCTTGGAGCGGACATGCCGCCCGTTGACAAAAAAGATCTGGCTGCCCCGCGTGCCGCGCGTTGCGGCCGGGCGGGTCACAAAGCCCGTGACGGAGAGCTTGTCCCAGCTCCCGTCCACCGGGGTCATCTCCTGCGCGGTCTGGCGGCCCATGACGGCATAGATCGCACTGAGGAGCTTGCCGTCGCCGGGCGTGGAGAGCTGCTCCTGCCCGTCGCGCAGCACGCGCACGGCTACCTCCGGATGAGCCAGCGCAAGGCGCTGCACCGTGCTAAGCACGGCGGAGGCCTCCACGGAGTCGCGCTTCATGAACTTCATGCGCGCAGGTGTATTGTAAAACAGGTCGCGCACGAGCATGGTCGTGCCGTTCGGGCAGCCCGCCTCGCCGCGCTCCGTCACAACGCCCGCCTCGAGATGCAGACTCGTGCCGAAGGGCGCGTCCGCCGTCTTCGTCAGCACGTCGATGCGCGAGACGGAGGAAATGGCCGCCAGCGCCTCGCCGCGGAAGCCGAGCGTGTGGATGGCCTCCAGATCGGCCGCCTCATGGAGCTTGCTCGTGGCATGGCGCAGGAAGGCCGTCTCCACATCCTCTGCCGCCATGCCGCAGCCGTCGTCCGTCACGCGCAGGAACGTCATGCCCCCGTCGCGCAGCTCGACCGTGACCTTATGGGCCCCGGCGTCGATGGCGTTTTCGACCAGCTCCTTTGCGGCGCTGGCCGGGCGCTCCACGACCTCGCCAGCGGCGATCAGGTCGGCGACATGGGGAGAAAGCTGTTGGATCTTTGGCATAACTACCTCACAGGAACGCTTGCATCAGCGAGCGCAGAAGGCTCGCGAGCACGGATTGGAAATTGATGAACATATGCAGGAAAATACTGGCCCAGATGTTGCCCGTCTTCTGATAGACCCAGCACAGCGAGAAGCTCGCCGGGAGATAGAGGCTCAGGCACAGGATCGTATTGGCCGCAGTCATGGAGCCAAGGAATTGGAACACATGCATCCCCGCAAACAGGAACATGGACAGCGCATAGGCCGCCGGGAGACATCTGCGCGCCAGCGGCGCAAACAGCACGCCGCGGAACAGGCACTCCTCCGCCAGCGGCGCGAGCACGACGGTGCAAAGCGTCATGGCCAGCGGGTAACCGCCGAGCAGGGAGTTGACGGCCTCCTGATTATAGTTCTCCGGCATGATATCCAATACCGTATAGGCCGTCGTCAGCACAAGGTTCGCGCCATAGCACATGCCAAAGCCGATCAGCACGCTCAGGAGCATTTTCCCCTCGAATTCGCGAAGTGACTGCCAAAGCGTGCGGCGGAAGATCAGGAGCATGACGGCAAAATTCACGGTCATATAGAGCAGATTCGCAAAAAAGTAATTGCGCGGCTCCGTCAGCGGAAAGCCGAGTGCCGGAAAGTAGGTAAGGATCGCAAAATTCAAAAAAAAGAGAAAAACAGGCAGATACAGTGCGCCGAGGATCCATTCGCGCGGCTCGGGCGCCCGGATCCCGCTGCTGCGGGGAAACATCCAGCTCATTCGGCATTTTCTCCTTTCCGTCAGAGCATTTTCTTCAGCTCGAACAGGGCGTTCATGGCCTCGATCGGCGTCATGGTCTCGATCGCAAGCGACTCGAGCTTCCGCCGCAGGGCGTCGTTCTCCATGCTCGTGATGGAGATCTGGTCGTCCGCCGCCACGCGCACCGTGCGCACGGGCGCGCCGCTCTCGAGCGCCCGCAGCAGCTCCCGCGCGCGGGAGACGACTTTATCCGGCAGACCGGCCAGCCGCGCGACCTCGACGCCGTAGGAATCGTCGGCAGCGCCGGGGACGATCTTGCGCAGGAACACGATGTCCGCGCCGCGCTTGCGCACGGCAATGTTGTAGTTCCGCACGCCCTCGATCTCCTGCTCGATGTCCGTCAGCTCATGATAGTGCGTGGCAAAGAGCGTCTTTGCGCCGATGCGCTTTTTGTCGGCGGCATATTCGAGAACGGCGCGGGCAATGGCCATGCCGTCGAATGTCGACGTGCCGCGGCCGATCTCATCGAGGATAAGCAGGCTGTGCGACGTCGCGTGCTTCAGGATCTCCGCGACCTCCGTCATCTCCACCATGAACGTGGACTGGCCGGAGGCCAGATCGTCCGAGGCGCCGATGCGTGTGAAGATGCGGTCCACCACGCCGATGCGCGCCGTGCGCGCCGGGACGAAGCAGCCCATCTGCGCCATCAGCACAATGAGGGCGACCTGCCGCATATAGGTGGATTTACCGGCCATATTCGGGCCGGTCAGAATGGCAACGCGGTTCGCGCCGCAGTCGAGCGCCGTGTCGTTCGGGACGAACAGCGCATCCTTGAGCACCTGCTCCACGACGGGATGGCGGCCGTCCGTGATATGCAGCTCGCCGGAGAGGTCGATCTCCGGGCGGCAGTAATTCTGCCGGGCGGCCAGCGCCGCAAAATTCGTCAGCACGTCCAGCGCGGCCACGGCGCGCGCCGTGCGCTGGATGCGGGCGGACTGGTCGGCCAGATGCTGGCGCACCTGTGAGAACAGCTCATATTCCAGCGCCGTGATGCGGTCCTTTGCCGTCAGGATCGTGCGCTCGAGCTCCTTGAGCTCCGGGGTGATATAGCGTTCGCCCGTTGTGAGCGTCTGCTTGCGGATGTAGGTCCCCGGGACCTGGGCCGTCTGGCCCTTCGAGACTTCGATATAATAGCCGAACACGCGGTTGTAGCCGACGCGCAGGGTCTTGATGCCGGTCTTCTCGCGCTCCTCGGCTTCGATGCGGGCCAGCGTTCCCTTGCCGCCCGAGACGATGTCACGCAGCTGGTCCAGTTCTTCGCTGTAGCCGTCGCGGATCATGCCGCCCTCGCGCACGGAAAACGGGGGCTCGTCCACAATGGCGTTCCGAATTTCGTCCCGCAGGTCGGAAAGGTCGTCCAATTCGTCCAGCAGCACGCCGAACATGGAGGCATGCAGCCCGCCGATGGCGGCGCGCAGCTCCGGCAGCGGCTCACAGCCGTTTCCGAGCGAAACAAGGTCGCGGCAGTTCGCCGCGCCTGTGACGATGCGGGCCGTCACGCGCTCATAGTCCGAGATATCCTGCAGCATGTGCACAAGCTCGTCGCGGCCGATGCTGTTTTTCGTCAGCTCCTCCACGGCGTCGAGGCGCGCGTTGATGCGCTTCGGGCTGAGCAGCGGCTTTTCCAGCCAGCTGCGCAGCATGCGGCTGCCCATGGCCGTTTTGGTATGGTCCAGCACCCACAGGAGGCTGCCGCGCTTTTCCCCCGCGCGCATGGTCTCCGTCAGCTCCAGATTGCGCCGGGCACTGAGATCCAGCTCCATGAAGCGGCCGCTGACATAGAATTCCAGCTCCCGCACATGGGAAAGGCCTGTTTTCTGCAGCTCACAGAGCGTCCGCAGCAGTGCGCCCGCACTACGCCAGACCTCCGGCCGCTCCGTGAGGCCAAGCTCATCCAGCGGCCTGCCGAACTGTTTTTCCACAAGCTGTGCCGTCTCCTGCGGATCAAACAGCTCGTCCGCGCCAAGATCGGCGCAGCAGCTCAGCCGCTCCTGCAGTGTGCGGGTCAGCTCCTCGCTTTTGGCCGCGTCGCCGCCACGCAGCACCTCGGCCGGGGCAAAGCGCCCCAGCTCGGAGATGACGCGCTCCATGGCCTCTGCACCCTCGGCCTGCGTGGCATAAAACGCGCCGGTCGAAATATCGCAGAAGCTCAGGCCGTAGCGGCCGCCCTCGCCGAAGACGCAGGCAAAATAATTGTTGCGGCTCTCGTCGAGCATGGAGCTTTCGATGACCGTGCCCGGCGTGACAATCCGGGTGATATCCCGCTTGACAAGGCCCTTGGCCAGTGCAGGATCCTCCATCTGCTCGCAGATGGCGACCTTGTAGCCGCGCGCAACGAGCCTTGCGATATAGCTCTCTGCCGAGTGGTACGGCACGCCGCACATGGGGACCTGCTCGGACTTCTCCTTGCCGCGGTCCCGCGTTGTGAGCGTCAGGTCAAGCTCATGGGAAGCAAGCTTGGCATCGTCGGCAAACATTTCATAAAAATCGCCCAGACGGAAAAACAGGATGCAGTCCGGGTGCCGTTCCTTGATCTCCAGATACTGCCGCATCATCGGCGTCAGTTCAGCCATACTTCTTCTCCTTCTGTCTGTGCCGTCAGGCGAGCTCGCCCGTCAGGCTCCACGTCGTGCTGCCCGTGATGCGCACATCGCGGAACTGGCCGATGAGCCCGTCGCCGCCAGACAGGCGCACGAGGCGGCCGCCGTCCGTGCGGGCCGTGAGCAGGTCGCCGTCGCGTCCGTCGATGAGCACGCGGAACGTCCGGCCGATATAGGCACGGTGCTTTTCCTCCGAAATGCGGTTCTGCAGGGCGACGAGGCGGTCGAAGCGGCGGTTTTTCTCCTCCTTCGGCGTGGGATCTGGCATGGAGGCCGCGGGCGTGCCGCCGCGCGGCGAGAAAATAAACGTAAACAGCGCGTCATAGCGCACGCGCTCGATCAGGCGCAGCGTATCCTCAAATTCCTCCTCCGTCTCGCCGGGGAAGCCGACGATGACATCGGACGTGAGCACGAGCTCCGGCATAAGGCTGCGGCCGTAATCCACGAGCTCAAGATACTGCGCGCTCGTATAGCGGCGGTTCATGGCGTGGAGCACGCGGTCGTTTCCGGACTGGAACGGCAGATGGAACTGCTTGCAGATCTTCGGATAGGCCGCGATGGTGTCAAACAGCTTATGGCTGGCGTCCTTGGGATGGGACGTCATAAAGCGCAGGCGGAAATCGCCCGGCAGGCTCGCGATCTGCGCCATGAGGTCGGCGAAATCCACGCCGAGGCCGAGGTCCTTGCCGTAGGAATTGACGTTCTGGCCGAGCAGCGTGATCTCCTTATAGCCCTGCGCGATCAGCGCGCGGCACTCCTGCAGGATGTCCTCCGGCTGGCGGGAGCGCTCTCGGCCGCGCACATAGGGCACGATGCAGTACGAGCAGAAATTGTTGCAGCCGTACATGACGGAGACCCACGCCTTGAGCTTATTCTCGCGCACGACGGGCAGGCCCTCGGCAATGGCTCCGGCAGAATCCTCCACGGAGAACACGCGCTTGCCTGTCGTCAGCACGCCGAGCAGCAGCTGCGGCAGCTCCCACAGGTGGTGTGTGGAGAACACGCCGTCCACATAGGGATAGGACTTGCGCACGCGCTCGACCACGGCGGGCTGGCCCATCATACAGCCGCACAGGAAGATCTTCTGGCGCGGGTGGCGGCGGCGGGTATGCACGAGCGCGCCGACGTTGCCGAACACACGCTGCTCGGCGTGCTCGCGGATGGCGCAGGTATTGAAGATGACGAGGTCCGCGCCCTCAGGGCCGTCCGTCAGGCCGTAGCCGCAGTGCTCGAGCATGCCGCGGATCTGCTCGGAATCCGCCTCGTTCTGCTGGCAGCCGTAGGTCTCCACAAAGGCCACAGGCGTGATGCCCTGCGCCTGCCAGTATTCGCGCACCCGTCCGCAGAAGCCCTCCTGCCGCTGCAGAGCCTCGGGAGAGATCACAGTCGTTTTCTTTTCCAAAAGAGGAGTTCCTCCCAATTCATGAGATTCTTATTCAGTATAGTATTTTATCATTCTTTCCTCCCCATTGCAAGTGGGGATTCCCCGGAAGCATCCCACTTTCGTTTTTATCTTGCCCCATTCGGAAAAGTATGATATGATACTCCAGAGGTGATATCCATGGAAGAAAATCAGAAGGACATGCCCGCCGTGCAGGAGACGCCGGAGGCGCCGCAGTCCGAATTTGTGCCCAGCCCGAAGTGGAAGCGCGTGCTGGCGTGGGTGCTGTTTGCCATCGTCGTGCTCGGCATCGCCAGCTGGCTGCTGAATATCGCCGTGCCGGAATGGCCGGAGAAGCTCTTTGGTTATACTCGGGGTTGATCCCGGCTATGCGACGACCGGCTTCGGCCTCATCCGGGCGGAGCGCGGGACCTATGCCCTGCTGCGCTACGGCACGGTCACGACCCCGGCGGGGCTGCCGTTCCCGCAGCGGCTGAACATTCTGTTTGAGGACATGACGCAGCTGCTGGAGGTCACGAAGCCCGAGGCCGTCGCCGTGGAGGAGCTGTTCTGGGGGCACAATATCACGACCGGCATTGGCGTTTCGCACGGACGCGGTGTGATCCTGCTCGCCATCGAGCGGGCGGGCGTGCCGCTGTTTGAATACACACCCATGCAGGTCAAGCAGGCCGTCGTCGGCTACGGCAAGGCGGAGAAGCATCAGGTCATGGATATGACGCGCCGCCTGCTCCGGCTGGACCGCATGCCCCGGCCGGACGATGCGGCCGATGCCATCGCCATCGCGCTGTGCCATGCGCGCTCGTCCACGTCGCAGCTGGCACGGCTCATGGGAGGAAAACCGTAATGTTTTATTATTTCAACGGCGAGGTCACGCTTCTCGAGAGCAATCTGGCCGTCGTCGACTGCGGCGGTGTCGGCTACGCCTGCCGGACGTCGTCCTATACGCTCTCGCGCCTGCATGTGGGCGAGCGCGCGAGGCTCTATACCTACTGCAGCATCCGCGAGGATGCGTTCGATATCTACGGCTTCAGCACGCGCGAGGAGCTGCGGAATTTTGAACTGCTGCTCGGCGTGACCGGCGTCGGAGCGAAGGCCGCGCTGGCCATTCTGTCGTCCACCACGCCGGACCGCTTTGCGCTTGCCATCTTCTCGCAGGATGAGAAGGCCCTGACGGCCGCGCCGGGCGTCGGCAAAAAGCTGGCCCAGCGCATCCTGCTGGAGCTGAAGGACAAGCTCGGTGGCGCCGCACCGGCAGAGGGCGGCATTTCGCTCCCGGCCGGGGATGTGCCCGCCGCCTCCGGCAGCGCGCTGGCGCTGGCGCAGGCCGCACTGGCCGAGCTCGGTTACCGCCCACAGGAGATCACGGCGGCGCTGCGCAGCTTTGACCCCGAGGGCATGAAGACGGAAGAGATCGTGCGGCAGTGCCTGCGCGCCATGGTGATGAGGTAAGAACATGAGCATCGATTTTTCGCAGGACTACGAGGCCCCGCTCGTAACAACGAGCTTCACGCCCGCAGACGAGTCCGAATTCTCGCTGCGGCCGAAGCGCCTGACGGAATATAACGGGCAGGAGAAGGTCAAGGAAAACCTGTCTGTTTACATTGAGGCCGCACGCCGCCGCAACGAGCCGCTCGACCATGTGCTGCTCTACGGCCCTCCCGGCCTCGGCAAGACGACGCTCGCCGGCGTTATCGCCAACGAAATGGGCGTGCATATCCGCGTGACGTCCGGCCCCGCCATCGAAAAGGCGGGCGATCTGGCCGCGCTGCTGACGAACCTCTCCGAGGGCGACATTCTCTTTATTGATGAGATCCACCGCCTGAACACCGCCGTGGAGGAGATCCTCTACCCCGCCATGGAGGATTTTGCCATCGACATCATCGTCGGCAAGGGGCCATCGGCCAACTCCATCCGGCTCGATCTGCCGCGTTTCACGCTCATCGGCGCCACAACGCGCGCCGGGCAGCTCTCCGCCCCGCTGCGCGACCGCTTCGGCGTGTCGTTCCGGCTGGAGCTGTATACGCCGGAGGAGCTGTGCCGCATCATCACGCGCTCTGCCGCCCTCATGGGCATGCGCATCGACGCGGACGGCGCAATGGAGCTGGCCTCCCGCAGCCGCGGCACGCCGCGCATCGCCAACCGCATGCTCCGCCGCGTGCGCGACTTCGCCCAGCTGTATTACGACGGTGTCATCACCCGCGAGGCGGCCGACCACGCGCTCGGCAAGCTCGAGGTTGACAAGCTCGGGCTCGACGCGACGGATCGCCGCATGCTCACGGCCATCATCCGCTACTATAACGGCGGCCCTGTCGGCCTGGAGACGCTCGCGGCGACCATCGGCGAGGAGGCCGTCACGCTGGAGGACGTCTACGAGCCCTATCTGATGCAGATCGGCTTCCTGACACGCACGCCCCGCGGGCGTTGTGTTACGCAGCTTGCCTACGACCACCTCCATCTGCAAAATAACAATGCAGAGCAATTGACTCTTTGAACGGAAATTTTGAGGCTTTTCGTCGAAATCGCACAATTGTTTTTTTCTAACAAAATATTTTTTCATCCACTATTGACAAAGGGCGGAAAGATGCTTATAATAGGCACTGTCCACGGGA
Organism: Clostridiales bacterium; assembly: GCA_003525905.1. Classification (GTDB taxonomy): domain Bacteria; phylum Bacillota; class Clostridia; order Oscillospirales; family Oscillospiraceae; genus JAZOXB01. Next base: position 47,722 of record DQIA01000018.1, read on the forward strand.
TATAGATTTCCGGGGATGCGCCGCCTGCTTTGGCGGCACGTATCAACCGACCCTGTATCAGGAAAACCAGCAATTTTGATGGACGAAGCGTCAGGGCAATTTTTTTCAAGAGAGGTTACCAACATGTACGAAGACAAGACTTTAGTTTGCAAGGAATGCGGCGCCGAATTCGTGTTCACCGCCGGTGAGCAGGAGTTCTACGCGGAGCGCGGCTTCCAGAACGAGCCCCAGCGTTGCAAGGCCTGCCGCGACGCTCGCAAGAACGCCGCTCGTGGCCCCCGTGAGTACTTCACCGCAGTCTGCGCAGCTTGCGGCGGCGAGGCTAAGGTTCCTTTCGAGCCCAAGTCCGACCGTCCGGTCTACTGCAGCGAGTGCTTCGCCAAGATGCGCGCTGAGCAGTAATTCTTGTAAACGTTTTGATCGAAAGACGTCCGCTAATGCGGGCGTCTTTCTTTTTTGGCTTTATGGCAGCTTCTTTTTTCATATTTCCTATTGAAAAAGTGCGAAAAATGGGATAAACTATTTTCAGCTATTTTCACGGAGGTGAATCAAACATGATCGAAATTAAGCGCGACACCATCATCGGTGACATTCTGGACGTTGCGCCGCAGACCGCGCCGATCTTCCTGTCGATCGGCATGCACTGCCTGGGCTGCCCCAGCTCCCGCGGTGAGACGGTGGAAGAGGCCTGCATGGTCCACGGGATCGACGTGGAGAAGCTGCTGGCTCTCGTGAACGAAGAGGCCAACAAGCCCGTCAAGGAATAAGAAAAGGACGCATACGGGTCTTCCGTATGCGTCTTATTCGCTCAGCGAAAGGAGGGCGGCGGTGGAAAAGGAATTACAGCTTCAGCCGCGGCTGCAATGCATCGCAAGCCTTGTGCCGCAGGGCGCGAGACTGGCCGACGTCGGCACCGACCACGGCTATCTTCCCGTGTGGCTCTTGCAGCACGGGCGCATTGAAAGCGCCATTGCGTCTGACATCAACGCGCTGCCGCTTGACCACGCGCGCGCGACGGCGCGAGAATACGGCGTGACGGAGCGCATGGATTTTCGCCTCTGCCCGGGCCTTGCGAAGGTCAAGGCAGAGGAGTGCGACGCCATCGCTATCGCCGGCATGGGCGGCGAGACGATCCTCGGTATTCTCGAGGCCGCGCCCTGGACGCACGAGGGTGTGCACACGCTCATTTTGCAGCCGCAGACAAAGGTCGACCTTCTGCGTTGCTGGCTCTGCGGGCACGGCTACCGCTTTTTGAGCGAGACGCTCGTGCGCGACAAGGAGCAGCTTTACGTCGTCTTCCGCGTGACCGCGGGAACGGGGCAGGAGCTGAGCGAAGCGGACGCGCTGACAGGCTTATTGCTGCGGTCCGACCCGCTGTACGGCGAATACCTGTCGCAGCATCTTATAAAGCTCAATCGGGCGAGAGACGGCCTCGCCGTCTCGTCGCTCGCAGATAAGGAGGCGCGTATCGCGCATCTTGAAAATCTCATCGAAGAGATCGAGAGAAGAAAAGGGGAGTGGGAACATGGCAACGGTACATGAGATCGAACAGAGGCTTTTTTCCTGGGCGCCGCGCGAGAGCGCGATGGACTGGGACAATGTCGGCCACCTCGTGGGCGATCCCAAACAGGAGGTCGAGCGCATTTTAGTCGCGCTCGATATCACCGAGCGCGTGGTGCAGGAGGCCATCGACTGCGGCGCGCAGCTCATCGTGTCCCACCATTCGGTGATGAACGTGCGCTGGCACGAGCGCGAGATGCAGACCCTTCGGCCCGACACGCGCCTCGGCGGCGTTTTGACCACACTCGTCAAAAACGACATTTCCGCCATCTGCATGCACACGAATCTGGATGCTGCGGACGGCGGCGTGAACGACTGTCTGGCGAAAAAACTGGGCCTTAACGATGTTTTTTTGCTCAACGACGAAAAAATCGGGCGTATTGGCACACTTTCCTGCGAAAAAGGGCTTGAAGAGTTCCTGCGGGATGTGATAGAATTACTCGGCTGCGGCGGCTTGCGCTATTGCCGCGGCAGCGGGCGGGTGCACCGCGTAGCCGTCGGCGGCGGCGCGTGCGGCGAATACATCCCGCAGGCCATTGCGCAGGGCTGCGATACGTTCGTGACGAGCGATCTGCGCTACAACGATTTTCTGGATACGCGGGGACTCAACCTGATCGACGCAGGGCATTTTCCGACGGAGAACGTCGTCTGCCCGGCGGTCAAGACGTATTTGGAGGAGCATTTCCCCGAGGTGAAAACCGTAATATCGACGTCGCACAGAGACGTCATTCAATACTATCTGTAAGGAGAGATCACATCATGTCCGGACATTCCAAGTGGCACAATATTCAAAAGACGAAGGGCGCGGCTGACGCCAAGCGCAGCGCCGCCTTCACCAAGATTGCCAAGGAGATCATCGTCGCCGTCAAGCAGGGCGGCTCGGGCGATCCGAATAACAACTCCCGCCTCGCGACCGTCATTGCCAAGGCGAAGGCCGCCAACATGCCCAACGACAACATCAAGCGCACCATCGACAAGGCGCTCGGCTCTGGCAACACCGACAACTACGAGTCCGTCACCTATGAGGGTTACGGCCCCGGCGGCGTGGCCGTCATCGTCGAGGCACTGACCGACAACCGCCAGCGCACCGCACCGGAGGTCCGCCATTACTTCGATAAGTACGGCAAGGGCATGGGCGCGCAGGGCTGCGTCAGCTGGTCGTTCGACCGCAAGGGTGTCATCATCATCGACAACGAGAACGGCGACTACGACGAGGATGCCGTCATGATGGATGCGCTCGACGCCGGTGCCGACGATTTCAACGCCGAGGATAACGTCTTCGAGATCACGACTGACCCCGACGCGTTCAACGACGTCGTCAAGGCCCTCGAGGAGAAGAACTACGCCTTCGTCAGCGCGGACATCAGCCTTGTCCCGCAGACCTACGTGAAGCTCGAGAGCGACGAGGACATCAAGAACATGGAAAAGCTGCTCGACATGCTCGACGACAACGAGGACGTGCAAAATACCTACCACAACTGGGACCAGGACTAAACCCCTTGCAAATGCTGACTTTTTCAGCAGTGTGATACCCGCAGTTGTGACATATCTTTGTCCTGCTATGGCGTACACGGCGGCTTCTGTTGTGACATACAATTACATTGATCAAAAAGAGCTTGAGAAGATATTCTCAAGCTCTTTTTCTATTTCAACTTTCGGTGCGTGAATGAAGAACTCCCTTGTAAGGGCAGGATCTTATGAAAGGGTGAACGGTTAAAAGATACCGTGGTTGTACTTGATTTGTCCATATAGAATGAAAGCTAAGCCGATCACCAGCGCCGGAAGAACGATATAATCGATGGCATCTGCATTCCAGAATGTGACGAGATAGGATAGCACGAGGGAAACACCAATGACAAGCGTTCCCGTGCCAACGGCCTTGCCGTATTTGGGAACATCTTCCTCTTTTACTTTCCGACGATTATAGGAATGGATCGTGCTGATATTTCCTTTTATATTTACGGTGCCAAGGGTTGACAGGAATATGCCCAATATCAGAAGCAATAAATGATCCATCGTGACCTCCCTAAAAATAAAATAATTCTTCAAATTTCTTGTCCAAAGCGATGCAGAGAATGAGAGCCAACTTGGCAGTTGGGTTAAATTGTCCGGTCTCGATCGAACTGATCGTGTTTCGTGAAACGCCTACCATTTCTGCAAGCTGCGACTGCGAGAGCTTTTTTTCAAACCGCGCCTCTTTCAATCTGTTCCGCAATTTTAACTCATCGTTCATCCCTTTGCCTCAATAAGCCGCAAAACAAAAAAGACGAAGCAGAGGATGAACATTGCGAAATACAAGACAGTGATCGTTAAGTCTGTTTTCCGTTTTGCTTTGACAAATCTTACCAGATAATGCGTACCAAGAATGCTGAAGTAGATGATCCATGGGCTGAAAAGCATCGTGTTAGCAGCCCAAACAAATAGAACCGAGACGAAGCAGCACGTGCCGGCTCCGATGCGGCTGGCAATGCTGCCGGCTTGCGCGGACATTTCTGCCTCTGCCAGGTCTCTGTTTTTGTTTTCTCTGCGGCTGATCGCCAAGATATCTTCTTTTTCCATAGGGTACCTCACTGCCAAGTTTTCTTGTCAAGATTATAAATGCGCCAAGTTTTCCTGTCAATATATTCTGCTGAGATTCTTGCTGCTGACGCACTGAAAGTCCTGAATTTGACGTATTGGAGGCGTCCGCCTGTATGGACGTTGTACGTTCGAAAAGGCGAAATGGCCGACATTCGGCATTGACTCAACTTATATGGATATGCTATAAAAATATATAAATATTCCACTTGAAATTGTCACCGTTGTTTGGTATTATATCTCGGCACGTCGGACGTCCGGTTTCGGCAGAAAAACAAGGTGCGCTGCGAGGAGGAGCTTTTTCCGCGGCGCGCTCCTGCTGTAACACCTGTGTAGCCCCTTGCACGGACGGCCGGGTGAAAGGAGAAACATATGAGTAAGAACAACAACACGCAGAAGATCGTTGGTCTCGGTCTGTTCACCGCTATTGTGATCGTTCTGCAGCTGATGGGCAGCTTTATCCGGTTTGGCACGTTCAGCATTTCGCTGGTGCTGGTGCCGGTCGTCATCGGTGCGGCGCTCTACGGTGCGGGCGCTGGCGCATGGCTCGGCTTTGTGTTCGGCGTGGTCGTGCTGCTCAGCGGCGACGCGGCGGCGTTCCTCGGTGTCAACGCGCTCGGCACGATCCTGACGGTGCTCGTCAAGGGCGCGCTGGCGGGCCTTCTCTCCGGCCTTGTCTACAAGGCGCTTGAGAACAAGAACCGCACGCTTGCCGTGGCGGTGGCCGCTGTGGTCTGCCCGGTGGTCAATACCGGCGTGTTCCTGATCGGCTGCCTGCTCTTCTTTATGGAGACCATCGGCGGCTGGGCGGATGCGATGGGCTTTGGCGCAAACGTCGGCCAGTATATGATCGTTGGCCTTGTCGGCGCGAATTTTATCTTTGAGCTCCTCTTCAACGTGGTGCTGAGCCCTGTGGTCGTGCGTCTCATCCGCATCGGCAAGAAGGAAGTTTGATTCATAAAAAAGAAAAGCGGCGGGAGCTCTCGCCGCTTTTTCTGCATTTTGGACAGTTTATGTCAGAAAAACGGGAGGGACGGCGATTTCCGCCGTCCCTCTCATATTTTGCGCGAGCATGACTGTAAGCCGGGTTCTGTATTTGACAGTCATCTATCTACGCGCCGCGTTGCCGCGGTACTCCAGCCACCCCGGGAGCGGTCGGGCCAACCTATTGCTCCCATACCGGTGTTGCTCCGGATAGAGTTTACAGCATCGGACACTCTCGAGCCGACGGGTGCGCTCTTACCGCACCTTTCCATCCTTACCTGAGATACTTGCATACCTCGGGCGGTCTATTTCTGTTGCACTTTTCCTCAGATCGCTCTGGGCGGGCGTTACCCGTTATCCTTGCCCTGTGGAGCCCGGACTTTCCTCACAGCGGGCCTTTCGGCCTCGCCGCGCGACTGTCTGTCATACTCGCACAACTATTTTAGCCCATGGCGCGGGGCTTGTCAACGGAAAATGCATTGCTATTTTGCCGTTCCTGCGCTATACTATATAATGAATTTGTATGTGCAGACGAAAGGATGAACGTCTATGACAATACAGGAATATCTATCCTCCCTGCGGGGAAAAACAGCGGCAGTGCTCGGCATCGGCGTGAGCAACACGCCGCTTATCGAGCTTTTGTGCCGAAACGGTGTGCAGGTCATCGCCTGCGACAAAAAGAGCCGCGAAGACCTCGGCGAGCGCGCGAAGCAGCTGGAAGCGCTGGGCGCGCACTTGCAGCTTGGCGAAGGCTACCTCGATGATCTGCGCGCGGACGTCGTTTTTCGCACGCCGGGCCTGCGGCCGGACGTTCCGGCGCTGCTCGAGGCGAAAGCGCGCGGCAGCATCGTGACGTCGGAGATGGAGATCTTTTTCGAGGTCTGCCCATGTACGATCATCGGCGTGACGGGCAGCGACGGCAAGACCACCACGACGAGCATCATCGCCGAAATGCTGCGCGCGGCTGGGAAGACCGTGTATCTCGGCGGCAACATCGGCCACCCGCTGCTGTGCGACGCGGAGAAGATGCAGCCTGAAGACTTCGCGGTCGTCGAGCTCTCGTCGTTCCAGCTGCTTGATATGAAGCGCTCGCCGCACATCGCGGTGATGACGAACCTTGCGCCGAACCATCTGGATGTGCACAAGGATATGGACGAGTACATCGCGGCGAAGGAGAATATCTATCTCCATCAGCACGAGGGCGACATCGCTATTTTCAACGAAGACAACGACATCACGCGCTCTCTTTCGAAAAAGGCATCCGCGCGGACGCGGCTCTTCAGCCGCCGCGAAGAGGTCGCGGACGGCGCATTCCTTCGCGGAGATACCATCGTCCTGCGCCATGACGGATGCGAGGAAGCGGTCATGCAGATCTCTGACATCCGTCTGCCGGGGATGCACAATGTCGAAAACTACCTCGCCGCCGTGACGGCGCTCGACGGTTTGGTGCCCTACGAGGTCATGCGCGAGACTGCGCGTACCTTTGTCGGCGTCGAGCACCGCATCGAGCCGGTGCGGACGATCCGCGGCGTGCAGTGGTACAACGATTCCATCGCGTCGAGCCCGACGCGTACCATCGCGGGGCTCAACGCGTTCAACGAAAAGGTCATTCTGCTCGCGGGCGGATATGACAAGCATATTCCCTTTGCACCCCTTGCACCCGAGGTGGTAAAGCACGTCAAGCTGCTTATTTTGTGCGGCGCGACAGCGGACGCCATCGAAAAGGCCGTGCGCGAGTGCCCAGGCTATCACGGCAGCCCCGAGATCGTGCGCTGCGAGAGTCTGGAGGACTGCGTAAAAACCGCCTACGAGCGCGCAGTGCGCGGCGACATCGTGACGCTTTCGCCCGCATGCGCGGCGTTCGACCAGTTCGCGAACTTCATGGAGCGCGGCAAGGCGTTCAAGAAGCTCGTCATGGCGCTGGGCGAATAGGGAAAAGCCCGCGCGGCATAGGCTTCACTGGAATCGGGGTGAGGCTCTGTGCCGAAATGGAGACACAGGAGACTTTCAGGAAAGAAGCGGGCGCTGCTGCTTGTGCTGTTTTTGCTTGCGGCGCTGCTGGCGCTCACCATCGTGGCAATGACGCACCTAAAACCCGTGCTCACGTCTCTCGCAACGGCGCGCGTGTCAAATACGGTCAACGGCATCGTGACCGCCGCCGTGAACGAGACGATCTACAGCGGCGGTGTGGACTACGACCAGCTCATCTCCTTTGAAAAGGACAACGAGGGAAAGATCACGGCGGTCAAGAGCAACATGGCGGAGTTCAACCGTTTGCAGTCCGCCATCATCGACGAGGTACTCGAAAAGCTCTCCGAGGTGACGACGAAGGAACTCTCCGTGCCGGTCGGCACGCTGCTCGGCTCGCCGTTTTTGGCGGGGCGCGGGCCGCTGATCCGCGTGCGGATGCAGTCGGTCGGCTCGTCGAGCGCGCATTTTGAAAATGCGTTCACGTCGGCGGGCATCAACCAGACGAAGCACCAGATTTACCTTGTGGTGGACGTGTACGTCAGCATTCTGCTGCCGGGCTTTTCCACAACGACAAAATTCAGCAACACCTATTCCGTGGCGGAGACCGTTATCGTCGGCTCCGTGCCGGACAATTACACCTATTTCAGCAATGGCGAGGACATGGAGCAGAACGCGGAAGATTACATCATGAACAACGGCTGACTGCCTTTTGCGCACCGCCGGAGAGAGGGAACGCACTATGGACAAAAATATCCGGATCGACGAGATCGTAACACGGCTGAATGCCGCCTCCGACGCTTACTACGGCGGGCAGGAGGAGCAGATGACGAACTACGAGTGGGACGCTCTGTTTGACGAGCTGACCGCTCTTGAAAAAGAGACCGGCTATGTCCGGCCCGACAGTCCCACGCAGGTGACGAGCCATTCCGGGAACGAAATGGACGGCGAGGGGGAGAAGGAAGCGCACGAGTACCCCGCGCTCTCGCTCGCCAAGACGAAAAAGGTCGAGGAATTGCAGGACTGGGCGGGCGAACGCGACATTTGGCTCTCGTGGAAGCTCGACGGCTCGACGCTTGTGGCGACGTATGACGGCGGCGCGCTCACGCGCGTTTTGACGCGCGGCAACGGCACCGTCGGCACGAACATCACCTATATGGCCTCCGCCATCCGCGGTATTCCCGCGAAAATCAGCGACAAGGGCCACCTCGTCGTGCGCGGCGAGGCGACCATCTCCTACGCAGATTTCGAGGCCATCAACGACACGCTCGAGGACGCGGACGACCGCTACGCAAACCCCCGCAACCTCGCCGCCGGCACGCTGGCGCTCGACAAGACGAATCTCGACAAGGTAAAAGAGCGCAACGTGACGTTCAACGCCTTTACGCTCGTGCACACGGATGAAGTGATCCGCTCCTGGGGCGCGCGCATGGACTATCTGGAAAAGCTCGGCTTCATCACAGTCGAGCGCGAGCACACAGATGCGAAAAATCTGCCCGACGCCATCGCGCGCTGGACGAAAAAGGTCGATTCCGGCGAGATGGGCATTCCAGTCGACGGCCTTGTCATCACCTACGACGACACGGACTACGCAGCGACCGGCAGCGTGACGGGTCATCACGCGACGCGCGCGGGTCTTGCCTACAAGTGGGCGGACGTGTCCGCCGACACGGTGCTCGACCACATCGAATGGTCGTGCGCGGCCTCGACCATCACGCCGGTCGCGGTCTTTGACCCTGTGCAGCTCGAGGGCACGACTGTCACGCGCGCAAGCCTCTGCAACGTCAGCGAGCTCGAGCGCCTCGGCATCGGCAAGGACCGCAAGACCGAGCTTCGCATCATCAAGGCCAACAAAATCATCCCGAAGTGCATCGCGGTCGTCAGGGCCGAGGGCAGCTATGAAGTCCCGACGGCCTGTCCCGTCTGCGGCGCGGCGACCGAGGTGCGTATCAGCCCGGTAAGCGGCGTGAAGACGCTGCGCTGCACCGATCCGAACTGTCCCGCCAAGCACTTGAAGCGCTTTGTCCGCTTTGCGAGCAAGGGCGGGCTTGATATCGACGGCCTCTCCGTGCAAACGCTGCACGAGTTCGTCAACCGCGGCTATCTGCGCGATTTTGCCGACCTCTATCATCTGGACGCGCATGCGGACGAGATCGTAAAGCTCGAAGGCTTTGGCGAAAAGTCCTGCGCGAACCTGTTGGCGGCCATCGAAAAGAGCCGCAAAGTCGACCCCATCCACCTGATCTTCGCCCTCTGCATCCCAAACATCGGCGCGGACGCGGGCAAGAAGCTCATCGCAGCGCTCGGCACGAAGGGCTTTTTATTACGCATCGAGAGCGGCGAGGGCTTCGAGGACGTGGACGGCATCGGCGTTGAGCGTTCAAACGCGCTCCTGAACTGGTTTGCTGACGATGAAAACAAAAACCTCTTCGACCGCCTGATGGCAGAGCTCACACTGGAGGACGTCGCCCCCAAGCAGGAGGCCGACGGAACCTGCAAAGGTCTGAGCTTCGTCATCACGGGCGATGTGCACCTCTTCAAAAACCGCAGCGCGTTCAAAGCCTACGTCGAAGAGCAAGGCGGCGCCGTGACCGGCAGCGTCTCGGGGAAGACAACGTACCTCGTCAGCAACGACGGGGAATCGAATTCGTCGAAGACGAAAAAGGCAAAGGAACTGGGGGTTCCTATTCTTTCCGAGGAAGAATTTGTCTCTCGGTTCGGAGGTCCCGAATCTGCTGACTCTGCGGAAGTGCAAATCGGCATTGATACACTGCTGTGATCTGCTGCTGCACCGTGCAGCGGCGGTTTTCCGCACTGTGCGGAAACGGGCAACTAAAGGGGGATACTCTCTTTCAAAAGAGAGTATCCCCCTTTAAATCCCCCGAGAGAAATTTTACATTGGCAGTTTGTAGCTCGAAGAGCTGCACGCGCTGCGCAATCAGGTGCGGTGTACATGGCTTTGCCATGAATCCCTACCGCCTCGTTACCACTCTCACTCGCGCCTTACTACCGTGAGGCGCGAGTGACGTTTACTCGGCGGCAGACTGTGTGCCAAATGCGGCGTTGCTGCGCTCGCCGCATTGATGACACTGGCGGTAGACGGTGATTACTGCGAACTTCTACAAGATGGGCAGAGCGGTAGCGGATAGTAGAAGCAGAGGCAAATCGTCTTGCAATGCTGACGCGGCAACACCGCGCGCAGGGAAGTGCAATCGGCAAGCATCGCAGCTCTTCGAGTTGCTCGCTTGCAATGAAAATTTTCTCAGGGAGGGTGTAAGGGAGGGATGTCTCTTTTTCAAAAAGAGACACCCCTCCCTTATCCGCGTCCCCACACAGTGTGGGGAACATTCCTTCCGCATGAAGTGCGGAAAACTCACATCATATCCTTGATATGATTCAGCCGATCCAGCGCGGCGTACAGCGTCTCATCCTTCTTCGCAAAGTGCAGACGCACAATATTGTTGATCGGTTCATTGAAGAACGAGCTGCCCGGCACGGCGCCGACGCCGGCTTTTCTCGCCAGCTGCTCGCAGAAGTCGACGTCGCTCTGGCCCTTCTTGAGGTACGGGGAGATGTCTGCCAGCACGAAGTACGTGCCCTCGGGATCGGTGAAGGGGATGCCGATGTCGCGCATGCCCTCGGTGAAGATCTTCTTCATGTGCGCGTAGTGCGCGCCGAACTCGTCATAGTAGCTCAGCGGCATGTTGAGGCCGACGACGGCGGCCTCCATCAGAGGCGACGGGCAGCCGACGGCGTTGAAGTCGTGGTACTGGCGGATGCGCGCCATGATGTTCTCCGGCGCGATGGCATAGCCGAGTCTCCAGCCGGTGACGGAGTAGGTCTTGGAGAGCGACGAGCAGGAGACCGTGCGCTCCCACATGCCGGGGATGCTGTTCATGTAGACATGCTTGCGGCCGTCGTAGATGATGTGCTCATATACCTCGTCCATGATGGCGTAAACGTCGTAGCGGATGCAGAGGTCGGCGATGGTCTTGAGCTCTTCCTCGGTGAAGACCTTGCCGCTCGGGTTCGAGGGATTGCAGATGATGATGGCCTTCGCGCCGCCGCGGAACGCATCTTCGAGCACGTTCGGGTCAAAGGAGAACGTCGGCGGATTCAGAGGGACAAAGACCGGCTCGCAGTCAGCCATGATGACCTGTGCGCGGTAGTTTTCGAAGAACGGGGAGAACATCACGACGCGGTCGCCCGGATTCGTCAGGGCGAAGAGCGTGTCGACCATCGCTTCGGTCGAGCCGATGGTCGCGACGATCTCGGTCTCGGGGTCGATGGTGCGGCCCATGAAGTGACCGCATTTGCGCGCGATGGCCTGGCGGAAATTCGGCGCACCCATCGTGATGGGGTACTGATGGGGGCCTTCGTGGCTCACGACCTCGAGGCGGTCCATCATCTCCTTGGGCGGGTCAAAATCGGGGAAGCCCTGCGCTAAGTTGATCGCGCCGCATTCGTTGGAGATACGCGTCATTCTGCGAATGACGGAGTCGGTAAAGTGCTGATTTCTTCTGCTCATTTCCTGCATGGGTGTGCCGTCCTTTCCGTTGCGGTCAGTGCGGAACACGCTCGCAGAGCCGCGATCAAGTGAAGTTGTTCTTAATATTACATAAAGATGAGAGAATGTCAAGTATTACAAAGGACAACATGACGAAGTTCGACGCTTTGTCACGATAAAGCAGGAACGCGGCGGCCGCTTTTGTATAGAATGGAGCAGGCGAACGCCGGGAGAGGAGGGGAAAAGCATGTATTCGAATCCGCCGCCGCGCCCGCCGGGACCGCCGCTGTTCGGCCCGTGGCGCTGCGTGGGTGTTTGCGCGCTGGCGCTGGGGCTCGGTATTTTCATCGCGGCTGTTTTTCCGGTGGGGGCGCTGATGTTTCTGGTCGCGTTTCTTCTCATCTTCTGCGGCATCGGCTGCCTGCGCAGATTTTAACATTGGTTGAAAAGGGCATGAATATTGGGAGGGGGAAAAGCATGAAAATTGTCGTTTGGAAGTCACCCAAGGTCCTCTCGTCGCTGCTGCGGCGCGTATTTGGCGTCAAAGAGGAGGCATAATGCGCGTCCACCCGGCATAAAGTGCACTAACCACTTAGCCGAAGGAGAGGACTGCAATGGAACTGGAATTGAAAAAGGAGCAGTTTGCCTGTTATCAGGCGTTACCGCAGCTCAGCGAGAACCGCGAGGAGACAACGGAGACCATCGTGCCGGACTATCTGCCGGACATCGCCCGCATCGTGGATGCGAGCGGGTGCCTTTTCCTGCGCAGCCGTGAGATCGCAGACGGAAAAGCGCAGGTGTCGGGCACGATCCGCATGACGCTTTTGTACGTGGCCGAGGACGCGCAGGGGATGAAGTCGTTTGAATACACGCTGCCGCTCGACGAGACGATCGAGGGGCGCGCGCTGAGCGGCAGCGCGGACAGCTGCCTCGACGGCCGGCTCTGCTCGTGCGAAGTGCGCATGCTCAATCCGCGTAAGGTGTTTACGCGCGTGAACGTGGAGCTGACGCTTACGCCCTACGTGCCCGCGTCGCTGAGCGTGTGCAGCGGCGTGAAGGAGCAGGAAGCCTACAAGATCGAAACGCTGTGCGAGAAAAAGGACATCGGCATCATCCGCGCCATTCGGGAAAAGGACTTCACGTTTTCCGATGAAGTGCTGCTTTCGGGCACGAAGGAGCCCATTCAGGAGCTTTTACGCACAAAGTGGGCGCTGCGCGTGACCGACTGCAAGTCAATCGGCAACAAGATCGTGCTCAAGGGCGTCGCGCGGCTGGATGCCATCTACTTGGATGAGAGCGGGAACCTTGCGTCCATGAGCAGCGAGCTGCCGTTTTCGCAGATCCTCGACGGCCTTGCCGAAGAGGAGGGCGAGACGACGGTGCGCGCGTCGCTGCGCCTGACAGGCGCGGAGATCCATGTCGGCAGCGAGAGCGAGCCGGACAATAACCGCGCCATCTCGCTGCGGCTCTACATCAGCGCGTTCACAGCGGTGCGCGAGGTGAAAAGCGTTTGCTGTGTGGCGGACCTTTACAGCACGGCCTACGACCTGACCGCGAAGACGGAGACGGTCGAGCTGTGCGACAGCGCGGCGCTGGTGCTGCGCGAGCAGCTCGTGCGCGAAAAGATCGAGACCGGGGCCGAGGTGCAGACGGTGCTGGCGACGGACGTGATCTTCAGCAGCGCGGGCGTGAGCGGCGGGGGAGAGAGCGCGTCGCTGCGCGCGACGGCGAATCTGCGCGTGCTGTATCTCGACGAAAACGCCGTGCCGCTGCTCTCCGAGCGGCGGAGCGAGGTGCTGCTCGAGACTGACCTTCCGGCCGGCGGCCAGGCGCGGGTGCAGGATGTGTATGCGGGCGAGATCGCCGCGTCCGTCGGCGCGGACGGCGTGGAGCTGCGCTTCCCCGTAACGTTTGCCGTCAGCGTGGCGGAAACGCCGTGTTATCCTTGTCTTCAGTCGCTTGAGGCCGAGGAGTGCGGGAAAAAGGACGAGAACGTCCCCTCGCTCGTGCTGCGCGCGATGAAGCAGGGCGAGCGGCTGTGGGATATTGCCAAGCTGTACCGCACGACGGTCGAGGCCATCCTTGCGGCCAACGAGCTCAAGGAGGAATCCGCCGCGGTGATCGGAAAGCTGCTGCTGATCCCACGCAGGCGATGAGGAACGGAGGAAGAAGGTATGAGCATGAATACGGAGATCTATCAGGATATTTCGACCCGCACGGCGGGGGACATCTACATCGGCGTCGTCGGCCCCGTGCGCGCGGGCAAGTCGACGTTCATCAAGCGCTTTATGGAAACGCAGGTCATCCCGAATATCGACAATGTCTACCGCCGCGAGCGGGCAAAGGATGAGCTGCCGCAGAGCGGCAGCGGCCGCATGGTGATGACGGCGGAGCCGAAGTTCGTGCCGGAAGAGGCGGTGGACATCGCGCTCGACGAGGGAAGCAGCTGCTCGGTTCGGCTCATCGACTGCGTGGGCTATATGATCCCGGGCGCGACGGGGCAGATGGAGGGCGAGAGCCCGCGCATGGTCTCGACGCCGTGGCTCGACCACGAGGTGACGATGAGCGAGGCGGCGGAGCTCGGTACGACGCGCGTCATCCGCGAGCATTCGACCATCGGCGTCGTTGTGACGACCGACGGCAGTATCACTGATATCCCGCGCGAGGACTACATAGAGGCCGAGGGCCGCGTCATCCGCGAATTGCAGGAGATCGGCAAGCCATTTCTCGTTCTGCTCAACGCGACAGAGCCGGAAAGTGATCGCGTGCAGGCAATGGCAAGGGATATCGCTTCACGCTATGGCGTGACATGTCTGCCCGTCAACTGCCTGACGCTCGACGACAACGCGGTGGGAATGATTCTCAAGGCCATCCTTTACGAGTTCCCGCTCTGCGAGCTGGACCTCTTCATCCCGCCGTGGGTCGAGGCGCTTGCCGACGATCACCCGATCAAAAGCGGCCTCTATCAGGCCATCCGCGAGAATACGGGAACACTTCACTGCATCCGAGAGGTGCAGGGCGCGATCAGCGCTATCGGCGGCTGCGAAAGCGTCAGCAGCGCGCGCATCACGTCCATTCAGCTCGGCACGGGCGTCGCCGCGGCAGAATTGCAGCTCCCGCGCGCGCTGTTCTACCGGACGCTGAGCGAGCAGTCGGGCTTCGATGTGAAGGATGACGGCGATCTGCTGAGCCTTCTCACTGAGCTCTCGTCGGTCAAGGCGGAGTACGACAAGGTGGCGCAGGCGGTGTCCGATGCGCGCGAGAGAGGCTACGGCATCGTTGTGCCGACGGTCGATGAGCTGAACCTCGAAGAGCCGGAGATCATGAAGCAGGGCGGGCGTTACGGCGTGCGGCTCAAGGCGAGCGCGCCGAGCCTGCATATCATTCGCGCCGACATCGAAACGACCGTTTCGCCCATCGTCGGCAACGAAAAGCAGAGCGAGGACATGGTCAACTACCTCTTGCAGGAGTTCGAGGGCGACACGACGAAGATCTGGCAGTCCAACATCTTCGGCCGCAGCTTCCACGAGATCGTGAACGAAGACTTACAGGCAAAGCTCAAGCACATGCCGGACGACGCGCGCCTCAAGCTCCGCCAGACGCTTGAGCGCATCATCAACGAGGGCACGGGCGGTCTCATCTGTATCATCCTGTAAAGAAACAAAGCGAGAGGAACTTCCTCTCGCTTTGTTACATTCCTGTAACTGGAATGTCATCACTTTGTAACTTGTCATTTCCGCTGCCCGCTGTTATGCTGTTCTATAAGAAGGATAACAGGAGGAAGAGGATATGAGCCGAAAGATCGCGCTGCCGCTGCTGGTGGCAGCGGCGCTTGTCAGCATCATCTTAGCAAGCCGCACCCCGCAGCCCATCATAGAGGAATTGCCACCGGAGGAGGCTGACGCGCCCACCGCGCTGCTCACGCAGACCGAGAAGGTCGGCGGGCAGACCGTCACGCTGAAGGTCTACGAGCCGGATGAGGCGGGCTATGCGCGCTATGCGCTCTTCCATGAGGACGGTACGGAGATCGACATACCGTTCGGTGTAAATTGCGGCACTTGGATCGGGAATGGCAACGCTGCCGAAAAAGTCTCCCTGACTGCACGGGACGATGTGCTCGGATTTCCGGGCTTCGAGCTTGAAACGATCCAAGGCATAGTTATGACAGTTTGTGACTTCTATGCGCTGACGGAGCAGGGCTTCGTCTATGCGGGCAGGACCTTTGGCTATGACTTTGATGATGCGGCGGAGGGCGACGGCGCGTGGCCGCTTGATCTCACGGGAGATGGGCGCAGCGAACTCATTACGCGCAGCACCTTTGGCGACGGCATGTCGTGCGTTTTTGTCTACCGCTGGAACGCCGCGGAGGGGAACTCTCAGTACAGCAAGGTCGACTGGGAGAAGGCGGACGCGCAGCTTGCGCGCCTGAGTGAGTACCTCGGCGTGACCGCGCGGGCGGAGACCTATCACGCACAGGACAATACCGTTACGCTGACGCTCTACACGGAAAGCGGCACGAAGGAAACAACGCTGCCGCTCACCACAGATATTCTCGGCGAGTGGTTTGCAGATGACTGACCGGAATGATATAAAAAGGAACCGATTCGAAAGAATCGGTTCCTTTTTTACTGAAAAATTTACTTGGCCAGCACTTTTTTGAGTTTGGCGAAACGGGGGAGGGAGTCCTCCTTCGGGAGCTTGGGCTCGCCCTGGATGAGGGGGAGGACATAGTCGATGAACTCCTGCTTGACGCCGTTGTGAGAGTCATTGATCCACTCGATGGGAATCTTCTTCTCGAAGTTTGCGACCTCGGTGAGCGGCAGCAGCTTCGTCTTGCAAACGTAGTGGCCGTCCACAGTCTCACGCTCAAAGGCGACCATCTTGTCGGTGATGCCGGCGACGGCGTTCTCCACCGCGGCACGACCGGCCATGGCGGCCTCTTCGATATCGGTCTCGCTTGCGAGGTGTGCGCCGCAGCGCTGGAGCAACGACAGCTCAATGCCGCGCACCTTCGCGCCGGTCTTTTCCTTCACGATGCTCGCCAGCAGCGCGGCGAGGCCGCCGAGCTGCGCGTGGCCAAAGCCGTCCGTCGCGCTGGTCTTGGCCTCGGAGACAAAGCTGCCATCGGCATAGTGGATGCCCTCGGATACGGCGACCATGCAGCTGCCGGTCTCCTTATAAACGCGCTGGACGTCGGCAAGGAAGGTATCCATGTCGAAATCAGTCTCGGGCAGGTAGATGAGGTCGGGACCCGCGCCGTACTTCGTCGCGAGCGCGGCGGCGGCAGTCAGCCAACCGGCGTGGCGGCCCATGATCTCCACGATGCAGATCATGCCCGTGTCGTAGACGTGCGCGTCCTGATAGACCTCCATCAGGCTCGTCGCGATGTACTTGGCGGCGCTGGCGTAGCCGGGGCAATGGTCGGTGCCATAAAGGTCGTTGTCGATCGTCTTGGGCACGCCCATGACGCGGCACTCGTAGCCGACCTTCTGCATGTACTTGCTGATCTTATTGCAGGTATCCATTGAGTCATTTCCGCCGTTGTAGAAGAAATAGCGGACGTCGTGCTTTTTGAATACCTCAAGGATGCGCTTGTAATCGGTGTCGTCCTCATCGGGGTCCTTCATCTTGTAGCGGCAGGAGCCGAGGGCAGAGGAGGGGGTGTACTTTAAAAGCTCCAGCTCCTTCGGGTCTTCCTGACTCATGTCGAACAGGCGGTCTTCGAGCACGCCCTTGATGCCGTGCTCCGCGCCGTAGACATTCGTGATGCAGCCGGAATCGAGCGCCGTGCGGATGACGCCGTAAGCGCTCGCGTTGATGACGGAGGTCGGGCCGCCGGACTGGCCGATGATGCACGCGCCTTTCAGTTCACTCATAGCAGTTCTCCTTATCGCTTATGCCTTGCCGGCGCAGCCGAGCACGTCGACGAGCTTGTGGCGGACGAGCTCCTTGATGTTGGCACGGGCGGGCTTGAGGTATTCACGCGGGTCAAACTTGTCGGGGTGCTCATCGAGGAAAGCACGCACGGTGCCGGTCATGGCAAGGCGCAGGTCGGAATCGATGTTGATCTTGCAGACGGAGAGCTTTGCGGCCTCGCGCAGCTGATCCTCGGGCACGCCGATAGCGTTGGGCATCTTGCCGCCGTGCTCGTTGATCATCTTGACATACTCCTGCGGGACGGAGGAGGAGCCGTGCAGCACGATGGGGAAGCCGGGCAGACGCTTGGAGACTTCCTTCAGCACATCGAAGCGCAGCGGGGGCGGGACGAGGATGCCCTGCTCATTGACGGTGCACTGCTCGGGCTTGAACTTGTAAGCGCCGTGAGAGGTACCAATGGCGATGGCAAGGGAGTCGCAGCCGGTCTTGGAGACGAATTCCTCGACTTCTTCGGGATGGGTGTAGGACGCCTCGTGCGCGGCGACCTTGACCTCGTCCTCGATACCGGCGAGGGTGCCGAGCTCGGCCTCGACCACAACGCCGTGGTCATGTGCGTACTCGACGACCTTCTTCGTGATCTCGATATTTTCGGCAAAGGGCTTGGAGGAGGCGTCGATCATGACGGAGGTGAAGCCGCCGTCGATGCAGGACTTGCAGGTCTCGAAGTCCGGGCCGTGGTCAAGGTGCAGCACGATGGGGATATCGGGGCAGCACTCGACAGCAGCTTCCACGAGCTTGACGAGGTAGGTGTGGTTCGCGTAGGCGCGGGCGCCCTTGCTGACCTGCAGGATCACGGGCGCGTGCTCTTCCTGGCAGGCCTCGGTGATACCCTGCACGATCTCCATGTTGTTGACGTTGAACGCGCCGATGGCGTACCCGCCGTCATAGGCCTTTTTGAACATTTCAGTAGATGTTACGAGCGGCATAATATCTTCTCCTTTGATAAAAAGTTATTTCAAATGTTTGGTACGTTTGGAACTAATTGCATTGTAACACAGAAATTTGATTTTGCAAGAGGATTTGCGATATTTTTGAAAAAAAGGAGACAAAACCGATTCGCTTTGTCTCCTTTCTTTCCTCAGATGTTCACTTTGACCGTCTCAGCAATCTGGTCCGCTGTCAGGCCATACTCGCGTAGCACGTCCGCCGCCTTGCCGGACTGGCCGAAGCGGTCGTTCACGCCAATCTTATGGAACTTGCAGTTGACCTTACCCATCAGGACGTCGGCTACGGCGTCGCCCAGACCGCCGATGACGCTGTGCTCCTCGACGGTGATGACCTTGCCGCACTTTTCGGCCCATTCGGTGACGCACTCTGCGTCGATGGGCTTGATGGTGTGGATATTGATGACGGCAGCGTCGATGCCATCGCTTGCGAGCGCCTCGGCGGCCATCAGGGACTCGTTGACCATGAGGCCGGTCGCGAAGATCGCAACATCTTTACCCTCGCGCAGGACGTTTGCTTTGCCAATCTCAAAGGGCTTGACCATGTCGCCCTCAAAAACGGGCGTGGCGAGGCGCGCAAGGCGCATGTAGACGGGGCCTTCGAAATCGGCGATTGCCATGGTGGCGGCCTTGGCTTCGTTGGCGTCCGCGGGGCAGATGACCGTCATGCCGGGGATGGCGCGCATGAGCGCGAGATCCTCGATGCACTGGTGGCTGCCGCCGTCCTCGCCGACGCTGACGCCCGCGTGCGTGGCGCAGACCTTGACATTGAAGTGCGGGTAAGCAACGGAGTTTCGGATCTGCTCATAGGCGCGGCCCGCCGCGAACATCGCAAACGAAGAGCAGTAGGGGATGAGGCCCATCGTGGACATACCGGCGGCGATGTCGACCATGTTGGCCTCGGCAATGCCGCAGTTGTAGAATTTTTCGGGGTGCGCCTTGGCGACCTTGCAGGTCTGCGTGGCGTTGGCGAGGTCGGCGTCGAGCACGACGACCTTATCGTTCTTTTCGACCAGTTCGATCAGCGCTTCGCCGTAAGCCTGACGGGTTGCAATTTTATCAGCCATGTTCTTAGTCCTCCAATTCCTTCAAAGCCTGCTCGCGCTGCTCGGCATTTGGGGCCTTGCCGTGCCAGCCGACCTGATTCTCCATGAACGAAACGCCCTTGCCCTTGACGGTGTGTGCAAGGATGGCCTTGGGCTTGCCGGGCATGGTAGGCTTGGAGAGCGCGGCCTCGACGGCGCCCAAATCGTTGCCGTCGGGCAGCTCGACGAGGTCAAAGCCGAACGCGCGGAGCTTGGCGGGCAGATCGCCAAGGCTCATGACCTGGTCATTCGTGCCGTCGATCTGGAGCCCATTGTTGTCGATGATGACGGTCAGATTGTCGAGTTTATAGTGTGCAGCGGCCATATAAGCCTCCCAGATCTGACCCTCCTGGCTCTCACCGTCGCCGACGAGGGCGAAGACCTTCGTATCCTTGCCGAGATGCTTGGCGCCCAGCGCCATACCGACAGCGATGGACACGCCCTGACCGAGAGAGCCGGTGGAAGCGTCCACGCCGGGGACCTTCTTCGCGTCGGGATGACCTTGCAGAATGGAGTGCAGCTGGCGGAAGTTTGCGTACTCGTCGCGGGAGATGAAGCCCTTGGCGGCGAGGACTGCGTAGTAGCAGGGAGCGGCATGACCCTTGGAGAGCACGAAACGATCACGGTTGGGATCGTGCGGGTTCTGCGGGTCAACGCGCATGTGGTTGAAGAAAACGCTGGTCATCAGCTCCACCGCAGACAGCGAACCGCCGGGGTGGCCGCTGCCGGCGTTGGCGGTCATCGTGATGATGTCACGCCGTACCTGCCGGCAGATGGGGGAAAGCTCTTTTGTATTCATGGAAACCCTCCTTGAAAAATACATTTCATCAACTATTAAGTATATCGGATGAAGCCGGGAAAGTCAATTTTAATCCTCGTTCTTTTTCATCTTTACATGTGACAAGGGATTTGCCTTTGCAGCCACGCGCAGCGCGTCGTTATCAATGTGTGTGTAGATCTCCGTCGTGTTCAGATGCTCATGTCCGAGCACCTCCTGCACGGCTTTGACGTCCACGCCATTTTGCAGCATGAGCGTTGCCGCCGTGTGGCGCAGCTTGTGCGAGGAGTATTCTGAAGCGTCGAGCCCCGCGGCGCTTAGGTGCTTTTTGACGAGCGCGTGGACGCTCGAGCGGCTGATGCGCTCGTTGCGCGACGAGAGAAAGAGGGCATTGCGGTCGCGGCCGGAGATGGGGCGG
Organism: Clostridiales bacterium; assembly: GCA_003525905.1. Taxonomy (GTDB): domain Bacteria; phylum Bacillota; class Clostridia; order Oscillospirales; family Oscillospiraceae; genus JAZOXB01. The sequence continues at coordinate 68,480 of DQIA01000018.1, forward strand.
CGGACGGCGAGATAACGCTTGAGCGCATCCTTGCAGGCGTCGTTTAAGTAGACGATGCGCACCTTGTTGCCCTTGCCGAGCACGCGCAGCGCGTCGTCCTGAATGTCCTGCAGATCAAGGCCGCAAAGCTCGGAGATTCGCAGCCCGCAGTTCAGAAAGATCGTCAGAATGCAGTAGTCGCGCTCGCGGTTTTGCCCGTCGACGGACTGCAAAAGCTGCACGCTCTCGTCGAGCGTCAGGTACTTCGGCAGCGACTTTTTGATCTTGGGGGAGTCGAGGTCCTTGCAGGGATTTGTGTCCAAAAGGTGCGCTTTATTGACCAAATAGTTGTAAAAAGACCGAATCGTCGCGATTTTTCGCGCTCTGGACGCGGCATTCAGGCCGTAGTCGGACACGTCGCTGTTCTGATGCTGCACGCGGTCGCGGCTCAGATAGGTCATGTAGGCGTAGATATCGGTCAATGTTACTTTTTTCACAAAGTCGAGATCAACATCCATGATGGAAATTTCACTCAAAGGGAGGTCGCGCAGCGACGGATCGCGCGACTGCTTCAGATAGCGAAAAAAGTTGCGCAGGTCGAGAAAGTATTCGTCGACTGTTTTCTGCGAGTGGGCTTTGATGGTCTCGTGATAGGATAAAAAATCACGCAGGATCGGCGGCGATTCCAAGCGGTAGTCGTTCATAGTAAATGAGCGCCAGTGCAGGCACAGAAACAGCTCATCTAAATCAGAAAGAAAAAATACGGAGAAGTTACGAAGTGTTGGATTTCAAAATACCGGAAAAAATTCGGTAGCTCTGATCTGTGAGCGTTGTTGGCAGTTCAAACGCGACGCAGAGCAAATCTGCGCAGCGATTGATCGTTCGAACGGATGCACAGCGCACATGCCGTTAAGCGACGGTATGACGGCTTTCAATAAAGTGGCCGATGGAGAGGGGGCATTTTGAAGTCCATACATTATTGAACAAAATAAAAATTTTGTTCAATTGAGGGGAGCGGAAAAACGTATTTTTGCGGAAATGAGCGTTTTGGCGTGGCTGGCGGCAAAAAACCTCCTTTGTCAGGATCGTGGGATGATAGCTATTGGTTCCGGCAGCGTTTTCACGCAGCCGGTTTTGCTGCAATGTTATCAATATTATTATGATTATTATGTAGATGCTGCATTGCGGTCAGCGCGCCGGCGTTTACGCCTGCACAATGGCGCGCAGCGCTTCGGCGATGTTGCACGCTTTGATCAGCGCGAGCCCCTGCGGCGCGCGGATCTGATCCTTGCGCTGCTTCGGGATGATGCATGTTTCAAAGCCCAGACGGTGCACCTCGCTGAGCCGCTCGGAAAGATGGTTCACGCTGCGCAGCTCGCCGGTCAGGCCGACCTCGCCGATGGCGGCGACGTGATTGCCGATGGGCTTGTCGAGATAACTCGACGCGAGCGCCAGCACGGCGGCAAGGTCTGCTGCGGGCTCGTCCACGTTCAGTCCGCCGATGACGTTCAAGAACGCGTCACAGCCGGACACCTTGAGCGCGCCGCGCTTTTCGAGCACCGCCATCAGCATGGCGGCGCGGTTGTAGTCAAAGCCGTTGCTTGTCCGCCGCGAGACCGACTGCGCCGCGGGCGCAAGCAATGCCTGCACCTCGGCTAGCACCGGGCGCTGGCCTTCCATCACGCAGGTCACGCAGGTGCCGGGCGCGTCGTCTGGACGGCCCGAGAGCAGCATTTCCGACGGGTTCGGCACTTCGACAAGGCCTTCGCTGCGCATTTCGAATACGCCGATCTCGTTCGTTGCGCCGAAGCGGTTTTTTGCCGCGCGCAGGATGCGATAGCTCATGTGCGCCTCGCCCTCGAAATACAGCACGCAGTCTACCATGTGTTCCAAGACCTTCGGGCCCGCAATAGAACCCTCTTTGTTGACGTGCCCGATGACAAAGACGGTGATGCCCTCCCCTTTGGCGAGCTGCATCAGCTCCAGCGTGCAGGCGCGCACCTGCGCCACGCTGCCCGCGGGCGATTCGAGCGAGTCCTGATAGAGCGTCTGGATGGAGTCGACGATCAAAACGTCGGGCTTTTCCTCTTCGACGGATTGGAGCACATCGCCAAGGCAGGTCTCAGACAGCACGTACAGGTTGTCCGACTGCACGCCGAGACGGTCGGCGCGCAGCTTGAGCTGGCGCGGCGATTCCTCGCCGGAAACGTACAGAATTTTGGCGTTTTCACTCAGTTTTCCGCAGATCTGCAGCATCAGCGTCGATTTGCCGATGCCCGGCGCGCCGCCGACGAGCACGAGCGAACCCTGCACAGCGCCCCCGCCGAGCACACGGTCAAGCTCGCCCATGCCGGTGGGAAAACGGATCTCCTGCGCCGTATCGAGCTCTGCGATCGGGTGCGCCTTGGCGCGCAGCGCGCGGCTGCGGCCGCCCGTTTTTGCCTTTGCACTGTCGCCGACGGCCTGCTCCACGAGCGTGTTCCATGCGCCGCAGCTCGGGCAGCGGCCCGCCCATTTGGGCGTTTCGTTGCCGCACTCCGTGCAGAAAAATACACTTTTTGCCTTTGCCATATTGTAAACCTCTTTTGCTTTACTGCTACTGCTGTAAAAGACCGGACGCGATCACAACGGCCAGTCTTTGCTGATATTCGCCACTTTTCAAAAGCGCCGTTTCGTTTTCATTGCTCAAAAATCCGCACTCGATCAGGATCGCGGGCGCGGTGACGTTTTTCATCAGGAAGATCGACGCGTCGATGGCCTTCTCTGTCTTCTCATTGCCCGCATTGACAGTCTGATTCAGCGCGAGCTGCACCGCATTCGCGACCTCGGCACTCCCCTCTTTTTTGCCGTAAAACACCTGCGCGCCGTGCGTCTGCTTGGATGACGGAAGACTGTTCTGATGGATGCTGACAAGGATAGCACCTTGCGTGCTGTTGACCAGTCCCACGCGGTTTTCGAGGTCGGAGCGCTTCTTTTCCCGCAGCGTGGACGCACTGGCATCGTGGATGGAGATATCCTCTGTGCGCGTCATGCGCGTCTCCTCGCCGAGAAAAACGAGCAGCGCGTCGAGCCGCCGCGCGATGGCGAGGTTCATGTCGCTTTCCTTGCTGCCGTCGGCGGCGACGGCCCCGCCGTCCTCCCCACCGTGCCCCGCGTCGATGACCCAGACGGTCTTCCCTGTCGGCGCCGACACGCTCGTCTCCACCGCCTCCGGCGGCAGAAGCAGGCTGACGGTCGCCGCCGTCAGCACGAGCAGCAGCGCGAATATGGCGTAAAACGCCTTTTTTCCGAACACGATAAACAAAATACCCCTCACCCCGGAACAATGTATGCCCCGCGGCGCGGCCTTATGTGATTTTCATTATACAGGATTTTGAACAAAAAGAAAAGCCCCGCTTCCCTTTTTTCTCCCGCTGCATAGGATGGTGTGGGCGGATGCCCGATTTCTTTGCAAGGAGGAGACTTCTTTGGACGACAACAGAGTCATGCGCGCCGAGTCCGGCGTGGGCACACTGCCGAACGGCTGCTGCGCGCCGCTGGCTTTTCCCTATGTCCCCGTGCAGAAAAACGACCCCGAGCGCTATTCCCAACAGGACGCGCTCAAGGCCGGCACGCTGTTTCCGGGGCTGAACCTACCCTTTCACGCGCAGATGAAGACGAAGTTCCCCGCCGTCAACACGGCGCTCTCAGAGCTGATGGCGCTCGATTTTGCCATCGACGAGCTGGGGCTTTATCTCACCACACACCCCGAGGACACCGAGGTTCTGAACCTCTACTGGTCGTATATCAAGCTCGGCCGCGAGGGGCGCGAGGCCTATGAAAAGCAGTACGGCCCGATTTTGCAGACGGACGTGACGCCCGGCAGCTTCAAGTGGCTGAATGATCCGTGGCCGTGGGATCTGGAGGGAGAAAAGTAATGTTTGTATATGAAAAGAAATTACAGTACCCCGTCAAGATCAAGAACCCGAATCCACGGCTTGCCGCGGCGATCATCTCGCAGTACGGCGGCCCGGACGGCGAGCTCGGCGCGTCGCTGCGCTACCTCTCCCAGCGCTACTCCATGCCCTACCCCGAGCTCAAGGGCCTGCTGACCGACATCGGCACAGAGGAGCTGGGGCATTTGGAGATGGTTGGCACGATCGTCCACCAGCTCACGCGAAATCTCACGGAGGAACAGATCAAGGAGGCTGGATTCGAGGCCTATTTTGTCGACCACACGACAGGCGTTTTCCCGCAGTTCGCCTCGGGCTACCCGTGGTCGGCGAGCACCATGCAGGTCACGGGCGACACCATCGCGGACCTGACGGAGGACCTGGCGGCGGAGCAGAAAGCGCGCGTGACGTACGACAATATCCTGCGCCTTTCCGACGATCCGGACGTGAGCGACGTCATCAAGTTCCTGCGTGCGCGCGAGATCGTACACTTCCAGCGCTTCGGCGAAGGCCTGCGCCTCGCCAAGGACCGCCTGGACGAGAAAAACGTCTACTACGTAAACCCGAGCTTTGATCAGTAAAATAGAAAAATGAAAGGAAGTCTCTGCCAACCGGCAGAGACTTCCTTTTTGTGGAGGGATACGGTAACGAAAACCCGGGAGCGTTTCAACCCACGCGCCCCTTGCGGGGCGCGACTTTTCCGATTGTCAATACCGCAATCGGACTTTTCCATTTCAACCCACGCGCCCCTTG
>DQIA01000051.1:0-30295 GCA_003525905.1 Clostridiales bacterium
CTTCTTTATCGCACATCAGTAAACGTCGCCGGTATCTCGCAGCTCATCTCTTGTCAGCTCCAGCTCCCTTTGGACCTGATTCAGCGCGGAGATGTCCTCCTTCCAGAACACCCAGCCGCGGCGCAGCTTGTGCCGCTTCAAAAGCGTATCGTCGCTCAGATGGACGGTATCCTGCCGGATCTGCTGCAGCTCGCTTTGCGGCAAAGCCTCCTGCATGGAAACAGACGCATATTGGGGGCAAAATGCAGGATCCGTGATCTGGACAGGCAAACTCGTTGCCTCAAAAAGTTCGTCGTATCCGAGGTTAGACTGAATCAGCCCGCATTGAATGCAGCATTCAAAGATGCTCGCAAAGATCAGGCACTGCGACACCGTCATATCACCCGCGAGAACCCAGACCCAATAGACCTTTTTAATATACATGCAAGCATAGACCAACGAAAGCGCAAGCGGAACCAGCGGCAGCCAGCGAATTCTCCTGCTGCGCGGGATGCGGCAGTTTTTCACCATCGAAAGCAACGCGAACCCCGCGCATAGAGCCACCCAACCCAGCACGAAGAAATAGCCGCCTTCATACCGATACTCCTGATCCGATAAAACGCCGGACGGGAAGGAAAACACCTGCTGGTGCAGATCATTGGTCAGAACGAGCAAAAGAAGCAGCAGCGTTGGAAAGTACAGAAGCTTGGTCCATCGCGGCAGCTGAAAATCCTCTCCCTTGCCCAGTGACAGGGAAACAAAGACCGACAGCATGGGGATGAGCAGCATCGGGAAATAGTAGAAGTACCACAGCCAGCGCTCGGCATCCATGTTATCAATGGAAAATTTGATTGAGCGCAGCAGGATCCACAGCACCATCAGCACTGAGATTGCCAACAGATAGCGCCGCACCTGCGTCTGCACGATGCGCATCCAGATGGAGTAACACCACGCGCTGAACAAAAACACATAGATTCCGCTTCGCAGGTGGTTGACAGCCGGAGAATGAAAAATATGCCGGCTGGCGTAGCGGAGCCACATGGCAAACGCAATGAGTGCCAACACGCCCAGCACATACAAAAATCTCTTTTTTGTCACTTTGCTCATGCCGCATACCTCCCCATTCTGCACATCCGTATTGATAGTATATCATGCGGATGGAAAAAGGCAACACAGTTTTGCACCCTTTGCTGAGAGAAACGAGTCAGACAATGGCCTTTGAACAAAAAATAATTGCAAACCCTATCCAATCGGTGGGGGCAAAAAAGAGCGATAACGGATAAAATAAAAACGGAAACTGCAAAAGGGAAAAAAGGTGGTGAAAAGCACAGATGCGAAGAATTGTGTTGGATATGAAGAACGGGCTCCTGGCGGAGGCGGTCACGCAGTCGCTTTCGGGATGCGACATGGATTTCCTTATCTACCGTTCTCCAAAGCCGGAGGAAACGCTTGCTCTGTGCCGTACCTGCCGTGCCAACGTGTTGGTGATGGAGGTCATCCGACAGGGCCTCTGGAAGCTGAGCGAGAGACTCAGGCTCTGCAGTGCTGTAAGGCGGCTCGGTTGGGCCTGCAAGGTCCTGCTTCTGGTAGATGAGAGCACAGACGAACTGCTTGCTTCTGAGGTGCGGCAGACGGTGAAGGATCAGCTGGCCGATGGTTTTATCTATGCGTCGGTATCGCCAACCTACCTTGCAGGCGTAATCGACACGCTTTGAGGAAAGGATGGGTGAGAAATGAGAATGCTTTGTGCATAGCAAAGCGAGGAAGAGAGTACATAAAAGCGGGACGAAGGAAAGCAGCATTGGGCGCAGCCGGAGGCGTGTCGGCCGGCCTACAACGCATTTCCGTTGCAGGGCAATCGCCGAAAACGTCTCTGTAACACCACCTGATGGACTCAATTTATACAATACACAATGTAAAAGGAGGAATCAAGATGAAATCAATCACCCAACGCAGAATATTCAGCTTACTGCTTTCATTGGCAATGCTGGTCGGCCTCCTCCCCGCCTTGGGGAGCATCGCCTCTGCCGCAGGCAGCGGCACCACCGAAGGCGACCCAAGAATCGTAACCACCTATGCGGAGCTCAGCTCTGCCCTGAGCTCCGGCGTCACCTATGTCAAGCTCGGTGCCAACATTAACACCAAGGATTTCAATGACGGCGCGGGATATAACAAGTCCATCCAACAGACTGGAACGGTGCAGCTGGATCTTGACGGCTATTCCGTGACCTTTTTCAGCAGAACCTCTCCGCTCCCGGCTGCCATCCGCGTCACGGGCGACCTGTCGGTCAAGGACAGCCGCGGCGGCGGCAAGCTCTACATCGACGCCAATCCCAATACGGCCAGCAGCAAGCAGGTGCTGATCCACGCCGAGACCGGAAGCTTCACGCTCAACAGCGGGCGGATCGGCGTCGATAACGGTCTTGCCAAAAACAGCATTGTGGTCGTCGAGGGCAAGGGCGACGCGAAGGTCGTCTTTAACGGCGGCAAGGTCGACGCCATCTCCCCGAAGGTCGGCATCCCCTATGTCTATTCCGCCCTGCTGTCGTCCAACTGCAAGGCCGAATTCAACGGCGGCGAGTTCGAGGGGCTGGTCGGCTTCACCTACGCCACCCGGACGGACGGGATAAGCAAGCCGAAAGCCGTGATCAACGGCGGCAAGTTCAAGGGCGGTATCGTCGTTAAAAAGGGCAGCGAGACCATCACGGAGGGGCGGACTTTCCCCATCAGCATCCGCGGCGGCAGCTTCGGCCGCGGCCTCTTCACGGAGAATTTCGCGCTCAGCAGCAGCGAGCAGACCCTGGAAAACTTTGCCTTTGCCGCAATGTTCCCGGAGAGGACCGCTCTGCTTCGCCCCGACGAGCGGACCCGCCTGATCTACCGTCAGAAGGACATCAAGAGCGAATACATGGCCAACTCCATCTCGAAGGAGTATATCATCGCCCTGTCAACCAAGAATCTTGATGACTATAAGCGCGTCGCCTTCTCGTCCTACAGCGGCACGGCCTACACCGACGTCTGCACCAACGCCTTCGGTCTGGTCAAGGTGGAGGTCAACGGTGCGCCGGCCTATGTGCCGCACCAGATGGACGTGACGGGCGGCTACAGCGGCGCTCCGCTGTACGCGCTCAATCCGAAAAAGCAACTCCGGTTCTACTGGAACCCCCTGCCGGAGGCGATGAGGGACGCGGGCTACAGCTATAAGATCAAGTACACGCTCAACGGTACGGATTATCCCGTCACCGCCAGCAGCTACAATAACAATCTCTTGTTTCAGACTATCCCTGTGAATAGCTATAGCTACCAGACGGAGGTGCAGAAGCTGGGGATCACCGTTGAGCTTTATAAGGACGGCGAGCCGCTGAGACTGAGCGGCGCTTCCAATATGTTCCTGATGCGCTACCGGATGATGTCGGAGACCGATGTCGCCATTCCCGAGGTCACGCTGACGGTGAAGGACGGCGACCTGACCGCCACCTCCGCCGCGACCGACAGCCCGATTACCGTCTCCGAGGGCGAAGACTGCACCGTTTCCAGTCAGGTGAACTGGGCGGACAACGGAGCCGCGCGCAACAAGAGCGTGGTTCTGAAGGCAAAGGAAGGCTTCTATCTGACGAAGGACACGAAATTCAACGTCGTCGGCGCGAACAGCATCACGGCAAAGTGGCTCTACAGCACGGACGGCGGTCAGACCTGCGTCGTCGGCGTGGAGGCACAGGAGTGCGAGCTGATCACCGAGGCAAAGGGCATCGTGCGCGGCCTGGTCTATTATAATCGCGTCAATGACATCTATGTGGAGTCGTATGAGCCGAGCAAATACACCATCACCGTTAAGAAGGTCAGCGAATACATCCGCTCCTCCGGCTCTACCATCTATGACAGCTTTCTGTGGCCGGATGAGCTGCTCGACGAGACCGGCGCCCCCTATTATCTCTACTGCACAGTCGAGGCAAAGCCCGGCTATGTGTTCCGCAGCGGCACCGGAACGCTGAAATATGCCAATGAGGAGTGGAAGCCCGGAAAATGGGCGGAGGCCATTTGGAACGACGACTGGATGGACATGGACAACATCAGCGCCGGCGCATGCTATAAGCTGCACGACGAGTCAGACACCAATCTGGGCGGCCTTTGGCTGAACCGGCTCGAGCTGACCAACCTGAATCTGTCCGTGAAGGCACCTGTCGCAGGCGAAAGCCCCGCACCGGGCAGTGACTACTGCAAGATCGACGGCCTGCCGCCGTACATGAAGCTCGAGCGCGTCGATTGGCTGAAGTGCTATGACGACTGGAGGTACTATTCCGATAAGCCCTTTACCTTCCAGGCAGGAAAAACGTCGGACGGTGAGAACTGCGAATACCAGTGCTTTATCTATGTCTCCTATGACCTTAGCGGCGTCGGGGTCGCGAAGGGCGCCAAGTTCTACCTCAACGACACGCCGTGCAAGCTGGACTGGGAGAATAAGTTCTTCTGGACTGAAACCATGACCGCCGAGGGCAACCCCGTGCAGGAGGATCCCGTTATCACGGCCAAGGCAGGTGCCAACGGCACAATCACGCCCTCCGGCAGCGTCACCGTCAAGGCCGGCGCGGATCAAGCCTTTGCCATCCAACCGAACAGCGGCTATACCGTGTCCAAGGTGCTGGTAGACGGAACGGACGTCGGCGCGGTGACGTCGTACACCTTCAAGAACGTCACGGCCAACCATACCATCGAGGCGGTTTTTGCGAAGGTGGAAGCAAAGCCGACCAATCCCTTCGTCGACGTTGCCGAGGGAACATACTACTATGACCCGGTGCTTTGGGCGGTGGCAAACGGCATTACCTCCGGCGTGGATGCGACGCATTTTGAGCCCGAGGGCACCTGCACCCGTGCGCACGCCGTGACCTTCCTGTGGCGCGCATCGGGTCAGCCCGAACCGAAAACGACCAATATGCCGTTCCGGGACGTAAAGCCCGGCAGCTACTATGAAAAGGCCGTGCTCTGGGCCGTGGAAAACAAGATCACCAATGGTACCGGCACCACCACCTTCAGCCCGGACGAAAACTGCACCCGCGCGCAGATCGTCACCTTCCTTTGGCGCAGTAAGGGCGAGCCGTATGCCAGCGATAGCAATAACCCGTTCACGGACATCGCATCGGACTACTACATGGATGCCGTTTTCTGGGCAGTCAAGGAAGGCATTACAAACGGCACCACCCCCACGACCTTCAGTCCGAACGAACGGTGCACGCGCGCGCAGATCGTCACCTTTATCTACCGCGCAATGGTTTCCTGAACGAGGATGCGCGCGGCGGGACGACCGCCGCGCATCCCCCGGGAGGCCCGATACGGAGGAACGCCACTTTACAGCATAAGGAGGGATCATCTTGCAGGTCGTAATTCAAAAGATTCCGGAAAATCTGCCGGAATTTGAACTGCTTGCCGCCGAGGGGCGGCAGCCAGAGCGCATCTGCGCCCTGTTTCTGTGCGCGCTGGCGCTGTTTGACCGAAATAAGGAGGCCGGCGCTGCCGCAATGAACCTTCTGCGCGGCCCGAAGCCCCTGACGCCGTATGACTGCCAGTTTCTGCGCGACCGACTGCGCGGCAAGCCCTATCTGCCGCTTGCATATTTTGAAGGCGCGACGCCGGAAAACGGGTATCAGCCGCAGGTGCCGTACGCGCTGAACGTGCTCGCAGACCCCAGACCGCAGGATTTGGAGCCAGGCTATCTGCGTGTGTTCCTTAAAACGGCGGGCGCAGATTCGCCGCGGCCCATGAAGCTGCGCCAGAAGGCCTCGACCGGCGAATGGTTCCTTTGGGAATACTCCAGCATTCTCAGCGGCATCCGTATTCCTGCGGCGGAAGACCCATGGAGCTGACGGGCGAAGGAAACGGCGCGCTGCGCGGCAGCCTGTGAACGCAGCGGCTATTCCAAAAGGGAGATCAACGTGAAAAAATCACGGAAAATTGCACTACTTATCATGCTGGCGACCGCGTTTGTTATGCTGGCGGGCGTTTTGCTGTATCGGTTTTTTATCGGGAGCCGGATACAGGATGGAGGCAGAATGGAAAACCCGGATGCGTACCGGGCGGGAAAAGAGCTGATCGAATTTCGCTGGCAGCAAACCCATACGAATTCTTCCCGTTGCTTTACGATGCATTTTTATCTGGAGAACGACCTTCCCGTGCTGACCGGACGGTTTCTGAGCCCGGATGGCGGCGAGACGAGAGAAAACGGGAGGGATGCGTCTTCGACCCCGATCCCATGGCAACTTACCTGGGTGCAATGGTTTGAGCTGCAGAATACGCTGGCGGAGGCTGCACTGCCCGCGTACGAAAAGCCGCCCCAGGATGCTGCAGAGGAGGCCAACAGCGAAATCTCCATCGTCTGGCGCACCGAGGACGAAGATCAATCCGAAAAGTGCAGCGGCGAGAACGCCGCCGCGCTGGAGACCTTGGTGCTTCGCATTGCAGAGGAGGCCTACGGCACATCGCAGCTTGAGGCGGGGCTGCCGAGGCCTGCTCCAAAAGGCGGCTGAGCGCCTCTTGCGCGCAGCGCTGAACAACAGTACGTTTTTGCGCAGGGCACACGGCTGTGCGCCCTGCGGAATCACGAAAAAATGAACAAAAAAATGTAAGGAGGATCTATTATGAAAGGACATGTGTTTTTGAAGGTTACAGGTATTTTAATGATTATTGCAGCTGCATTTTCCATCATTGTGGGCGTATTGCTCGCCGGAATCAGTGCACTTGCTGCGGGGCTGGGTGCGGCCTCCGGACTGAAGTTTACCTTCTGGGCGGCGCTGTTTTTGACGTTAGTCGGCGGCATCTGCCAGCTGATTGCCGGAATCAAGGGCATCAAGCACAGTAAGCGCAGCGAAAAAGCCGGCAAACTCATCGCTTGGGGCGTCATCGTGGCTGTGTTCAGCATTTTAAGCATCGTGCTGGATTTAAGCAATGGCGGCGACTTTAGCATCGTCAGCGTCGTGACGGGCGTGGCCGTTCCGGCTCTGTACATCTTGGGTGCAGCGCTCAATGCCAAGGCAGACGCGCCCTACAGCGCATAATTTAGCAAGCAGACACAAAGGAGATCGAGATATATATGGGACTGTTCGATAAAAAGTATTGCGACATTTGCGGAGAAAAGATCGGCTTACTTGGAAACCGCAAGCTGGAAAACGGAAATCTCTGCAAAAACTGCGCCAGAAAGCTCTCCCCGTGGTTCTCCGACCGGCGCGGCAGCACCGTAGAGGAGATCCGTGCGCAGCTTGCCTACCGGGCGGAGAATCAGGAAAAGGTCGCGGCCTTCCATACGACCAGAACGCTCGGCGCGGACACAAAGGTGCTTCTTGACGAAGATGCCGGAAAATTCATGGTGACCCGGGCCAGGAATCTTGCGGAGGCCAACCCGGACGTTCTGGACTTTGCCGACGTGACCGGCTGCAACCTCGACATTGACGAGAGCAGCACGGAGCTTAAGCGCAAGGACAATGACGGCAAGGAGGTCAGCTACAATCCGCCGCGCTATGAATACTCCTATGATTTTTATATCACCATTTTTGTCAACAATCCCTATTTCGACGAAATGCGCTTCCAGATCAACTCCAGTTCCGTGGACATTACGCCGCCGCCTGGAACGCGTCCTGGCATGACGTCCCGGTATAATCCGGAAAGCAATGTTGAGTACCGCAATTGTAAAAAGCTCGGCGAAGAAATCCGGCAGGTTCTGACGCAGGTCCGCAGGGATGTGCGCGAAAAGATCGAGCAGGCTGCCGCTCCCAAAGCGGCAGTCACCTGCCCCTGCTGCGGCGCGACGACCACGCCGGATGCAAGCGGTTGCTGTGAATACTGCGGCGGCGCAGTGAACGGCTGAACCATCCATCAAACGAACAGAAAGAAAGAGGGACTAAAAAATGAAAAAGTATGTAGCATTATTCCTGATTGCGGTTACGCTTCTGACGCTTGCCGCCTGTGGCAGCAAGGATGCGCTGGCCGGAACATGGTCTGCTGATCTCGGAGATGACGGCGTGATCACATGGACGTTCAACGGAAAAGGCAAATGCACCATGGAGAATGCGTACATGAAGCAGGATGGCACCTATACCATTGACGGCGACCAGCTTACGGTAACACTGGAGGCTTGGAGCGAACCGTCTACTTACACGTTCTCCGTGGACGGCAGCAGCCTTACCATGAAGGAGAACTCCGGTTACGGCATCAGCGGCACCTTTGCCAAAAAATAAGCTGCACAGGAGCCGACGCGAATAGAAACAACGAAAAATGTCTCAGATATGCACTCACATTTTTCGCCGGAACCGCATGCTATTTCTGCTGATCGGCAGATTTGCACATCCTGAAGGATGCTGGGAGGGAATTATGAAACAGACGAAGACCAAAACTCTATGCCTGCTTCTTGCGGCACTGATGCTGCTCAGCAGCCTCACCGCCTGCGGAAAGGATAAGGAGAAAGACTCCAATTTGATTCAGCTCGGCGACTATGAGCTGCTCTACAAGGGCGCGTGCATCATGGAAGATTCGGACGGAAATGACGCAATCGTTCTGTCGCTGGACTTTACAAACAACAGCAAGGAGAATGCTTCGTATCTTTGGAGCGTCGATGAAACGCTCATGCAGAACGGCACTGAGCTGGAAGTCGCTACAGTCTATACCGATTACGATACCTTTACCACCGTGATCGAAAACCAGTTTGAGGAAGTTGCGCCGGGTGCAACGCTGGAGGTGCAGACCGCCTTCGTGCTGAACAACGCGTCCGGCGAAATCGAGGCGACCTTTGAGGAGCTGCTCGGCAGCAAAAGCGGCACCATTACCATTGACCCATCCACGCTCACGCGGGAAACAGGCGTCAACGCCGGCACGGAGCCCACACTGCCTTCCGCAACGGCTGACGACGCTCTGCTCGAGTGGTGGAACGGTGAATGGTACGGCTGGTGGAAGATGACCGACTGCTCCGGCTCATATGAGAGCATGGAAGGTCAGTGGTGGGATATCTGCGGCGTGATCGAGATCGACGCAGACCGCACGGGCACCGTGACGCTCTGGGACGAGGACTACACCAAGGACGATGCCATGGTATCGGCAGCGGTCAGCCTGAGCGACACCGGTACTGGCGAGCATGGCACGCTGACATCCGAGGGCGGCTGGTTTACCGATGTGGCCCTCGCGCACGCCGACTGGATCGTCGACCCGGGCTTGCAGGAGCTTGCGGATATCATCTGCATCGACGGCCGGTACGAAAACGGCGACGATACGTACCGCTATGAGATCTATCTGCGCCCGTGGGGACTCTATTGGGATGATGTGGAGGAGGAAAACCGCCCATATCTCTATGCCGACTGGTATCTGCCGCTGATCGACGCGGGCAAGTCCATGCCTGACAGCATCGGAGCGGATGCTCCGGCCGGAAGCGGCAATATGGGCACTACGACGTCGAACCCTGGCGGAGAAACTTCCGGCAGAGACGGCATTGTAACCGAAGAACAGGTACAGAAGGGCTATGTCTGGATGAACGAGGTCAATAAGAATATTTTCGACGCTACTTATGATGATATTGCTGCCTACTTCGGCGTAAAAGGCCAGTTTGTCAAGGAAGAGTACAGCGACCACATGAAGGCAAACTACCGCTACTGCAAATGGATCTCTGAGGACGACGAATCCCATTTCATCTACGTCAATTTCAAAGAAACTGTGTCGGGTGTTTATACGGTAAGCGGATTCAATACCAGCGGCTTCTCCGGCAAGGAGGCCATTGCGAAGTATCTTGACACGGTAAAGGCGGAAGCCGCAGAGGCAAACTAGGCAGCGTCTGCGAACGCCGAGATGCAGGACTTCTCCGTGGAAGTCACCCAGTTTGCAAAAGACGATGTTAAGGTCAAAATCATGACGAAGATCCCGGTCTCTGGCTGGTCGTATGACGAGGGCAAGCGTTGCTTGGTGGAAAACGACGATCCCACAGCGTTCGGTGCGGGCGCCATCCAGTTTGAGGTAAGAGAGAACGTTGAAAAAATTGATTTCTACAAGGACGACTTCGAGAACTATCAGGATATCGAAGACCGTGTGATCGGCGGTATCTCGTTCCGCGGCCGCACCTACAGAAACATCGGCTATGATTGGATTCAGTATATCGCACAGCTTGACGACGGCCGCGCCCTTTCCATCGGGCTTCGGAATATGGACTGCGTTCCGGGAACGATGCCCGACATCATTCTCAACGACATGACGTTCCAGTAATGGCGGCATCTTTCTGAGAATTTATATGAAAACCGGCTCCCGCCCCAATTTGGAGCGGGAGAATCCGGTTATTTGCGAAAAAAAGCGGAGGTGATGCTGTGAAGCTCAAAACGTTCCTCATCACGGCAAGCCTGTGGATGGGGCTGCTCGGCCTGACCGCCTGCGGCGGTGCTGACGTGCGCACATATCAGTACCCGGAGACCGCGCTCCTTTTTGACAGTCTTCACATCAAAAAAACCGTTTACAGCCCGGGCGTCATGGAGCTCTATTACCGCGGCGGGCAGTTCAAGGACAATCCCATCCGCTGCTACGACGCAAATTTTGAAGATCTGGGCGATCAGTTTGACCATACGTTCCAAAACGGCGTTCTGACAGTTCAGGCGGATTTTGCAGAACAAATCAGCGGACTCACGATCGAGGATAAAGACCACGATACGGTCTATCATCTGCGCTATCTGGACTCACCGCAGTTTGCGTGGCTGGCGGATACTTTCTGGCTGGACTACGGTATGATGACGCTGGGCGACGAGGCGCGGTATTACAGCGACGCGGAGCGGCAGGCGCAGGCAGAGCGGGAGCGCGCCGAGCATGAGCAGACACGCAATGTTTTTGCGCTGCTCGAGGGAACGTGGATCTCCGAGGATGGCCTGCAAAAATATGTGTTTTCCACAGACGCAGATGGGAGCGAGCTGCGCGCGGCGGAGCTGTGGCGCAGCGGGACGGAGCAAATGTGGAACGGCTGGGAGCTGCGCGTCGAGTCCGCGTTTCAGACGCCGTATTCCGGCGGCGAATACAGTGAGGACGTGGCAGAGCACCTGCAGGAAATCGTGCTGAGAAACAGTGACCATGCAGCGGCGGATCTGCACCTCCTGTACGATACGCAAAACGCGGTCATACTGGGCGGCGGGATGACTTACCGCAGAGAGCAGGGTTGAGGTGCCGTCTGGCACCGACACAGGAAACGAGGAAAGAACATGGCAACACAAATCACAAATTATCAATGTCCCGCCTGTACGGCACCGCTCCATTTTGTAGGAGAATCCGGCAGGCTGGAGTGCGATTACTGCGGCTCAAGCTTCAATATCGCAGAAATTGAAGCGCTCTACGCGAAGAAAGAAGCGAAAGCAGCAGAGGCGGCGCGAAAGCAGGAAGAAACGGAAGCGGCTCAAAAATCTGCCGAAGCGAAAGAGCAACAGACTGCCGCAGACGGCTCTAACTGGGATACCTCCGGCCTGAGCGAGAACTGGGGTGCGGACGCAGACAGTATGAAAACCTACTGCTGCCCATCGTGCGGGGCAGAGCTGATTTGTGACGCAACGACCGCAGCCACGTCCTGCCCATACTGCGGAAATCCGTCTGTGATTCCGGGGCAGTTCAGCGGCATCTTAAAGCCCGATTTTGTGCTGCCCTTCAAGTTGAGCAAGGAGGATGCCATTCAGGCGCTGAAGAAGCACTATCTCAAAAAGCCTCTGCTGCCGTCGACCTTCTCCAAAGCCAACCATTTGCAGGAGATCAAGGGCGTGTATGTCCCCTTCTGGATGTACGACGGCGAGGCCAGCGGAAGCGTGGAGTTCCATGCCACCACGGTACATAAGTACACCTCGGGAGATTATGAGGTCACGGAGATAAGTCACTACGATGTGCGCCGCGCCGGTTCTGTCAGCTTTGAAAAAATTCCGGTGGATGCGTCGAGCAAAATGCCGGATGATTACATGGACTCCATCGAACCGTTCAACTATGCGGACTTAAAGCCGTTTTCCACAGCGTATCTGCCCGGATTTCTGGCGGATAAATACGATGTCAGCGTTGAAGACAGCCGGGAGCGGGCGGACAAGCGCTGCGCAGGCTCGCTGGTGTCTGCGCTGGAACGCACGGTTTCTGGCTACACCTCATGCAATGAAACGAGCCGGGATATCCACTTGAAGCGCGGCAAGGTGCATTACGCGCTGCTGCCCGTCTGGATCCTGAATACAAGGTGGGAGGGAAAAGATTTCCTCTTTGCCATGAACGGTCAGACGGGCAAGCTGGTAGGCAAGCTTCCCGTCAGCACGAAACGGGTCGTCGGCCTGTTTGCGGCGATCGCGGCACTTCTTATCGCAATCAGCGTGACTGCGCTGCTGCTTTTGGTACGCTAGGGAGGGCTGAGATATGAAAAAAAGAATATGCCGCCTCCTGTTGGCGTTTCTGTTGGTGCTTGTATTCTGCGTGAGCATGGCTGCGGCTGAGCAGACAGGTGCACAGCTTTCTTGCGTGACGGACACTGCCGGACTTCTCAGCGAAAGCGAAAAAATGCTGCTGGAAAGGATGGCGGAAAGCGTCTCCCAAAAGTATGGGGTCGGTGTATACATCGTAACCGTGGAGGACTATCGGGACTTCCATTCTGAAGGCGTCTATAAGGCGACCTACACCATCTACCATCAATACACCATGGGTGTAGGGCCGAACCGCGATGGGATCATGCTCCTGCTCAGCATGGCTGACCGCGACTGGGCAATGTTCTGCTATGGCTCACACTGCGAATATGCCTTCAACAGCTATGGTCAGGAGAAGCTGGAAAAGGTCTTCCTCGACAATTTCGGCGAGGACGACTGGTACGGCGGCTTTGAGGATTACGTCAAGGAATGCAGAGTCTATCTGGAAAAGGCAGCAAACGGGAAGCCCGTCCGGGCGAGCTTGTTTTTTCCGATGCTTGTCGTAATCGGTCTTTCTCTGCTGGCGGCAATCGCGATCGTTGCTGTGATATGGCAGAAAATGGACAATGTATCAGAAAAAACAACCGCAAACGCCTATGTCGCCGCGGGGCTCCGGCTTACGGAGCAAACAGATCGTTTTACCCATAAGACGACCTCCAGCCGGAAGATCGAGCGCAGCTCCTCCAGCGGAGGAAGCAGTCGCAGCGAATCCGGCGGCGGCGGTTCGGGCCGAAGCGGAAAATTCTGATCTGAAAGGAGCGGCTATGAAAACAACACACAAGCAGGTACTCGCGCTGTTGCTGGCGGTGGCTCTGCTGCTGTTGCTTTGTGCCTGCGCGCAAATCCAGCAGCTCAAGGGCACCGACAGTGCTACATTGCCTGAAACGCTTGCCGGGCAAGCCTCGGAAACGCAATCGGAGGATCCCACGCAGCACAGCGAGATCACGGAATCACAGCGGGCGCAGCATAGCGAGGCCACAGAACCGCAGCAGGCGCAGTACGTTGGCTCAGAGGAAGGCAAAAACTCGCTGCTATGGCTACGGGATAAGATTGATTTTTCGCAGACGATGTTCGGGATGGCATATCTCGGCTATGTCGGCGGACTTTTTGAGGAGGGGTTTGAGGCAGGTTTTCCCGCGTGGCTTTGGGAAACCAATGCGGCCCTGCTGCTGGAATACCCCTTCATCGCGGAGATCGATGCGGAGCACATCATCGGCGGTGCGGGGCATCTGTACTGCATCGTGCCGGTCGACGAAAACGCAACAGTTGTGATCAACCGTGTGCAGTGGAATGAAAAAACGAAGACCGATGAGGTCACAGATGTACTCTACCGGTCAGAGAGCGGCGAACCGGTGCTGCTCTTTGCAAATCTCGATGGCATTGCATATGAGGCCGACACCCAGGTCTTCATCACCGACAACAATGGGAACACCTGCGAATGGTACCCATCGCTCGATGCGATGAGCCATCTTGCGCCGTGTATATCGGAAGCTGGCGACTATCTTTCGTTTGACTTTACGGAATATGCTTGGTATAACGCCCCGCCCGAATTTGCCGACTGGCTTTCTGATGGCTGGACAGGCATGACCGCGCTTGGCCTTGCCGGTTCGCAGCCTTCAGGCATGGGCTGGATCACAGAAACCATGGTAGGGGAAACCAACCGCTATGCCTGTTTCTCGCTGCGCTTTTATCCCGGGGATGAGACGGGCGGCTCGGTCGATCTGGATTGGGCATACAAAGACAGCAAGGACTTTGAGGAGATGTGGAGCGGTTCCTGGACGATTCAGACCATTCCGGATGGGCCTAGTTATGTGACGCTAAACTTGTCTCGTGTTGGCGGTAAAAACTACGGTGTCACGGACGGCCCGATGTATCTGTGTGAGACGTATCCCCTTCTGATCAGCCCGAGCGGCACGGAGCTGCTGATCGGCACGGGCGAGAGCGGCATTTGGCTGCCGTTCATGTCGCAAAGTACCCTGGCATGTGTGCTGACGCAGTCTGCGGGATAGAAAGTGTGCGGGGAGCAAACTGCTTTAAGGTTGAGCATAGAGGCAAAATCCTTTACCATGAGTATGGATCTTCCGGAATTTCAGGCCTGCGTCACGGCGTACCGCAACTGGTTTCAGGAGATTCTGAACTCCATGGACGTCCCCTGGTCCAACGGCTTCATCGAGGGCTGCAACAACAAAACGAAGGTCCTCAAGCGCGTCTGCTTCGGGATGCGGAACTTCCGGAACTTCAGAAATCGGATCCTTTTCTGCAGCGGTGTACCGAAAAAACCGCGCCGGGGCTAAGCACCCCGACACGGTCCTGGATGATTGTGTTCTTTGCCTCTACCCCAACGATTGACATAGAGCCCGATAAATGCCGATCATGCCGGCAAGGAAAGGCAGCCCGCCTAAGCCGTTCAGCAGCGCAGAGTACATTCCGTTCTGCTAAATCCAGTTGGAATTCAGCTTGTCAAAAAGTGCCTGAGAGCTTCTCATAAACTGCGCGCCGCCCCGGTGGGTCTCCCGGGACGGCGCTTTTCTATCGATCTGAAAGGTGAATGAGGGGGCAAAAATCAGTTGAACTTGCTGTGGACGATCTCCATGAACTCCTTGACGAGCTTCGCGTCAACGCGGTCGCCGGTCTTGAAGCCGCGGCCGACGATAACGGCATCGCAGTACTCCATGTAGTCCAGAACGTTGTTCGGCTTCACGCCTGCGCCGACGATGATGGGGAAATCGCCCATCTCTTCGCGCATGGACTTGACGTCCGCCGGGGTGATCTTCTTGTTCAGGTCGTTCTCGGTGACGATGACAGCATCGGCATCGTGGCCCTTGGCATTGCCGGCCAGCTCGTTGATGGCGACATTCGGAACGCCATAGGTCTCGGCGGTGTGGACGTCAGCAAAGATCATGGTGTCGGACGGATAGTCCTGACGGATCTTGGCAAGCGGCGTGGAGCAGGCTTCGATGTAGCCGAAGGAACCGGCACGGTTGTCGACATAGGCCTCAAAGCGGATGAAGTCGGCGTCGACGGCGTAGGCCATGGCCCACTCCTGCACGAAGGCGTTCATCTCGATGTTGACGCCGAACGGGATCTTGCAGAACTCGCGGATGCGGGTGGCGATGCTGACCATCAGGGAATAGGCCTCGAGGGGGATCTCGGTGCTGTACTGGGGCCAATCGCTGAAGTTCTCGAGCATGATGGCGTCAACGCCGCAGTCGATGAGGGTATGGGCATCCTCGATGGCGTTCTTCACGATCTCTTCCTTGTTGTTCTGGTAGGCAGCGTTGCCGGGAAGCGGCAGCAGGTGGACCATGCCGATAACTTTCTTCTTGCCATTAAAAAACAGCTTGCTCTTTTCGCTCATTGTAATTTCTCCTTCGATGATTTTGGGCAGAACCGCACAATTCAGCGAGCGCATTCGGCGAGAGATTTTTTGTCGAGGCAAGGTTTGAAAAGTGCAGGAATACTTTGTGTATTTCAATCTTTTCGAACCGAAGGATCGGCGAAAAATATCCGGCGAAGGCCGAAGATGTAATTGTGCGGTGTTGCCATTTAGCAGCAGACCTCGAGGATGTTGTCCTCAAACGTGATGGCGCGGACCTCATTGCCGCCGTTCGTTGCCGGCTCATAGAGGATGGTGTAGTTGGCAGCCTTGAACTTCGCGATGATCTCGTCGAGCTTCTCGCGGGAGTCGACCTTGATGCAGATATGCACAAAGCCGGTACGGTTCGGGTCCTTCTTCTCGTCGACGACGGTCGGCTTGGACATCAGCTCCAGCTTCGGGTTCTCGTCGAACTTCATGATGTAAGACTTGTAGCCGTCATCCTCTTCGTAGGTCGCATGGACCTGTGCGCCGAAGAAGTCCTCAAAGAACTTTCTGGCGCCTTCCAGATCCTTGACAAACAGACCGACATTGCTGATTCTCATAAGAAATCCTCCTTATTATCAGCGGCAGAAACTGCCGCAGAATTGATGAATTCGGGGGCCGCCGACGCTGTCGGCAGTTTCCTGCCGACAGCAGTGTGGGCACGGCGGCCAGAGGTTTGCCTGAATTAGGCGATGACGCCGAGCAGGCCAAGCACGAAGCCGAGCAGCATCGTGCCGAAGGTGATGTAGGAGCTCTTGACGCCCTTCTTGGACAGGCCATAAACGCCCATCGTGAGAAGCAGCGGCATCATGTTGGGAAGGATCGCGTCAAACACGCCGGTCTGGAGGTTAAAGACCTCAACGCCCTCGCGCATCATGACGACATTCCAGTTGAAGGAAACATAGCTGCAGATCAGCGCGCCGCAGACCGCGCAGCCGAGGATATTCGCAACCTTGACGACCTTGTCAAAAATGCCGCTCTCCATGAGCTTCAGAACAGCTTCGCCGCCGCTCTTATAGCCGACGTTCAGCATCCAGTAGCCGACACCATAGAAGATGGCCATGAACAGAACGGTGTAGGCGATCGGAGCCCAGACAGCGCCCTGCGTTGCGAGGTTGATGAAAATAACGGACAGAACGGGAAGCAGAACAACCTGAGACAGAGTGTCGCCGATACCGGCGCACGGGCCCATCAGGCCGGACTTGAGGGCGACGAACGCCTCGTCGGGGATGTCGGCGCCGGAGCGCTTCTGCTCCTCCATGGAGGCGCAGATGCCGAGGATCATGCCGCCGAAGTCATGGTCGGTGTTGAAGAACATGGACTGACGCTTCATAGCAGCGATCATGGCCTCATCATCGCCCTTGTAGATCTTGCGCAGCAGCGGGATCATAGCGGTGCAGAAGCCGAGGCCCTGCATTCTCTCGTAGTTGTAGCAGGACTCGCAGAACCAGTGCCACATGAACCAGGAATGACGCAGGTCCTTCTTGGTGAAATACTGATAGGAAAGATCGTTATTCTGCTGGATGCTCTTGAAGCCGGCAAAATCGCTCTCCGTGAAGCCGACCATCAGGACAGCCACGATGAGGAAGATGAATGCCACAGCGATGGTGTTCAGGCCGAGGAAGCTCGTGGCAAGGAAGCCGAGGAACAGGAACCAGCGGGCATTGCCCTTAAAGATGGACAGCAGCATCATGCCGACGCCGACTGCCGGAAGCATGCCGCCCATGACGCTCAGTGCATCGAGGACGCGGCCGCTCAGTGCATTCGTCACGCTGTCGAGGGCATTGGAGCCGAAGTACAGGATGACAAAGACGATGATGAAACGGATAATGGACTTGACAATGTACGGAATCCAGGTGTTTGCCCAGATAACGAGCTTGGACTTGCCCTGCTCGATCCACTTGTCAGCCAGAGGAATGAGCATGCACTGGCCGGTCATGGTCAGAACTTCGATCACAGCGCCGACAAGGCCCATAGGAACGGCCAGTGCCAGAGCGGTGTTCGTATCGAGGCCGCCGATCAGAGCGAATGTAGTACCCATGATACCGGCCATGCCGGAGTCAGCAGGCAGAGAGCCGCCGGCGGAGACGAGGCCGAGGTAGATGACGTTGATGGTCGCGCCGATGATCGTGCCCTGAACCGGG
Source organism: Clostridiales bacterium (assembly GCA_003525905.1). Taxonomy (GTDB): domain Bacteria; phylum Bacillota; class Clostridia; order Oscillospirales; family Oscillospiraceae; genus JAZOXB01. The sequence goes on from DQIA01000051.1 coordinate 17,904, forward strand.
TTGCCGAGGATCAGGCCGACGACAAGACCGCCAACGAGCGGACGGTTGATCGTTGCCCACTGGCCCATGGAACCAAACGGCCAGCTGATGTTCGAGAAGCAATAGAACAACGAGATCAGGCAAATTTGCAGGATACTGATATTCACAAGTTCTCTCTCCTTATTTCTATTTTGGGCTTCACCGCAAAAGCGGTGCCGCCTTTGGGTTCTGAGCTCCGGGAGCGGGGCTCAGGCGTGGGACCTGCCGTTTACTTCAACAGCTTCTTGACGTCTTCCTTCGCATCGGACGGGACCATCTGGCAGTAGACGTATACGCCGGCGTCCACAAGATCACGGAATGCCTGGATCTCGTCCGCGCTGGCGGAAATGCTCTTGTTGAAGTGCTTTCTGCCGGGCGCGCCGCCCATATTGCCGAGGATGATCTCCTTGATCTCGATGCCGCTTCGGACCATGGCCAGCAGAGGCTGCGGAGTCTTCGAAAGAACAAGGACCTTTTCTCCGGCGGGAGAATCTTCCTTCAGATAGGCGGCGGCATCTGCCTCATTCATGACCTGCAGCTCCACATCCTTGGGTGCAGCCGCAAACAGGATCCGCTTCAGGAACGCGTTTGAGGCGGAACCGGCATCGATGATGAGAATGACATTCGCGTTGCAGAGCTTCAGCCACGAGGTCATGACCTGACCATGGATCAGGCGCTCATCAACACGAGTCAAAACGACATTGCGCATGCTTTATACCTCCTTCCTTACATGATGAATGCTGGGATATGCTTAAGAGCAGCGGAGCTGCCCATAAAGACGCAAAGGGATCAGCGGCAGGCCTTGACGCTCTGCATGAGCTTGGCTGCCAGAGCCTCGTCGATGGGCTCCTCCGCCTTGCCGTGCGGCTTCATGGCCGAGCCGACGATGGCGGCCTCGACAAGAGACAGCTGGTCGGCTGCATTCTGCGCATTGACGCCGCTGCCCGCGATGAGCGGGAGCTTCGTGACTTCGCGCACGCGGCGGATGGTCTCGAGCGGAGAGGCGGAGCCGGTGTGCGCGCCCGTGATGATGAGGGCATCCGCGCCGCACTCCGTCGCCATCAGGGCACTCTCCTCGATGGAGATGGCGCTGCTGAGCATGAACGTGTGCTTCGTCTGGATATCGCACAGGAGAGCGATGTTCTCCGCGCCGAGCAGCTTGCGGTAGCGCTGCAGCTCTCTGGCGCAGGGCTTGACGATGCCGTCGGACGTCACGACCGTGTCGACGAACACCGGCACGCGGATAAACGTCGCGCCGACAGCCACAGCGATGGCCAGACTCGCCATCGGATCACAGAACGCCGCATCAATGCCGACCGGGATGGTCGCCTCGCGCGCCACGACCGTGGCCACGGCGGTCAGGGCAGCCATCTGCTCCGGCTCGAGCTTCGTTCCGGCGGGATGGTCGCAGAAATTCTCGACGATCACGGCGTCAACGCCTGCATTCTGCATGGCATGCAGATCGGCAAGGGCGCGGTCGATGACCTTCGTCATATCCCCGCAGTAATCCATCGTGCCGGGCAATGCCAGCGTGTGGATCATGCCGATGATGCTTTTCTTTTCCAATAAATCCAGTTTTGCCATTGGAAAAACCTCGTTTCTTAACTCTTATCGGATGTAACGGTCGCCGATCAGGGAATCCAGGATCCGGCAGGCCGTCGCACAATAGCGTGCGCAGTTATCATAGGCATCATCCGGAGCGACGGCATCGGGATCAGCCTTGTCGTAACCGCCGAGCAGCTGGCGGCAGAGCAACGAGCCGTTCTCCTCCAGAAAACGCTTTTGGAATTCGTGGACCTTCTCGATCAGCAGCTTATCCGCTTCCTCCGCATTCGGCCGATCAAAGCCGAACACGATGCTCAGTGCCATGGCAGCGCCGGTCACTGCACCGCACGAGTCGCCGTGGAAGCAGCCGCCGCCGAGGCCTGCGCTCAGGCGGAGCGCCTCATCGCGGTCCATGCCGAGGCGGAATGCCGCATACGGGAACACACACTGCGAGCAGTGGAAGCCGTCCTCCATCAGCGCGTCTGCACGCGCCTCTGTCATCGTTTTTTCCATAGCTCCTCCCGCTCAGTCAAAGTTGTATGCGGTCACGATGGGCTTGCGGCCCTCGGACTTATCATGGAAATACTCATAGAGGCTGATACCGAGGAACGAGCCGCTGATGTTCGTCAGGTTGTGGTAGCCATGGCCGCGCAGGCAACAGAGCGCGTAATAGCTCCGCTGGCTCGAGCGGCAGTGCAGGTACACGGGAACATCCTTCGGAATTTCCTCCATCCGCGCGCGCAGCTGCGTCAGCGGGATGTTATGGGAGCCGACGAGATGGCCCTCGGCGTACTCGCCCTCCTCGCGGACATCGACGATATAAGCGCCGGACTCCACAAGGGAGCGCACCTCGGACACATGGACCTGACGGAGCTGGCCCTCGAGCACATTGATGGCAACGAGCGCCGCCTGATTGACGGGGTCCTTTGCCGTGCTGTAGACCGGAGAATAGCACAGCGTCATGTCCTTGAGGTCATAGACCGTCGCATGCATGCGGATCATCGCCGCGATGACGTTCATGCGGCCGACGACGTCGCCCTCCCCGATCGCCTGCGCGCCGAGGATCAGGCCCGTTGGGCGCTCAAAGATGAGCTTCAGGGACATATAGTGCCAATCCGGCATAATGCCGACCTTATCGCCCGGGAAGATCAGCACGCTGTCCGCGTGGAGGCCGGAGCGGGCGGCAAGTGCCTCGCTGATGCCGACGGCCGCGGCGTTCTGACCGAACACGCGCAGGCACAGGGCACCCGCAAAGCCGTGGTTCGGACTTGTGATGCCGCAGATGTGGTCCGCAGCGGCGCGCGCCTCGAACTGCGCAGGGCCGGCCAGCGCAAGCTTGCGCCAGACATGGGTCTGCGGGTCATAGACCTCGATCGCATCGCCGACCGCGTAGATATCCGGGTCGTTCGTCTGATAATTTTCGTTCACATGGATCGCACCGGTCTTACCGATCTCGAGCCCGGCCGCAGCCGCGAGCTTCGTCTCGGGGAAGACGCCGATGGCCAGAACGACCGCGTCGGCAGAATAGGTCTCCTGCGCGCCGTTCCGCTCGACCGTCACGCCCTGCTCCGTGATCGCCTGCACGTTCGTGTGCAGCAGGAGCTTAACGCCGTGGTCATCCAGCTCCTTGTGCAGGATCTGGACCATATCCTCGTCAAACGGCTGCAGGATCTGACCGGACAGCTCCGCCAGCGTGACGTCCTTCCCGGCCAGCTGCAGATTTTCCGCAGCCTCGATACCAATAAAGCCGCCGCCGACCACGAAGACACGCTTCGTCTCGGGCTTATCCAGAAATGTCTTGAGCGCGACGATGTCGCGGACATTGCGGATGGTGAACACATTCTCACGGTCCGCGCCCTTCAGGGCAGGCGGAACGATGGGGTTTGCGCCCGGCGACAGGACGAGCTTGTCATAGGGCTGCTCATACGTCTCGCCGGTCTCCGTGCTGCGCACGGTGACGGTCTTCTTCTCGCGGTCGATGGACACGACCTCGGAATGCACACGCACATCGATGTCATGCTTCTTCCGGAAGGCCGCCGGGGTCATCATGATGAGGTCCTCGCTGTCCTCCACCGTGCCGCTCAGATAATACGGAAGGCCGCAGTTGGAAAACGATACGTCGCTGCCCTTTTCAAACACCACGACGTCCGCATTTTCGTTCAGGCGCTTGACGCGTGCCGCAGCCGATGCGCCGCCGGCCACACCGCCGACGACAACGACCCGGAGCTTTTCATTCAGTGCTGCCATTGGATCTCCCTCCGATCAGCCCAGCGTCATGCCGCCGTCGACCAGGAAGTTCGAGCCGTTGGCATAGGAAGCTTCCTCGGAGCAGAGGAAGGCCGCGACATTTGCGATCTCCTCCGGCGTGCCCGGACGGCCCATCGGCCCAAGCGTAACATTCTCGTCGGCGTTGTCGAAGCCGACGTTCTTATAGCTGTCCAGAATGGTCGCCATCATGTTCGTCTTGACCCAGCCCGGCGAGATCGCATTGATGCGCACACCGTTGCCGCCGTTCTCGCTGGCGGCGTTCTTCGTCAGATGGATGATGGCCGCCTTGCTCGCGCCGTAGGCGCTTTCAAACGGATAGCCGACGACACCGGACACGGAACCGAAGTTCAGGATCGCGCCGTGCTTCTGCGCCTGCATGACGGGCAGAACGGTATGCATCATCAGGAAGGTACCGAACAGATTGACGCTGAGCACCTTCTTTGCATCGGAGAAGGAGTAATCCTCCACGCGGGCGCTCGGGCCGGGGATCCCGGCGGCATTGACCAGAACGTCGATCCGGCCGAAATGCTTTACGATCGCGTTGACCGTCGCCTTGACGGATTCTTCATTGGAAACATCGACCGCCGCGCAGAAGGCGCGGTCACTGCCGAGGCCGAGCTTGTCGGCCAGAGCCTGTACGCGGTCAACCGTAATATCCAGCAGCGCGACCTTCGCGCCGAGGTCTGTAAATTTCTTTGCCATCGCAGAGCCGATGCCGCCGCTTGCGCCGGTCAGCACGACCACCTGATCCTGATAGTTCATTGTGGCACTTCCCTTTCACACTGAAGTCTTGGGACTTTCAGAGGCGGCCTGTGCCGCCCGATTCTGACTTTCCCCTACGCCCTATTTTATATGCAATTTCCGTGCCACTACAGGTAGTAATTCGTGGGCTTTTTTCGGTCCGGTTCAATTTTTCTGTCGGAATGTTCAAAAATCAGCTGATTTTTCAGCATTTTTCCGTCAAAAAACCGGAAAAACATTTTTCTTACGGATGCAGAAGTTTTTCTGCGGCCTGACGGCACTCGTCCATCGTCAGCTCGCTCAGGAGCTTCCGGACAGCCGGAACGCGGCGCGGGCTCATGGAAAGCTCATTCACGCCCATACCGACAAAGGCCGGGGCCAGCTTCGGGTCGCCAGCCGCCTCGCCGCACATGCCGCAGGGAATGTGCCGCTCTGCAGCGGCCTGCGCCGTCATGGCGATGAGCCGCAGCACGGCCGGATGCTCCGGCGCATAGAGGTGTGCCACAGCGGCGTTGCCGCGCTCGACCGCAAGCGTATACTGCGTCAGGTCGTTCGTGCCGATTGAGAAGAAGTCAACTTCCTTTGCGAACTCCTCTGCCAGAACGGCGGCTGCCGGGATCTCCACCATCATGCCGACCTTCACAGAGCCGGTCGGAACGCCCTCCGCCTGCAGCGTCTGCTCCTGCTCACGCAGCAGGGCCTTTGCCTCGCGGAGCTGATCCATGGAGCCGATCATCGGGAACATGACGCGCACGTCGCCATAGGCAGCCGCGCGGAGAATGGCGCGCAGCTGCGGCCGGAAGATCTCCGGATGGCTGAGCGTCATGCGGATGGCGCGGAAGCCGAGGAAGGGATTGTCCTCATGCGGCAGCTCGAGCGTCGGCAGCTTCTTGTCGCCGCCGACATCCAGCGTGCGGATGATGAGCGGCTTGCCCGCCATTGTCTGCGCCGCCGTGCGATAGGCCTCAAACTGCTCGTCCTCCGTAGGAAGAGCGTCGCGGTCCATAAACAGGAACTCGCTGCGGAACAGGCCGACGCCGTCCGCGCCGTATTTCATGGCCTGCTGCGCCTCCTGCGGCGTGCCGATGTTCGCGCAGATCTCAAGCGCCGCGCCGTCCTTCGTCTGCGAGGGGCTGGTGCGGAAGGCCTCGAGCGCCTGTGCTTCGCAGTCGGCCTGCGCCTTGCGGCTCTGATAGCACGCCGTCTCCTCATCCGTCGGGTCGACGGTCAGGGTACCGTCCGCGCCGTCGAGGATGGCCATATGTCCGTTCAGTGCCTCTGTCTGCCAGCCGTCGATCCCGGCAGCGGCCGGGATGCCGAGCGTGCGCGCAATGATGGCGCTGTGCGCCGTCGCGCCGCCGAGCCTCGTGGCGATGCCCTTGACGTGGGCCGTATCCATGCGCACGGTGTCGGACGGCGTCAGCTCCTCCGCCAGCACGATCACATCGCCCGGCAGCACGGACAGGTCCTGCCGCCCGCAGCCGAGGCAGATGCGCAGCAGCTGCTGCTTGAGGTCCTCGGCGTCCGCGGCGCGCTCTGCCATCAGCTCGTCGCCGAGGGAGCGGAACATCTGCGCCAGCTCGTCGAACTGGTCTTCGATCGCTGCGGCGGCATTCTGCTTCTGCTCGCGGATGCGCTGGATGATCGGCTCCCGGACGGAGTATTCGTCGCCGAGGATCGTCAGGTGGGCGTCGAAGATCTCCGCCTCCTGCTCGCCCATCTTCTCCTTTGCGGTCTCATAGAGACCGCGCAGCTCCTCCTCCGCAGCCGCCAGCGTTGCTTCGAGCTTTGCGACCTCCGCCTCGGCGTCAGCCGCAGGCTGGCGCGAAATCTCCGGGAGCTTCGGCGTAAACAGATGGATCTGCGCCATGGCGAGTCCCTCCGACACGCCCTTGCCTTGCCATTTCATGATGTTCCTGCCACCTCACTGTTTCATTCGTACAAAATCGGTCTTATTCGCCCAGGCCGGAGTTCACGGCGCTCACCATATCCTGCAGCGCCTGTGCCTCATCGTTGCCATCGGCGACCAGCTCGATCTCCGTACCGCACTTCACGCAGGCGGAGAGCACGGAAACGATGGACTTGCCCATGTAGGTCTTGCCGTCCTTCTTGATGAGGATGTTGCAGCCCGCGTGACGGACCGCTTCCTTCACAAAGGCGTTTGCCGGGCGCGCATGCAGGCCCGACGCATTCATGACTGTAACTTTCTGACTGACCATGTTTCATATCTCCTGTTTCAATTTTCGTATTTTGACGTGCCGCAGCTCATTCGAGCGTCTGCGGCAGCGACAGCATAAAATAGAATGCCTCGGCCCGCGGGATCTCCTGACCGAACGACGCAAACGACGCCGCGATCAGGGCCTGCAGGCGCTCAAACCATGCCGCGTTCTGGCGGATGAGTTCCTCGTGCTCCGGCTCCATCGCGAGCGGATTGCCGTTGACGATGCGCTCCAGCATGGACGCCGCGTGCATAAACAGCCGTACGCGCACATCCTGCGGCAGAGTCCGGCGGTAATAGCCGGTTTCAAGCTGGTGCGTCATGGTCTCAATGCAGTCGATGGCCAGCTGCTGCTCAACATGGGGCGCGATATAGCGCAGGCTCTGCGCCAGCAGGCTGATCGTCTCGCCGCCCGAGGTCTCCTCCTGCCCGGAGAGCATCTGCTTGGTGTCCATGCCCCAATCGTCCACGATGGAGGCGATGGCCATGATGCCCTCCCGGCTGAACACGCGGTCCGCCGTGATGAACGGCACGCCGGGGATGTTCGGCTCCACCGTGCCGACCACGAGCCGCAGGGAGCTTCCGTACTGCTCGGCCAGCTTTTCCACGCTGTCGAGCGCGCTGACCGCGACGACGTGCAGGCGCGGGATATAGGCAAGCCGCTTCTGCAGGATCTCCTGAATGGTGCGGGCGCTGCCGATGCCGGTGATGCAGGTCGACAGAATGACCTTTTCCGGCGTCTGCTCTGCATATTTTTCGCGCAGGGCCGAAACATCCAGCCCGGAGGTCTGGAACAGATGACTCATCTGCCGGAAATAGGCCTCAAGGATCTGATCCCGCAGCTCGTTGAGGTCCTGCTGCGCCGGATGCAGCGTCAGGCGGCTCGCCTCGAGCAGCAGACGCTGCTCCAGAATGGGGATGACCCGGCACGGCACGCCCGTCGCCTTCGTCAGCTCCGGCTCCAGCGTGGTGAGCACCTTCATATCCGTGAAGATCAGGTTGCCCGCCTCGCCGTGGAATGTTGCGATATGGTCGCACAGGGACTGGAACAGGCTGCCGCCCCGTGCGGAATCCACCCAGTGGACGTGATTTGTGTCATAGACGGCGTTGAGATGGCGCGCCATACCGGCCGCCACGCCGTCGCTGCCGGAGGCCAGCGTCAGCCAGACCGGCGGCTTCTCCCGCTTTTTGCCCGCCTGACGCAGCAGGACGGCAAGGCAGTTCATCTCGTCTGTCGAGATGTGCACCTTGATAGCCTGCGCCAGCCACTGCCGGTTCTCCCGCAGGAAGTCCAGCTCCGCACCGTAGCCCTGCAGGCCGCCCCGCACGCTCAGCGGGAAGGCCGGCTGCTCTGAGCGCATGCGGCTGACATACTGGCTGAGATGCATGGCAAGCAGCGTCGCCGCAATGGACGGATAGACATGGTTGAGCGCATAAGAGGCCCGGCTGAGAAACTCGCTGCAGATGCCGATGCTGCCGGGGAACAGCACGCTGTCGAGCAGGCTGCGGTCGACATCCGGGGCCTGCAGGGCCCGCTCCATGTCCACATAATAATTATCGATCTCCGCAGCAATGATCTGCTGCAGATTTCCGGCGTCATGGTGCTGCTCCTGCTCGCCGGACAGGCGCGATTCCACAAAGTCATAGACATCGACGAATGAGGCAACGTCCGCCGCGCTGCTCTGGATGCGCTGGTTCGGCACGACAAGATCCTCCGCAAAATGCAGGTCGCCGTGCGCGTATTTTTCCGTCTCGGCCGAGACGTTGTAGGTCTGGAACGAGAGGTCAGAAAACGTGACCGCGATCTCCCCCGTCCGGTTCCCCGCAACGTTCTCGCGCAGGAACGCCTTGGCACAGGACAGCTGCACCAGATTCTTCAGAACACCGAGATTGGAATGCAGCGAATAGTCCAGAATGCTGTTGAGCGCGCCCTTCTGGATGCGCAGCGTGCGGCCGATGTGGGTGGCCTCCTCTGCGTAAAAATGCTCCACCAGCTCCAGCCGTTCCTTCATCGGGCGGTCCGAGAGCGTCGGCATGGAGATGAGCACCGGCATACGGCGCAGGAACGTCTCGAGCAGATCGGTCAGCGGCTTTGTTGTCGCGCCGATGAGCATAAAGCGCGAGGTGCGAGGCGTATTGTCGCCGACGCGGCGGAACACGCCCGTGTCGAGCAGGGAGAAAAACATCTCCTGCCCGGTCGACGACAGGCCGTGGATCTCGTCGAGGAACAGAATGCCGCCGTTCGCCTGCTCCACAAGACCCGGCTTATCCTCGAGCGCGCCCGTGAACGCGCCCTTTTTATAGCCGAACAGGTGGGACAGCAGCAGCTGCGGATTGTCCGCATATTCCGCGCAGTTGAACTCCACGAAGGGAATCGGTGCATGCGCGCCGCAAAGCGCCTTCGTCTCCTTTGCGTATTCCCAGATCGTTCGGGCAAAATGGCTCTTGCCGCTGCCGGTCGAGCCGGTGATGAGCATATTCAGGCCGTTCGGGGGATAGGCAACGGCCGCCATGGCGACCCGCAGCTGATATTTCAGGCTGCCGTCCGCGCCGACAAGGCCGGAGAACGCCCGGTACTGTCCGGTCTCCTCCTCTGCCTGCGGCGGCTCCTCCTGCACGGCCGGCTCCGGCCGGATGTCCGCCGTCTCCTCCGTTGCTGGGAAGAAACGCACGTTTTTCTTGCCGACCCGCCGCAGCTTTCCCTCTGCGACGAGCTTATTGAGCTCGACTGCGGCATCGTTGCGCCAGATGCTCAGGGCATCCGCAACGGCCTGCGCCGTCACGCCCTGAAAATCCGGTGTCTGCGCCGCTTCCAGGACGAATTGTAACACATGATCTCTGCGCATGTACTGACCTCCCTTCCGCAGAAATTATGTACCCTGCTTACGGTTCGAAAAAGCTCTTGATATTGACGACTGCCGCCTTGGCGGATTCCTCCAGCAGGGCGACTAGCTCGCTGCCCTTCATGGCCTCGCGCATGGTCATTGCCTCCAGCAGGACCGGCAGGTTCATGCCGCACAGGCCGGGGAATTCCTCGCCGCCGCTCTTCATCATCATCTGATTGAACGGTGTGCCGCTTGCCAGGTCGAACAGAACGATCGAGCCCTCGGGCATCTGCTTGAACGTCTGCATGGCCTTCTCGCCGTATTCGTCAATGCTCGCGTTCTCCAGCAGCGGCAGCGCCACCACGTTCACTGCCTCGCCGCCGATCATCTGGGCAGACTCGAGCAGAGCCTGGCAGAACGGGCCGTGCGACAGCAGCAGGATGCCCGGGATGTTCTCTACAAAGTTTTCTTGTTTCATCGGTTTGCACCTCCCTGTGCCTTTCTATTATAGCAAATTTCATGCCACTACGAGTAGTATCAACCGGAAAAATTTTGATACGGGGCGGATGCCTTGACATCCACCCGGCGAGCCGATATAATGGAATATCACAAAAAGCGCATCGTTTACCGTCGGAAGAGGATTTTTTTATGCAGATCTTTCAGGAACAGAAGCCCGTTCAACAGCAGCGACCGCAGATGTACGCCGCTGTTGAAATTTTACAGCTGGACGTATGCCAGCTGCAGTCCTATATCAATACCGCTCTGCTGGAAAATCCCACACTGGAATGCGGAGCCGCGCCGGGCGTGAGTCTGCTTGACGATCTCTCCGCCGGCGGGCATGCCGCCGCGGGCGAGGATGCGGAGCACATGCAGCCGGATTTTGCCGACCGGGACGCCGTCGCCTACGGCGAGGACCTGACGACCCATCTGCAGTTTCAGGCGGAGCGCCTGTCGCTGGAGCCGGAGCTGCAGCGCGCCGTGCTCGCCGTCATCCATGCGCTCGATGCCGACGGCTATCTGCGCGCCGATGTCTCTGCGCTCGGCCCGGCCGCGCTTGTCGATGCCGCCGTCCAGATCATCCAGCGCCTTGACCCGCCCGGCGTCGGCGCAAGAACGCTCTCGGAATGCCTCTGCCTGCAGCTGCAGGCGCTCGGCGAGTCCGGGCTGGCCTGCACGATCGCGGAGCACTATCTCGAGCAGGCTGGGCATCACGCTTTTGCGGCCATCGCCGCGAGCGAGCATGTTCCCCTTGCCGCCGTGCAGGAGGCCTACCGGCAGATCCAGAGCCTTTCACCCTACCCGTGCGCGGAATTCAGCCGCGCGCAGGACGACGGCTATGTCGTCCCCGACGTGCTCCTGCAGGAAAAAGACGGCGTGCTCAGCGTCGCCGTCAACAGGGCCTACACGCCGGAGCTGTCCGTCAGCAGCTTCTACCGCTCCCTCGTCCGCAAGACGGACGATCCGGAGGCGCGGCAGTATATCGTCAAAAAGGTCTCGCAGGCGGAATGGCTCATCAGCTGCATCCGGCAGCGGGAGGAGACGCTCCTGCGCTGCTGTCAGGAAATTCTGAAGCGGCAGCTGCCGTATTTCCGTTCCGGGCAGGCGCTCGCTCCGATGACGATGCAGGACATCGCGCAGGCCGTCGGCCTGCACACCTCCACCGTCAGCCGCGCGCTCAGTGGGAAGTATATCCAGACGCCGCAGGGTGTCCGCATGCTGCGCAGCCTGTTTTCCGCAAAGCTGGCAGGCGGTGAGGTCTCCGGCGTCATGGCACAGCAGGCCATCGCCGTGCTTGTGCAGCAGGAGGATAAGCACGCTCCCCTGTCCGATCAGGCGCTTGCCGAGCGGCTGCAGGTGCAGGGCATCGACATCTCGCGCCGCACCGTGGCAAAATACCGCCAGCTGCTGCAGATTCCGTCCGCCGCAACCCGCAGAGCTTAATGCTCCGCAGCAAAAAATTCGCGCACGGCGTCCAGATCGGCAAAGCGCGCGTCATAGAGCTCCGGGTGCTCCTCCTCCGGCTGCCAGAGGTCCGGCACGAACAGCGTCCGGCATCCGGCGCGCCTGCCCGCGCGCAGGCCGTTCGGCGAATCCTCGATCACGGTGCACTCCGACGCGGGTCTTTTCAACTGCCGCGCCGCCTCGAGAAAAATGTCCGGCTCCGGCTTCGAGCGGCAGACCATGTCGCCGGAAATGACCACAGTAAAATATTGCAGCAATCCGACCCGTTCAAGCCGGCCGCGCACGACGGCCGCCGGAGACGACGACGCGACTGCAACCGGGATATTCCACGCGCACAGCTGCTCCAGCAGCCGCTGCGCGCCTTTTTTTGCCGGAGCTGCTCCATTGGCGTAAAAACTCTGCAGATAGGCCTCCTCGTGCTCCAGGATTCGGTCCGAATCCGCGCCGAATTCCTGCCGGAACCGTTTGATCCACGCCTCGTCGTTGAGTCCGAGGCCGATGATCGCCATCCGCTCCACATCGGGAACGCCGGTCTTCTCGCCCGCATAACGAAAACTCTCCCAGACCACGCGCTCGCTGTCCACGAGCACGCCGTCCATATCAAAGATCACCGCATTCATATGCATACCTCCCGTATTCGTCTTCATGCGCCAAAGTATAGCGCACCGGGAAGGAAAAAGCAAGCCCCGCCCCGGAGCGGAGACAAAAGGCAGCCGCCGCGGCCAATCGACCGCAGCGGCTCAGACTGTCAAAAAAGCCTCGCAGAGTTTGCGCTCGCAAGCGCAAAGAAAGTGGAAATCATTTTCTCCGGCGGC
>DQIA01000051.1:30387-81060 GCA_003525905.1 Clostridiales bacterium
GGCTCGCAAACGTGCGAAGGGTGTACCCTTCGTGCGCTGCCGCGAGCCGCAGCCTTCTCAAACGAGAGCCCAGTGAAACGGGTCTCGTTTGAGAGCTTGTCAAAAATCCTTTTTTTGACAAGCTCAGCCGCCGCGGCCAGGCGACCGCAGCGGCTGCGAATTATTGCATCATATTTGGGATTCTGTTGCCCTTACGCTTCCTTCTTTTCGAACTCGTTCGCCACATTCTCCAGCAGCTGGCGGATGGGCAGATGCTGCGGGCAGACGGACTCGCACTTGCCGCACTTCACGCAGTCCGAGGCCTTATGACCGGGCAGTGCGTAGACGGCATTGTAGTAATAATCCGTATGCCAGTCGTGGTAGATCTGCTTCGCGTTCATCGTGGCGAACAGTTCCGGGATGGCGATCTGCTTCGGGCAGCCGTCCGTGCAGTATCGGCAGCCGGTGCACGGGATGAGGTTCTTGCTGCGGAAGATTTCCTGCACCTTCGCGATGGCAGCAAGCTCCGTTTCGCCCAGCGGCTTGAAGTCCTTCATGAACGAGATATTGTCCTGCACCTGCTCTAGCGTGCTCATACCGGAGAGCACCATCAGCATGCCGGGGAAGCCCGCAGCGAAGCGGATGGCATAGCTGGCCGGGCTGCCGCCATGCAGGGCATCCAGAACAGCGCGTGCATCGTCCGGCAGCTTGACAAGGTTTCCACCCTTGACCGGCTCCATGACGATGACCGGCTTGTTGAACTTCCGGCAGACCTCATAGCACTTGCGGCTCTGGACAGAGGGATCGTCATAGTCAACATAATTGAACTGGATCTGCACGACCTCGATCGCAGGATACTCCGTCAGGATCTGTTCGAGCAGCTCGGGGCGGCCATGAAACGAAATGCCGACGTGGCGGACCTTGCCCTCTTCCTTCAGAGCAAACGCCGTCTCATAGGCGCGGCAGGCCTTGAAATGGCCATAGTTCTCCGAGCACTGCGAATGCATAAGGTAGAAATCAAAATAATCGACCCCGCAGTCCTCGAGCTGGCTCTCGAACAACGGACGGATGTCCGCCTCGGTCTTGAAAAAGTTCTCCGTCAGCTTGTCCGTCAGGATGTAGCGGTCGCGCAGATAACGGCTCGTCAGGCAGGTCTTGAGCGCCTTTTCGCTCTTGCCCTGCAGATAGCCGTGCGCCGTGTCAAAATAGTTGAAGCCTGCGTCCAGAAATGCGTCTACCATGCGGTTCGTTTCTGCGATATCGACCTCGCCGTCCTGCATCGGAAGGCGCATAAAGCCAAAACCGAAGTTCTTTTTGATCCGTTCCATGTCCGCTTCTCCTTTCGTATCATATTTTTTATATTGGACCGCAGAGGGCCTGCAGTCACTTCGTTTTTTGACCCTTTTCCATTAATAAAGGGATAACCTGCGTTGAGTTTATGATACCATACTTTTTTATGGATTGCAATTCGCGAAACAATTCTTCCCGTGCGCCGTCTTGATGGATACAAGGGGGTCAGCGCAGCAGGCTGACCGGATCCATACAGAAAAGGGAGGCATTTTTTATGAAGAAGACGTTCCTGCTCCTCGCACTGGTCTGCGTTCTCGTGCTGCTTGCGGCCTGCGGCAGCAAGCCCGCCCCGACGGAACCCGCGCCGACCGAGCCAACCTCATCGCGCGATCTGCAGATGCTCTATCAGAGCGGCATCACCGCCATGGGCGCGGACGCGCCGGCCCTGTTCCCGGTCTCGGACATTTCGGAGCTGAGTCCCCTGTTCCCCGGACTGGAGGAAATTTCGTTCCGGCAGGTCAGTGGCGGCCTCGCCCCCGTGACCGGCGCGCCGGACGAGGTCGTTCTGCTTGAGGTTGAGAACAGCGCCGACGTGCAGAAGGTCGTGGACATTCTCCAGAAGGCCGTGGACGAGGGCGCAGCCGAAAGTATGGGAACGGACGCCGCGATCACCGCCGCATGGAAGGACAATGCCAGCATCACGACGGATGGAAACTATATCTGCCTCGCCGTTTTCATGAACGGCGTATCGATCCCCGCCGAATTTATGCTTCCCTGAATTTGGAACGAAAATCGCGTCCGTCATGTTGGCATACCAACATATTTGCGTGCTGTCATTTGCTATGATGTGTCCATGAAGTGAACCCCAAACCACAAGAAGGAGTTTTCCCATGGACCACAACATGTTTTGCTTTCAATGTGAGCAGACCGCAGGCTGCACCGGCTGCACGAGCCGCGGCGTCTGCGGCAAGGACGCGCAGACTGCGCAGGCGCAGGACTGCCTGACCGGCGCACTGATCGGTCTGGCGCGCGCGGCGGACACCAGCCCGGATGCCGGTCCGGAGACCTGGCAGCTGATGATTGAGGGCCTGTTCGCCACGCTGACGAACGTCAATTTCGATCCGGACAGCCTGAACGCCCTGACCGGGCGCGTCCGGGCCGAGAAGCAGCGCCTTGTGCCGGACTGTGCCGTCTGCACCGCGCCCTGCGGCCGCACGGGCGACTATGATCTGGCGCAAATCTGGGGTGCGCAGGAGGACATCCGCAGCCTGAAGTCCCTGCTGCTGTTCGGCAGCCGCGGCATGGCAGCCTATGCGTACCACGCCATGGTGCTCGGCTACCGGGACGAGTCCGTCGAACGTTTTCTGTCTAAAGCGCTGTTCGCCGTCGGCGAGGACTGGAGCATGGAGGAGCTTCTCCCGCTCGTGCTGGAGCTGGGCGAGGTCAACCTGCGCTGCATGGCGCTGCTGGACAAAGCCAACACCGAATGCTTCGGCAAGCCTTCCCCGGTCCATGTACCGTTTTCCGTGGAGCCCGGCCCGTTTATCGTTGTGTCCGGTCATGACCTGCACGACCTGAAGCTCCTGCTGGAGCAGACGGCAGACCGCGGCATCGCAGTCTATACGCACGGCGAGATGCTCCCGGCGCACGCCTACCCGGAGCTGAAAAAGTATCCCCATCTCAAGGGGAATTTCGGCACGGCATGGCAGAACCAGCAGAAGGAATTTGCAGACCTGCCCGCGCCGATCCTGTTCACGACGAACTGCCTCATGCCGCCGCGCCCGTCCTACGCCGACCGCGTGTTCACCACGGCTGTCGTCGCCTACCCCGATCTCCCGCACATCGGCGCGGAAAAGGACTTCACGCCCGTCATCGAGCGGGCGCTGGAGTTGGGCGGCTATGCGGAGACACAGCACCGCACCGGCCTGAACGGCGGCACGGGCACGACCACGGGCTTTGCGCACGACGCCGTGCTGGCAAACGCCGCGCAGATCGTCGAGGCCGTGCGCTCCGGCGCGATCCGCCACTTCTTCCTGGTCGGCGGCTGTGACGGCGCGCGCGCAGGACGGAATTACTACACGGAATTCGTCCGCCAGACCCCGCCGGACACCGTCGTGCTGACGCTCGCCTGCGGGAAATACCGCTTCCACGACATGGACCTCGGCACCGTCGCAGGCCTGCCGCGCCTGCTGGACATCGGTCAGTGTAACGACGCCTACAGCGCCATTCAGATCGCACTGGCGCTGGCGGAGGCCTTCCAGTGCGGTGTGAACGACCTGCCGCTTTCCATGGTGCTGTCGTGGTATGAGCAGAAGGCCGTCTGCATCCTGCTGACGCTCCTGCATCTCGGCATCCGGAATATCCGCCTCGGCCCGACGCTCCCGGCCTTCCTGTCGCCCAACGTGCTGCAGTACCTCGTGGAGCACTATGCCATTGCGCCCATCACCACCCCAGAGGCGGACCTTGCCGCTCTTCTGGGCTGATCAGCTCAAAAAATGGAGCACCCGCGTCATGCGAGTGCTCCAATTCTTTGCAGAATCATTGCAGGCTCTCAAAATCCCACTTCCGCCGCCGGTTATTACGCAGCAGCCGCAGGCGGCTCGCCTCCTCGTGCGCATAGCCGTCGCCGAGGGCAGCAGCCTGATCGTACAGCGCAATGGCCCGGTCCAGATCGCACGGGACGCCGCAGCCCGCCTCATAGCATTCCGCAAGGCAGCTCAGTGCCTGCACGTCGCCCTGCTCCGCTGCGCGCGTATAAAGCTCCGCGGCACGCGCCCGGTCCTGCTCCACACCGTTCCCGGTAAAGTACAGGTTTCCGAGGGCGCACTGGGCCTGTGCATCCTCCTGCTCCGCCGCCAGCGCATACAGCTCGACCGCCCGGGCCATGTTCCGTTCCAGTCCGATGCCGTGCTCATAGCAGAGTCCCAGCTCATACTGTGCAGGCGGAAAGCCGAGGGCGGCACTGTCCCGAAACAGCTCAGCCGCAGTCCGCTCATCCTGCTTTGTTCCCTTGCCGATCACATAGCAGGCCCCAAGGAAGCAGCGGCCTGCCGCATTCTCCGGCGAGGTCCGGCTGAGCCAGTAGAATGCGGCATCCGGGTCTTCCGGGACGCCGTTTGTGCCATAAAAATAGTTGATTCCAAGCTCCGTGATTGCAGCTTCATTGCCGTTCTCCGCCGCCTGAAGGCAGGCATCGAGCCGGGCCTGCTTCTGCTGCGCGAGGCGCACCAGCTCCGGCGAGAGCGATACGGCAGAGACGTTCCATTCCTCATTCTGCATGGGGGATCTCCTCCTCACAGCGCGCGAGCAGCTCCTGCAGCTTTTTGGCAACGGTCTCAACCACGCAGTAGCACGGGTCCTCATAGCCGTCTATCTCCAGCCCGCGCAGCTCATCGCACCAGAGCGTTTCAAACTGCCCGAACACGTTCGTCAGCTCCTCCACGAGCGCGGCGCCGACCGGATTGTCGCTGTTCCATTCGCCGTTTCCCGTTGTCATCAGGCCGAGGATCGCAGTCCCCGCCGTCAGCGCGCCGCAGCAGGAAAGGCCTGTCTGCATGCCGCTGCCCAGCAGCGTAAACAGCTTTCGCGCCTGCTCCGGCAAATGCAGATGGTAGTATTCCTCGCAGCCCAGCAGGATGGATTCTGCGCAGCTGTAGTTCGTTCCGATATGATAGCGATTGACGATTTCGTATAATTCCATGCTGTCTCCTGACCGCAAGTTCCCCCGGAGCCGAAGCTCCGGGGGTTCATTTGTAATGTTAACGATAGAGATAAGAATAGCTGTCGCGGATCGTGCGCACGAGCAGGGCGGCATCGGCAGGCAGCTCGTCCGGATCGCCGACGGTCTCCGTCGTCAGGCGTGCGCGGACCTTGCCGTCCGGCAGGAAGCAGAAGCCGAAGTTTCTGGAATCGTCCATGTCCTCCGGAGTCTGGAACAGCGTCAGCTTATCCTTGCACGGCTCGGAGGCATACGGGCAGAAGGCCGTGCAGTTGCCGCACTCGTTGCACATTTTGTCGACGTGCACGATCTCCGTGCGGCCGTCCGGCAGACGGACGGCGACGTTGGCGCGGTTCGGGCAGACGTCCACGCAGTTCTGGCAGACGGTGTCACAGCTCAGGCAGCGCTCGCCCTCGCAGCAGGCCTTGCCCGGTGCGCGCAGGATGCCCTTGCGGGCGATAGCCTCGGCCTCTGTGGGATGGGCCTCCGCCGGGATGTCATAGGTGTGCGGCGCGCCGATGACGGCCTCCGCAAAGCGGGCTGCGTCCGCGATGCCTTCCACGACCGTAGCCGGGCCGCGCAGCGCATCACCGGCAGCATAGACGCCGGGAACGTTCGTGCAGAAGGCGGGACGGCCCTTCGCGCTGAGCGTGATGCCGTTGTCCGTAAACACCTGCTCCTCGACCTGCTCGCCGACGGCGGAGATTACGAGGTCACACGGCAGCTCGACCGTCTCGCCGGTCGGAACCGGGCTGCGGCGTCCGGAGGCATCCGGCTCGCCGAGGCGCATCTTCTCACACGTCAGGACGCCGTTTTCTTGCTTGACGGGCGCGGCCAGCTCGAGGAAGTCCACGCCATCCTGCATGGCAAGCTCCAGCTCCTGCGCATCGGCGGGCATGAAGCGGCGCGTTCTGCGATAGACGAGCGTCACGGACGCCGCGCCGCCGCGCTTTGCCACGCGGGCCGCATCCATGGCGGTGTTGCCGCCGCCGACGACGGCGACATGGCCGAGCGGCTCGTTCGCACCGGCCTTGCGCTCCTGCATCCAGCCGATGACGCCGCGGACGTTGCCGGGGATGTTCAGCTTGCCGGGCTTCCATGCGCCGGTGGCATAGAGAATGTGGGTATAGCCCATTTTGTGCAGCTCTTCGACGGAGGGAGCCTCGGTATTCAGGCGGACCTCTGCGCCGTAGGCCTGCATGAGGGCGATATCGCGGTCAATGGCTTCGTCCGAGATGCGGAACGCCGGGATAACATGGCGGACGATGCCGCCGAGCTTGCCGGTGCGCTCAAAGATGGTGCAGGCCACGCCTGCACGGCCGAGGAAGTAGGCCGCAGCAATGCCGGTCGGGCCGCCGCCGATGATGGCAGCGCGCTCGCCGGGAACGGGAGCCGGGCGGACGACGGATGCCATTCTGGCATCGATGCCCTTCTCGGCCGCCAGCAGCTTGGCAGCGCGGATCTGGACGGGATCCTCATAGAAATTGCGGGTGCACTTGCCCATGCAGCGGTGCGCGCAGATCGTGCCGGTGATGAACGGCAGAGCGTTGCGCTCCGTGATAAGGGCCAGCGCCTCGTTATACAGGCCCTTGCGGCACAGCTCGAGATACTCGGGGATGTCCTGTGCGATGGGGCAGCCGCCGCGGCAGGGGGCGGAGTAGCAATCGAACCAGGGCACCTTTTCCTCGGACTTGCGCGTGGGCAGCGGCTTGACGGGCTTGCAGTGGTGCGGGTCCGTGCGGCAGGAGGCGGACAGAGCCGCAATGGCCTCGGTGTCCGTGCCGTCGAACGGACGGAACGGCATACCGGCCGTCTTCTCCGCCATCTGAGTCAGGCGGTTATAGCCGCCCGGCTTCAGAATGGTCGTGGCGACGGTGACGGGCCAGATCCCGGCCGCCAGCAGCTTGTCGCAGTTGAAGAAGTCTGCGCCGCCCGCGAACGAGATCTTCATCTTGCCGCCGAACTGCGCGGAGATGCGGCGGCACATTTCGATGGTCAGCGGGAACAGGGAGCGGCCGGACATGTACATCTCGTCGTTCGGCAGCTCGCCGCGCGTCGTGTCGACCGGGAACGTATTCGACAGCTTCAGGCCGAACTGCAGCTTCTCGCGGTCCGCCAGCGCCTGCAGACGCTCAAACATCGGGACGGCGTCCTTCCACTGCAGATCCTCATTGAAATGGTGATCGTCGAAGACGATGTAGTCATAGCCCATTGAATCGAGGATCGTGCGGGCGTCGTGATAGCCGAGGATCGTCGGATTGCACTTGACGAACGTGTGCACATGCTTCTCGGTCAGCAGGTAGGACGCGATGCGCTCGATCTCATCGGGCGGACAGCCGTGCAGCGTCGAGAGTGTGACGCTGTGGGAGACCTGCGGCGAGATGGAGGCAATGAACGCCGCCTCCTCCGGGAACAGCTCCGTCAGGACCTTACGGCACTCGGCAAACACCGGCAGCTGCGAGGCATCCTTCATGGATTCGATGTAGTGGTCGATCTTCGGGCCACGGATTCCCTCGAGGTCATAGCCGACGGACATGTTGAACACAAAGCCGTCCGGGTCGCCGTAATGCCAGACCTTCGCCATGATCTTCAGGGCGAACCACGCCTTGACATACTCGTCGAGCGCCTGACCGACCTCCAGCTCCGTGGACCACTCCTGATTGTAGCCCTCGTCGTCCGCAAGGATGCAGGGACGCGGCACGCAGGCGGCAAGCTCTGCACCGTCCATCTTCTGAACGGTCTTGACTTCAAAGAAGCGCGCGCCTGCGACGTAGGCGGCGATGATATTCTGCGCCAGCTGGCTGTTCGGGCCTGCAGCGGGGCCGAACGGGCTTTCGATCTTCTCGCCGAAGATGGGAAGCGTCTTGGCCGGGTCGGCGATCCAGCGCTTATGCACGCCGAAGACCTCGCCAGTCTTCTCCCGCTCTGCGAGGATCCAGTTCATCAGGCTGCGGAACGGAATGGGATACATTTTCTCAGACATGGGATCATCCTCCTGTGATGCTTGTTGCGGCGCCGCGCGCACCCCGGGTAAGGCAGGCGCGGCGCAGGATCATATTTGACGGAAATGAATTATAAATTAGTAGGTGCAGTCGTTCAGCGCGCCCCAGAGCTTCTTGGACTCCTCGAGAATGTGCGCATTAATGGCCTCTTCGTCGACGCCGATAAGCTCGCGGTCCTTCATAAGGAGCTTGCCGTTGGCGATCGTCGTCTGGCACTGGCGGCCAGTCATGCCGAAGATCATATGGCCGTCGATGTTCGCATCTGAGAACGGGGTGTATGGCTTGTAGTCCATGACGATGACGTCCGCCGCCGCGCCCGGCTCCAGCACGCCGAGGGGCGCGTCGAAGTAGCGCGCGCCGATCTTCGCGTTGTTCTTGAAGAGCATGTCCGTGACCTCGCACCACGCGACATTCGGCGCACAGGCATTGCTCCGCTGCGAGCAGAGGGCTACCTTCAGAGACTCGAGCATATCATTCGTGTAGGCATCCGTGCCCATGCCGAGGAGGATGCCCGCCTTGGACAGCGGCAGCACCGGGCAGATGCCAACGGCGTTGCCCATGTTGGACTCCGGATTGTTCACGACCATGGTGTCGGTATTCTTAATAAGCTCGATCTCCGCCGTATTGACATGGATGCAGTGGCCGAGGATCGTCTTCGGGCCGAGGATGCCGTGGTCCTGCAGGCGCTGCACGGGACGGCGGCCATAGTTCTGCAGGCTGTCGTAGACATCGTTCATGCCCTCGGAAACGTGGATGTGATAGCCGGTGCGGCCGTTGTTCGCCGCGACCATACGGTCGAACGTCTTGTCGGAGATGGTGAACAGGGCATGTCCACCGAACATGGCGGCGAGCATGGGGTCCTTCTCCTTCTCGCACCAGGTGATGAAGTCGGCATTCTCCTGGATGGCCTGCAGGCACTTCTCCTCGCCGTCGCGGTCGGAGACCTCGTAGCACAGGCAGGAGCGGATGCCGAACTGCTTTGCCGACTCCGCGATCTGGAACAGACTGCCGGGGATCTCGCAGTAGGAGGCGTGGTGATCGAAGATCGTCGTCACGCCCTGCTTGATGCAGTCGATGTACAGAGCGTCGGCCGAGGCCTTTGTGCCCTTGAGCGTCAGCTTGCGGTCAATAGCCCACCAGGTACCGTCGAGCACCTCATAGAAATTCGTGGGGTTGTTGCCCTTGATGGAAAGACCGCGGGCCAGTGCGGAATAAATATGCGTGTGGGCGTTGATGAACGCCGGCATGATGACGCCGCCGCGTGCATCAAGAAACTCCGCCTCGGGATATCTGGCGCGGAGGGCAGCGGTCTCGCCGACCGCTTTGATCTTCGTCCCGTCGATGCAGACGGCGCCGTTCTCCAGATACGGAAGGGCCTGACTGCGGGTGATCAGTCTGCCGTTTCCAAGAATATACATGCTCGT
The DNA here is from genome assembly GCA_003525905.1 of Clostridiales bacterium. Lineage (GTDB taxonomy): Bacteria > Bacillota > Clostridia > Oscillospirales > Oscillospiraceae > JAZOXB01. The sequence continues at coordinate 39,801 of DQIA01000051.1, forward strand.
GTACCTCCTGTTTGTGATTTACATGGCGTGAATAAAACAAAAATGGGGATGCAGAACCATTCGTTCAACATCTCCACTCAAGAATCCCTGAGTGATAGTCGGAAGCCCGTGCGCGCAGCACTTCGTTACAGCTATCAATCTGAAATTGTAATTCTATTATACACAACGCTCCCAGTTCCCGCAAGGCTTTTTCGGAGGCAAATCCGACCAAATTTTTGTCGAGAATTTTGGCAGTATTGCACAAATACTTGCGCAAATAAACGTTACAAGCATGTTAGTGTCTGTAACACTTTTAGCCAAGAATGCGGAGTTTTGAAGGATATCAAAAAGAGTCTGCTGTTATCTGCCGTATTTCGTTCTGAAACTGCACAGTCTGGGGCGAAACCTCGAAATCTATCGAAATATCACTTAAAATTGAACGCGATATTTTTTCACATAATTTTGCCAGAAAGGGCTTGCAAAAGGCTTTCATATGTAGTAAACTATGGTCAAAAGTTATTCGCGTTTTTCCTCTATTTCAGATATAGATATTTACATCGGATAAATTCTTTAACATTTTATCCGATTCTTTTTGAACGCAAAACTGCAGCACCATTCATCTCGTTATATGCTATTCTCAAAAACGAAAAACGCCCATTGCGTTACAGAACGCAGAAAATTTGCGGCACTCACCTGCCGAAGAGTCGTTAGAGGAGGAAACACCATGAAACGCATCAAACGAACGCTTGCTGCTCTGCTCATCGTCGTCCTGACGCTGGCCCTGCTCGGCGAAGCCGTCTTCGCAGACAACAGTGAGCAGCCCGTCTGGCCCGAAGAGGGCGCGATCCAGCTCAGCAAAAGCGCTGCCGCTGTCGAGGGAAAGGAAAACACATGGGAGGTCACACTCGGTATTCAGGGCAAAAATTATAAGACGACCTCCGACGTCGTGCTGGTCATCGATAATTCGAACAGCATGTACGACAACAGCCGCATGGCAAAGACAAAAGCCGCTGCAAACGCCTTTGTAGACACGCTGCTCACCGAGGAAAGCACCACGCGCATCGCGCTGGTCGTCTACAATCTCGAAGAAACCCATACCGGATTCTATACTTACGCGGGCAAAGAATCATTGAAAAGTCAAATCAATGCGATCACTCAGAACCAAAGCGATGGCGGCACCTTTACGCAGCTTGGCCTTCATACAGCCCGTACCCTGCTGAACTCCGCGGAATCCACCGGGCAGAATAAGAGCATCGTGCTGCTGAGTGATGGCGAGCCAACAAAAGCCTATGAGTTTGTTGCTGTAAATGCCACCTATACGAATTGTCAAAGTAGTCATAGTATATTTAATTGGAGTCATTCTGACGGTCATTTCAAAGCTGATACATTTCTCCCTGATTATAATTCGACGCTTGGTGAAGGCACCACAAATGATTTTGGCACTTATTCCTACAATGCTATTGCAAGTTCTGTAACTTGCAACAAGGGTAAAAGTAGAGACATAGACTGCAACTATTACAAGGATTCGTCCGGCAATTGGGTCTATACCACTAACGAAGTTGAAACTAACCTTGGTGTGCCGACCATGTGGGAAGCCGAGCAGGCCACTGCAGAGGGCACTACCGTTTACACCGTCGCCTTCCAGGCAGGCACCGACGGCGAACGCGTTCTGAAAGCCTGTGCCACGAATCCGACCAAAGGCTACTTTGCCATTGGCTCCTCGACGAACATTGAGACCGCGCTGAAGGACGCCTTCACCTCAATTGCGGGCAGCATTTCCATTGCGGCCCGTGCCGGCTCCGTCGCCGACACGATGGGTGACAAAGTTCAGCTTGTCTTCAAGGACGCCGCGCCCATCATCACGACCGATATGGCCGTCTATGCTGCGGGCAACGCCGACGTCTACATCAGTCAGGGCACGGCCTCCTATGACTCCGCGGCCCGCGCCATTCACTGGACGGTCGGCAACGTCAGCGAGCAGGATAAGCCCGTCATGAAGTACCGGGTCACCATCAAGTCCGGTTATAACCCGTCCACTGGTAAAACGCTTCTCACGAATGAGCAGGCCGCCTTCTCCTACATCGACTACCTCGGCCGCAATGCCGAAGCCGAATTTCCGAAGCCCGAGGTCACCGTGGGCGGCGGTAAGCTGCTCGTGCACTGGTATCAGGTAAACGAGCAGGGCCAGCCTGTCAACGCGCAGGGCACCGTGGTCGAGTCCCCCGCCCTCGCCAATCAGGTCCAGCCTGCGGAATACCACAGCGTGAACGGTTCGACCGGTCTGCGCTATAACACCCCCTATACCGTGGACCACAAGATCTTCGACGGCTACACCTACTACGGCAGTTATATCCTGAATGACGGCATCCTGACCGAAGGCGACAGCGCCACCGTCACGCTGACGGCCGTGAGCTCCAACCAGGACCTCTGGTTCGCCTATGGGCGTGATTTCAAGGTCGCGCATGTGCAGAACGGCACCGTCGTTCAGACCGACACCCACGCCGTGACGGAGCATTTTGATCTCACGGCACAGGTCCCCGGCGGCCGTCTCTACGGCGGCGCATTCTCTGCCGAAGCCTGTGGCGCAGACAGTGTCCAGAGCTTTGCCGCCGGGCAGAACGCCATGGACTTCACCCCGGTGGCCGGAGCCACCTACTACATCTGGGAGCCGAGTGATGTTTATCTCGCGCCGCGCAACTACAACGTCTGGCAGCATGTCTACGGCGGCTCGAACGGCGAGCGCGGCGTCATCGCAACGTATCTGCTGACGACCATTGACCGCACGCTCTATCAGGAGGTCGGCTTCCTGTCCGGCGGCAGCAGCTATGTGTCCGAAAAGGACGGCGCGTCCATCGCCTACGGCGTCGTGAATGCAAACAAGGGCAGCAAGCTTTACCAGCAGCTCTTTGTCCGCGACGGCAGCTTAAACGCGATTGAGGGAATCGAGGCCACGAGCCGCGACGACGGCTACATTGGCCTGTATCGCTGGACGGACGGCGCGTTCTATCAGAAGGACGCCGTATTCTCCTTCCAGCCCTATTGGATCACGCTTGACGGCATCCGTGTCACTGGCACGAGCGTGCGCACCTGCACCTATCGCGGCACCGGCACAACGGATGATCATCAGAGTCTTGGCATCTCAGCAGAGCCGACCGGCTCGGCCTGCACGGTAGTCTCTGCTGCCGAAACCACCATCCGCTTCGCCGAGACCTATTCCCTTGACGCTGCAACGGACGCCCCTGTCGCTCCGCCCGAGCCGGAGCCCAAAACTGTCACGCTGACCCTGCACGAGGGCACGAGCACCCGCAGCATCACCGTCCCGACGGGCGATCAGCGCGGCAAGGTCGCCCCGGCCGAGCTTGGCGGCAAGGTCTTCGCAGGCTGGTATACAGACGACGCCTACCGCACGCCTGCCGATCTTTCCAATGTGCAGGAGAACCGCACGCTCTACGGCAAGTACGTCAGTTATAATTACCTGCGCGTGGAATATCAGCGCAACAGCTTCCTGCAGGGCAACAGCATCACGCTGCTCTCCGCCGTCGACGGCCGCGGCTTTGCAGAGACGGGCTTTGTCATCAACGGCAAGCGCGTCGCCGTACCGCAGCTGACGGAGCGCTTCCGCGTCTTTACGGCGCAGATGGTCTTTGGCCGCAGCGTCAGCCGTGACGCTCTGCTGATGACGATGCCCTACTCCCTGCAGGGCCTGCAGCGCGGCGCTGCGATCGAGATCACGCCGTACTGGGTCACGCCGGACGGAACGACCGTCTACGGCGAGGCGCGCACGCTGATCTACGAGTACTTCACCCTCCGTGGGTAAGAACAGGAGGCAATCACAATGGATGATATTATGAATGCAGAGCTGACAGACATCCTGAAAGCCAATAATATTGAAATTCCCGTTTCGGGCGGCGGCGGTCTGCAGAGCATCGGTCCCGGCATGTATCTCTTCACCATGCCTGACGGCAGGCAGATCACGTTCAATGACGCAGGCGAGATCACGAATATTCAATAAACCACCTTATGGAGAGGCACAGTCCCCCCGTAACTGTATTCGCTCAATTTGGTAAGGAGATATCTATGGAGCTGACCGTCGTGCTGGCAGGGATCCCGGTCCGCCTTTCCCTGCGCAGCCCGGCCTATGCGGCATGCTTTCAGCCGTTCCGGACGGAGGCCGACCCGGTCGCAGCCGTCCGGGTCCCGGAGGATGCGCTCAAAGAGGCCGCACCGCACTACGAGGCCGGTACCACGCCGGAGCAGGTCGAATATCTGGAACTCGGTCCTCGTGTCTGCGATGCCCTGCTCCCCTACGGCCGCATTCTGTTTCACGGCGCGGCGATTGTCTGGCGCGGACGGGCGTGGATCTTTACCGCAAACAGCGGAACCGGGAAAACGACGCAGTACATGCTCTGGAAGCTGTGCTTCGGCAGCGAAATAAAAATTCTGAACGGAGATAAGCCCCTGCTGGAATTCCGCAAGGACGGCATTCTCGTCCATCCCTCGCCCTGGCGCGGAAAGGAGGGCCTCGGCTCTCTGGACACCGCCCCGCTCGGCGGCATCATTCTGCTGGAGCAGAACGAAGAGAACCGCATGCGCCGTCTGCTCCCGGCTGAGGCAGCCGGGCCGCTGCTGACGCAGCTGCTGTTTACCCGCAAGAACGCGGACGATGTCCGCGCAGCCTGTGCGCTGGAGGAGCGCCTGCTGGCGCAGGTGCCCGTCTGGCTGCTGCAAAACCGCGGCGACGCGGCCTCGGCCGCTCTGTGCCGCGATACCCTGATGGAGGCGCAAACATGACATACACCTTACAGAAAGATGTGGCGCTCGTGACCGTTTGCGACGAGCATTTTCTGGTTGCCGCCGGGCAGGCCCGCGGCAAGGTCCCTGCCGTGAAGGGCATCAACCGGCCGGGAGCCTATTTCTGGAACCTTCTGCAGCAGAAGCTGCCGGAGAACGACATTCTCCGCCACACAGCAGCGGATTATCACATTCCCATCGAGAAGGCCGCACAAGCACTGCGCCGCTTCGCCGCGCTGCTGGCCGCCGAGGGCTATCTGACCATGGCAGGATGATCCTCAAAAGCGCTCCGACTTCGCTGTCGGGGCGTTTTTTGTGGGAAAAAGCTTGTAATATGGGCACGTTTCGAGTATAATAGATTGCAAATCGAATTCAGCGCAACGCTTCGGCGGACCCTGAAACACAAGAGAGGTTGAAGTCATTATGGAGCTCGTAACTGTTCGAGACCTGTTCAAGCACACCGCAGACTACGCCGGGAAGACGGTCTCCGTCGGCGGCTGGGTGCGCTCCGTCCGCGCGTCCAAGACGTTCGGCTTTATCGTCCTGAGTGACGGCACGTTCTTCCAGCCGCTGCAGGTCGTCTATCATGATACGATGGATAATTTTGCCGCCATTTCCAAGACGAATGTCGGTGCTGCTCTCATCGTCCGCGGCAAACTCGTCGAGACGCCGGACGCCCGCCAGCCCTTTGAGCTGCAGGCCGAGGAGGTCACGGTCGAGGGCGCTTCCACGCCGGACTATCCCCTGCAGAAAAAGCGCCACACGCTGGAATATCTGCGCACGATGACGCACCTGCGCCCGCGCACGAACACCTTCCAGGCCGTATTCCGCGTCCGCAGCCTCGCTGCCTATGCCATTCACCAGTTCTTCCAGGAGCGCGGCTTCGTCTATGTCCATACGCCGCTCATCACCGGCTCCGACTGTGAGGGCGCAGGCGAAATGTTCCAGGTCACGACGCTGGACCTCAACAACGTACCCCGCACGGAGGACGGCAAAGTCGACTATACGAAGGACTTCTTCAACAAGCCGACGAACCTGACCGTTTCCGGCCAGCTCAACGGCGAGACCTATGCCATGGCCTTCCGCAACATCTACACGTTCGGTCCGACGTTCCGCGCCGAGAATTCCAACACGACGCGCCACGCCGCCGAGTTCTGGATGATCGAGCCGGAGATCGCATTTGCCGACCTGAGCGACGATATGCGCCTTGCCGAGGATATGATCAAGTATATCATCTCCTATGTGCTGGAAAACGCTCCGGAGGAGATGAGCTTCTTCAACCAGTTCGTGGATAAGGGCCTGCTGGAGCGCCTGCACCACGTCATGACGTCCGACTTCGGCCATGTGACCTATACCGAGGCCATTGCCCTGCTCGAGCCGCACAACGACCAGTTCGAGTATCCGGTCCATTGGGGCAGCGACCTGCAGACCGAGCACGAGCGCTACCTCACCGAGGTCGTGTTCCAGCGCCCCGTTTTCGTCACGGACTACCCGAAGGAGATCAAGGCCTTCTACATGAAGCTGAACCCAGACGGCAAGACCGTCGCTGCCATGGACTGCCTCGTCCCCGGCATCGGCGAGATCATCGGCGGCAGCCAGCGTGAGGACGACCTCGAGACGCTGCGCAACCGCATGCATGAGCTTGGCCTGAAGGAAGAGGACTACAGCTTCTATCTTGACCTGCGCAAGTACGGCTCTGCCCGCCACGCCGGCTTCGGCCTCGGCTTCGAGCGCTGCGTCATGTACCTGACCGGCATGGGCAACATCCGCGACGTCATCCCCTTCCCGCGCACAGTCAACAACTGCGATCTCTGATCCAATATCAATGAATACAGCCGCAGGTTCCATCTCGGTCCTGCGGCTTTTTCTGCGCCAAAAACGCCGCTGCAGAAGGCCTGCAGCGGCGTTTTGATATTCAGCAGTAAAAATCGCGGATCTTCTTGGCGCGGCTCGGGTGACGCAGCTTTCGGATCGCCTTGTTCTCGATCTGGCGGATGCGCTCGCGCGTGACGCCGAAGATCTGGCCGACCTCCTCGAGCGTGTGCGTCTTGCCGTCGTACATGCCGAAACGCAGGCGCAGGACATCGGCCTCACGCTCTGTCAGCGTGTTGAGGATCTCGCTGAGCGCCTCGGCCAGCAGCGTGTTGCTCGTGGCATCCGCCGGGCCCGGCGTGTTGTCATCCTCAACGAAGGAGCCGATGGTCGTATCCTCCTCGTCGCCGACCGGCGTATCGAGCGACAGCGTGTCCGCCGCCGTGCGGTTCGCCTCGATGATCTTCTCGATTGGGAGGTTCAACTCCTCGGCGATCTCCTCGAGCGTCGGCTCGCGGCCGAGCTCCTGCACGAGCTTGCGGTTGCAGCGCGTTGCCTTGTTGATGACCTCCACCATATGCACCGGAACGCGGATCGTTCTTGCCTGATCGGCAATGGCGCGTGTGATCGCCTGCCGGATCCACCAGGTCGCATATGTAGAGAATTTATTTCCCTTTGTATAGTCGAACTTGTCCACCGCGCGGATCAGGCCCGTGTTGCCCTCCTGAATGAGGTCGAGGATATGCAGGCCGCGGCCGGAATACTTCTTCGCAATGGAGACGACAAGGCGCAGGTTCGCCTCGGTCAGCTTGTTCTTGGCCTCCTGATCGCCCTCGGCGACGCGGCGGGCAAGATCCTGCTCCTCCTCTGCGGAGAGCAGCGGTACCTGACCGATCTCCTTCAGATACATGCGGACGGGATCGTCCAGATTATATTCTGCTGCCAGCTCGACCGGATCAACCAATGATTCTTCCTCATCCAAGTCCGCGCCGGTCATGTCGAGGTCATCCAGCAGGCCCTGCATCGGATCGGAATCGCTCTCGGTGTCCCCGCTCACGATCTGAATGCCGATGGATTCAAACGTGTCGTAGACCTGTTCGATCTTATCCACGGAAAGATCCATTTTTTCCAGCGCGGCCATCAGCTCCGAGGAGCTGAGCATACCGTCGCGGCGCCCCTTGCTGATGAGCGCGTTCAAAGGAGCCATCAGTTCCTCTGTCGATTTTCCGTTTTTCTTCGAGGTAGCCATAGCGCACTTCCTTGCAGCTTGATAAGATGCGCTCTTTCGGGCGCATCGGAACTCATTATACCGCGTTTTCTGCGTCAAAGCAAGAGTTTTTCAGAATTTTTATCGAAAAAACGCAGAAATATTCCCGTTCTGCCGCAGCCCGCAGCGCATGGCCATTTCCGTCCGGCTATTTCACAGGATTCCCGGTTCGATCTCACAATATACCCGTCTGCTCGTCTTTTTCTGCGGGCTCCGGATCGGGCAGGACGCCATGGTTAATGAGCTCGCAGCGGTTGATGGGCGTGCCGAGCGCGTAGAATTTTTCCTCGTAGCCCGTCATGATGCCGACGGGGCCGTTCTCGTGCAGATTGCGAGTCAGGTTGCGGATCTCCAGCCCACAGGCCTCAAATTCGCCGAGCGACCACTCGAACAGCGGTGCGTTGTCCGTCTTGAAGTGGATTTCCCCGTTCAGGCGCAGCACACGCTGGTAGCTCTTCAGGAAGGTGTGGAACGTCAGGCGTCGCTTGGCGTTCTTCTTGCGCGGCCACGGGTCGCAGAAGTTCAGGTAGATCAGGTCCACCTCGCCCGGCGCGAAGTACTCCTCCAGTTTGGCGGCATCGATGCTCAGGAAATAGACGTTTTTCAGTCCCATGGAAAGGGCCTTCTCCATCGCCAGCACCAGTGCCTCCTGCACGCGCTCCACGGCGACGAACAGAACGTCCGGCTCCAGCGCAGCCGTCTCGACCGTGAACTTTCCCTTGCCGCAGCCGATCTCCAGCCGCAGCTCGCGCGCCTGAGGCATCAGCGAGCGCCAGTTGCCGCGCAGATAAGCCGCGTCCTCCAGCCATACCGACCGGCAGGCCTCCATCCGCGGCGCAAGATTCTGTCTTTTTCTCATTCTCATGGTGATTCTCTCCCGGATCCATTCTCGTTTTCCTGCATTATACCAGATTTTCGCACGCCCGTAAAGGGAATTGTGATCTCAGCCGTAGAAAAGCTTGCATTTCTCCCCCGTCCCGTGTATAATATTAGGGCAATATCTCCGGGCGTAGCTCAGTTTGGTAGAGCGCTAGCTTTGGGAGCTAGATGCCGCAGGTTCGAATCCTGTCGCCCGGACCATTTTTCGAAAAAAGCCGCCAAAACGTGTTGTATTTGGGGGCAGAATGAACTGCAACCGCTTTGCGATCTGAGGCGGTAAGAAAAAGCGGAAGAAAACATCATGCCAGACGCTTAGACGCGGAGCAGGATCTGATGAGGAATCGGATTTGCTCTGCGTCTTTTTTGTCAAAATTCTCTGAAATACAGGGCAGAGCCGCGCCGTTCTGGCTATGAGGCCATCAAAATCCCGATATAAGCACCGGCCGTGCTTTTCCCGGATCAAAGGAGGAATCACAGATGAACTATATTCGGATCACAAAGGAAAATATTGACAGGGAACATATCTGCTGCGCCATGTCCGGCAAGCAGAGCATTGCGAAAAAGGAATGGCTCAGGCAGCGCTTTGAGGAGGGGCTTGTTTTTTACCGCAGTGAGGAACGGGGCAAATGCTTTATCGAATACATCCCGGCAGAAAACGCATGGGTGCCAATTATGGCTGACGGCTGGCTCTATATCAACTGTCTGTGGGTATCCGGCTCCATGAAGGGCCACGGATACTCCAACGATCTGCTGGAGGAGTGCATCCGCGATGCCAGGGCGCATGGGAAAAACGGGATCTGTATTCTGTGCGCCGAGGGCCGGAAACGGGAATTCCTCGCTGACCCGAAATTCCTTGCCCACAAGGGATTCCGGGTTGCAGACATCTCCGACTGCGGGATCGATCTGATGGTTTTGCCGCTTGTGCCCAATGCGGAACCGCCGAGGTTCCGGGAATGCGCAAAGCATCCGGCAATTGCAGAAGCCGGTTTCGTCCTGTATTACACCGATCAGTGCCCTTACACCTATTACTGGGTTCCAAGGGTGCAGGAGGCGGCAAAAGAACACGATATCCCGTTCAAGGTCATCCACATCACGGACAAAGAATCCGCGCAGAACGTACCCGCGCCGGTCACGACCTATGCGCTGTTCCGGGACGGCAGGTTTTTGACGCAGAGCATTCAGACAGATAAAAAATTTCTGGCACTGGCTGGGATCCGGGACTGAGTCATCGTACATCGGAAAGTCGTCGATTCATGTGCGGATACGCGGAGCTTATCCCCGCTCCCGGCGATCCGCCTCGATCCTTCTCTTCCAGTCCGCCGTCAGCGGCTCGCAGGCGCGGACGCTGCACACGGCATCGCCGATGACCTCATAGTTCAGCGCCGTACCTGCCCGGTCGCACCGATAGTTTACCGCCCGGTCAGGCCGGATACCGAAGCGCGCCGCCTCCCGTGCTGCGTCGATGTTCGCGCCGAGGAACAGAAACTCCCAGCCATACCGTTCCTTCTGCCGCTCGATCATCCGACGCACCGCCGCATAATCATAGCGCCGGCTGGCGTTCTCCAGTCCGTCCGTTGTGATGACGAACAGCGTCCGCTCCGGCACGTCCTCACGGCGGGCGTATTTGTGGACGTTTCCGATGTGGTGGATGGCCCCGCCGACGGCGTCGAGCAGCGCCGTGCAGCCGCGGGGGAAATACTCCCGCTCCGTCATGGACGGCACGCGGTCGAGTGGCAGCCGGTCGTGGATGACCTCGCTCTCATTGGAAAAGAGCACCGTGGAGACAAGCGCTGCGCCCGGCTCGCGCTTCTGCTTTTCGATCATGGCGTTGAAGCCGCCGATGGTGTCCGCCTCCAGCCCCGCCATGGACCCGCTGCGGTCCAGAATAAAAACCAGTTCTGTCATGGGAAAACCCTCCTTCGTTTGATCACGCTGTTATCATAGCGCATTCGAAGGAGGGTTTGGTCGCCTGTGGGGCGACATTTTATCGCTGCTATTTTCTCTGAATTTTCCCCAACCGCTCCAAACGGGAATCGATTGCTCCGGAGGTGCGGCCGAAATGGGCACAGAGCTCTTTTTTTGTCATTCCGCTGTCAAACAGGCTGCACAGCTCCTGATCCGCTTTCTCTGTCCACGGCTTTCCATTGTTCGCCGGGAGAGGCTTCTTCTGCCCACGAGGCAATGCTTCCAGCACGCAATGCAGAGCGCGCACGATATCGCCCTTGTTGCACACATGGTCACTCGGCAGGACCTCACCGGTCAGGGGATCGAGCCCGTCTGCCAAAGCCGTCAGCAGCTCTTTTGCACGTTGAATGTCCATCGTCTTCCTCCCTTATACGGCATCGCTGCCAGATCACGCCCCCAACAGGCTCTGGTCAAAGGCGAACAGCGCTTCGTTGATCGCAAAAATATCGTAGTTTCTCTGTCTGATAAAATACTCAACAATGACGTCGAATTTGCTGCTGGCACTGAGGGCATAGCCCGCGCGGGCAAGCAGGTCCTTCGTCTCTGCCAGATCCAGCTCAAGCGCAATGGCAAAGGCGAGCGCCGTCGGCTTCGAGGGCTTGTAGTTCGGGTTATTCCGGATCTTCGAGAACAGCTTGCGGTCCACGTTGGCCTTTTTATAGACCTCAGAGTCCTTTTTCCTGCTGCGGTCGATGAGCCGCAGCAGCGTCTCCGAAAAGCCTGCATCGAGATGCTCCAGCAGATCGTCCAGCGCCGGGGCTGCCATGGGCGTGCACATCGGCGCGGCCATTTCGCGATGCAGTGCTCCCCTGCGCAGGCGCTCCGCGCCAAGGTCTGTGTGTGCCTCGACATAGTGGTCATCGATGTATTCCGCGATGTCCGCGAACAGTTTGCCGCTGATCTGATAAGCCCTGCGGTCAAAAATGACGAGATAGACCGTCATGTCATGCTCCAGCAGAAAGGCCCCAATGGTATCCACTGCCACGCGGAGAGCCTGATCCTTCGGATAGCCGAAGTTGCCGGACGAAATGAGCGGGAACGCCACGGTCTCGCAGCCTTGCTCCTTTGCCAGCCGAAGACTATTCCGGTAGCAGGAGACGAGCTGTTCCCTCTCGCCATGCCCGCCGCCGCGCCAGACCGGGCCGACGGTGTGGATGACGTACCTGCAGGGCAGCCGATAGGCCCCCGTGAGCTTGGCCTCCCCGGTCCGGCAGCCGCCGAGCCTGCGGCACTCCGCCAGCAGCTCCGGTCCCGCCGCGCGATGGATGCAGCCGTCCACGCCGCCTCCGCCGAGGAGGCTCTCGTTTGCCGCGTTGACGATGGCATCCACGGGCATTTTTGTGATGTCGTTGCGGATGAAATGCAGGGGCATGGTATCACCTCTATCACGGTCTTCGAATTATTTGTATCTTACCATATTCCGTTCGAAAAGGCAAGGAACCACCCGTGCCTCCCCTGCTTTTTCGAACCATATGCTCTTGCACATTGCTCGCAAGACTGTTACAATAAAAGAAAGCGCAAGGAGGAGATATCATGGTTCGAGAGATCTGCAGGGACGAGGCCTTTCTGTCACAGAGGGCCGAGCCTGCAACGAAAGACGACCTTGGCACGGCGCAGGACCTGCTGGACACGCTGCTCGCGCACAAGGACGGCTGCGTCGGCATGGCGGCAAATATGATCGGCGTGAACAAGCGCATCATCGTCTTTGACAACGACGGGGCCTATCTGGTCATGCTCAATCCCGTCATCATCCGGCAGTCCGAGCCCTATGAGGCGGAGGAGGGCTGCCTGTCGTTGAACGGCACGCGGAAGACGAAGCGCTTCCGCTCCATCAAGGTGCAGTGGCAGAACGAAATGCTGCAGACACGGCTGAAGACCTTCACCGGCTGGACGGCGGAGATCATCCAGCACGAGATCGACCACTGCGAGGGGATCCTGATATGATTTTCTGGTTTTCCGGCACCGGCAACAGCAAATATGCTGCGCAGCGCATGGCGGAAGCGCTGAACGAGCCGCTGCTCTGCATGAACGACCGCATCCAGGCGCACGATACCACAGCCATAGAGACCGGCGAGCGCCTTGTCATCGTCACGCCGACCTATGCCTGGCGCATTCCCCGCCTCGTCCGCGACTGGCTGCTGCAGACGGAGCTTCGGGGCGCGAGGCAGGCGTGGTTCGTCATGACCTGCGGCGGCGAGATCGGCAGCGCCGATCGTTATAACCGTGAGCTCTGCCGCGTGAAGGGGCTTTCCTGCATGGGCACGGCACAGATCGTCATGCCTGAAAACTATATCGCCATGTTCGGCGTCCCGCAGGCAGATGAAGCGCGCAGGATCGTCGCGAAGGCCGAGCCGGACATCGACCGCGCCATCGCCGTCCTCCGGGAGGGCCTCCCCTTCCCGCCGACCCGGAACAACCTCTACGACCGCCTGATGAGCGGCCCGGTGAATCCGCTCTTCTATTCTTGCTTCGTCAAGGATCGTGCCTTCACCGCAGGCCCGGCCTGCACAGGCTGCGGCCTATGCGTGAAGCGCTGCCCGACCAACAATATTTCCCTGCAGAACGGCAGGCCCATCTGGGGCGGCAGCTGCACCCACTGCATGGCCTGCATCTGCTACTGTCCCGCGGAAGCCATTGAGTACGGCAGGAAGAGCCGCGGCAAGCCGCGCTATCATTTTGAGGCGCTGTAAAAAGCAAATAAATTTCCCGCTCCGGAGCGGTGCATGTGCACTGCCCCGGAGCGGGATTTTTTGTCGGTCCTGCATTGCGGTTTTTTCGTCGAAATCCGGCACTGCCACGGAAGAAATTCTGCATATCGTGTCATCTCTTGTTGAAATTCCGAGGAAAATTTCGCAGAGTATGCCACTCAGTGAAAGAAAATTGCAGGATTTTCGGCAAACTTCTGCAAAATCAGCCGATAGTGTGTCACTGCATTTCCAATGCGGTTCAAATCTCCGGCATGGCGAGCTTATTCATATTCGTGCGTTTCATCTCTAAGGTGGAATGCACATAGCGCTCCATGGTGATCGCCGTTGTGGCGTGTCCGAGAACCTCGGAGAGAGATTTTAACTCAAAGCCCGACTCGATGGCCCTTGTGGCGAAGGTATGCCGAAGCGTGTGGGCATGAACGCCCTCCAGTCCGCAGGTGGCAGTATAGCGCTTGAGCCGGTATTGCAGCGTCCGCGGCTCCATATAGGCCGGGCCTCCGGTCAGGACATAGGCCTCCGGGTCCGCAGGCTGCATATGCCTGCACAGCACCGCGATCTGCGCCGGAAGCGGGATCGTCCGGAGCGAGGAATCGCTCTTGGGCGCGCCAATCACGATCCGCGTGCCTTCTCCGGTCCCGCCGAGCCGCTGCATCGTGGCAGCAATGCGGATGGTCTGCTCACGAAGGTCGATGCAGCTCCAGCGCAGCGCGCAGAGCTCGCCGATGCGCAGGCCGGTAAACAGTGCCAGGAGCAGGCCAAATTTGCAGCTGTCCGTGGGGTGCAGCAGATATGCAACGAGCCTTTTCTGCTCCTCAATGGTCAGCACGCGCATCTCCCGGCGCTTGCCCTTCGGATAACGGATCTGGACCGCCAGAGCGCCAGCCGGCCGCCTTGCCTCCGTATCCTTCAGAACACTGTGCAGGACCGACAGGATGTCATGCACGGTCTTGACAGACAGCCCGTCCGTTTCAAGCAGTTCCCGCGTGAAGGCATCGACCGACGCGGTGCAGATGCCGCCCAATCTGCGGCTGCCCAGCCGCGGCTTGATATGCCGCTCCAGGATCGCCCGGTATTTGATGTAGCTTGATTCCCGAATTTCGTCTCGCTTCCGCAGGAGCCAGGCATCGCACAGCGCAGAAAAGCAGGGTTGCTCCGTATTGGCGCATCTTACCCGGAGCCGCACGTTCGGCTTGCATTTCGGGCCGGGACTGCTCCCGAGGGACGGCCGTTCCTTCTTCTGCTTGCGGATCCATTCGCAGTTGATCATGTTGCTTCCTCCGATCAAAGATTCGTTTTCCCTTGCGGGTACTTCTATTTTAACGGATCCGAAAGTCGATTCCCTGTGCCCGACCCGGCTCCGTCTCCGGCAGCGGAGTATGGCGCTGCACAAGGAATGACCTGTTATAAGTCTAATATCAGTTCGCTTTTTGGTGAAAATTGCCAAAAAGAGCGGCTTTGTATTGATTTATTGAGTTCATCGTTTTATAATATTTGCGTTAAAAAACTTGGCAGCATTCTCGTAGAGTGGCATACTCTGCGAAACTGCGGAAGCGCCGCGGCAGGGTCTTTCGCAAGGAACGGATCGCACGATCCGTTATTCGGAATGCGCACAGGGGCAGAAAACGAGAGAAAGAGAACGATGGAGATGACGCAGCATGGCGGCAACACTTTCCCGGCCGGTCGCGGAAGCAGCCGATGAATCGCTCCCAATATACATCGAGCTTCCGCAGGTACAGACGCGCCGTGGTTATCTGGTCTTCAAGCGCTGCTTTGATTTTACCTTTGCACTGCTCGCGCTGATCGTGCTGGCCGTCCCCATGGGGATCATCGCCGCGATCATCGCGCTGGATTCTCCGGGCGGGCCAATCTACCGGCAGGAGCGCCTCGGGAAAGACGGCAAGCCTTTTTTGATCTGCAAGTTCCGTTCCATGCGCATGGATGCGGAAAAGGACGGGCCAAAATGGGCCGAGCGCAGCGACGACCGCTGCACACGCTTCGGCGCTCTCCTGCGCAAGACGCGGCTGGACGAGCTGCCGCAGCTCTGGAACATTCTCAAGGGTGAGATGAGCTTCGTCGGCCCGCGCCCGGAACGGAAATACTTCTACGAGCAGTTTGAAAAGTACATCGTCGGCTTTTCCAACCGGCTGGTCGTCACGCCGGGCCTGACCGGCTACGCGCAGGTCAACGGCGGCTACGAGCTCGCACCCGAGGAAAAGATCGTATATGACATGGAATACATTGCCCGCCGGTCGATCCGGCTCGATTTGCAATGTATCGTAAAAACGGCGCTTCTCATTTTTACCCACGATGGTGCACGCTGAGAAAACACGATGAGGATCGGAGGAACATACATGAACGATACACAGTCCCCGCAGGCAGGCAGCGGGAAGGTCGAGGTCACGCTTCTGGATATTCTGAAGCTGCTGCTCTCCAAGAGCTACTGGCTGCTGCTTGCCGGCGTTCTCGCAGGCGCCTGCGTTTTTCTGGTCACGACCTTCCTGATCACGCCGACCTATGAATCCCGCGTCAGCTTCTATGTGTATAACAGCACGAACAACAACGTGCAGTCCGGCACGATCAATAACGGCGACCTGCAGGCCGCCGAGAGTCTGGCCACGACCTATTCCAAGATCCTGGCCAGCAATTCGATCCTCGACGCCGTGCTGCAGGAGCTTGGCCCGGATGTATCGCTGTCGCGCAAGAGCCTCAGCGGCATGGTTTCGGTATCTGTTATCACAGATACCCAGCTGCTCGAGGTCGTCATCACCTCGACGGACCCGGCCTTTGCCTGCCGGGTCGCAGGAGCCTTCGCCAAGGTCGCGCCGACCGAGATCGTCCGCATCACAAAGGCCGGCGGCGTCGAGATCGTTGACCAGCCGGAGGTACCGACGGACAAGGCCTCCCCGCGCACCGTCTTCGACACCGCGATCGGCGTGATCATCGGTGTGATGGTGGCCGCCGTCATCGTGATCCTGCGGACGCTCGCCGACACGACGATCTATCTGCCGGAGGATATTGAGAACATGGTCGGCATCACGGTGCTCGGGCAGATCCCGGACATCAATTCCGCCGATGACAACTACGCTTACTGGACCGTAACGGAAGAAGGTGCCGCTAAAAATGAAAAAGAGTAATAATAAAGCAGCAGCTGAGGCTATCACGGTCAATCGCCGCAGGCTGCTGAACAACGACGCCCCCTTCGCCATGAAGGAGGCCTATGTCAAGCTTCGCACCAGCCTGATGTTCTGCATGACGGCGGACAAGGCGCGGCCCTGCAAGACCTTCGCCGTCACGAGCGCAAAGCCCTCCGAGGGCAAGAGCCTGACCGCTGCGAATATCGCCATCAGCTATGCCATGCTCGGCAAGCGTGTCCTGCTGATCGATGCCGACATGCGCAAGCCAACGCAACGCCGTCTCTGGAAGGTCGAGCTTTCTACAGGCCTGTGCGACTACCTCGCCAAGATCTGGCAGCTCGAGCTGGCGAAGGTCACGGAGCTGCCCCTCTGGATCGTCTGCACCGGTACGATCCCGCCGAACCCGTCCGAGCTGCTGTCCTCCGACCGCATGAAGGGTTTCGTGGAGAGCTGCGCGGACTACTACGACTACGTTATCATCGACACGCCCCCGATCAACACAGTTGCCGACGCACAGATCATCTCGACCTTTGTCGACGGTGTCGTGCTCGTGGCGCGCTCCGGCAATACGACTGCAGACGAGCTGAATGCCGCGACTGCCGATGTACGCCGCGCGGGCGGGAATCTCTGCGGCGTCGTGCTGAACGGTCTGAACATGAAATCCGTGAAATACGCCAGCAAGTACAAATACGGCGATAAGTACGGCTACCGCTATTCCTACAGTGAGTCCTATGGCGCAAAGTGACCCCATGATCGACCTGACGCTCGACTACCACGCGCATATCCTGCCCCGCTGCGACCACGGCAGCGACGGCGTGGAGACGTCCCTGCGGCAGCTCGCCATGGCCACCGAGGCAGGGATCCGGACCGTCTGCGCCACGCCGCACTTCTACCCGCACCGCGAGAACGCCGCCGCCTTTCTGGAGCGCAGAGCGCGCTGCGCCGCGGCGCTGCCGCGCAGGCCGGAGCTTCCGCGCATCCTGCTGGGGGCCGAGGTCCTGATCTGCGACGGCATGGAGCGGCTTGACGACCTCCCCCGCCTGTGTCTGGAGGGGACGAACGAGCTGCTGCTGGAAATGCCGTTTTACGCGTGGCCTTCCTCCCTGTGGGATACGCTGTTCGCCCTGTGTGAGCGGCAGGACGTCCGCATCGTTCTGGCCCATGCGGACCGATACCCGAAGGAAAATATCGAAAGGCTGATCCGGGAGGGCATCCCGCTTCAGCTCAACGCCGTCTGCCTGACGAAGCCGATCAAACGCAGACGATATCTGGAATGGATCCAAAACGGCTATGTCAAATACCTCGGGAGCGATATCCATATGCTTGGAGACGGCTACCGGGATTGGAAGAAATGCAAAACGCTTCTGGAAAAGAAGCTACGCTGAGAGAAGGAACGCCCATTGCACGCCACAGAAACATCGCTGCCGCTCGTTTCAATCATCATGCCTGCCTTTAACGGAGAACCCTATATCGGCGCTGCCATTCGCTCCGTGCTCGCGCAGAGCTATGCGCGCTGGGAGCTGCTGATCCTTGACGACGGCTCTGCCGACCGAACGGCGGAGATCGCAGAGGCCTTTGAAAAATCCGATCCCCGGATTCGCCTATTCCGCAATCCAAAGAACCTGGGCGCGGCGCAGACGCGCAACCGCGGCTTTGCTCTGGCGCAGGGCGAATGGATCGCGCTGCTGGACTGCGACGATATATGGCATACAGACAAGCTGGAAAAGCAGCTTGCTCTTGCATCGCGCTGTGATATTCTCTACTGCTCCTATGCACTGATAGACGAGAGTGGCAAACACCTGTCCGATTTTCTCGTTCCGGAATCGACGGACTATGAGGCCATGCTGCGGGAAAGTGTTTTAAGCTGCTCTACGGTGCTCCTGCGCCGTTCGATCCTCGCCGGGCAGCGCTTTCCGACGGAATACTATCATGAAGACTATGTATTCTGGCTCGGGCTTCTGAAGGCCGGATACCGGGCAATCGCCTGCACGGAGGTGCTGGCGGATTACCGTTTGGTAAAGGGCTCCCGCTCCAGTGACAAGCGAAATGCCGCCAAAAACCGCTGGCTGATCTACCGCAGGGTGGAAAAGCTGTCAATTTGGAAATCCGCAGCCGTTTTTGCAGTCTATGCCTGCCATGCGCTGCGGAAGCACAGGAGGGCACGATGAAGGTACTTCTGCTCTCCCACAACCCGGTCACGACCTATAACAACATGGGCAAGACGTTTCTGTCCCTTTTTTCCGCATTCCGCCCGGAGGAGCTTTGTCAACTCTACCTCTACCCCGCCGTACCGGATACGGCCTGCTGCGGCAGCTATTATCGCTTCACGGATCGTGAAGCGCTGCACTCCATCTGGAACCGGCATGCCGTCGGCGGGGAGATCAGCCCTGATCCGGCGTGTCACGATAAATTCACCAGTGAAAAAGAGGAGCGAACCTATCGTTCGCCCCGCAGCCGCTCCGAGCCCATGCGTCTGGCCCGCGATCTCATCTGGCAGCTCAGCCGCTGGGATCATCCCGGCCTGAAGGCATGGCTCGACCGCGAAAGGCCCGACGTTCTTTTCGTCGCGCCCGGCAAGCAGGAGCTGCTGTACGACATCGCGCTGACCCTTGCGCGCGAGCGGCATATCCCGATCGTGAGCTATATCTGCGACGATTTCTATTTCCTGCAGGGGCAAAATGCCTTTTGGGCAAAGCTCCGGCAGAAGCGCCTGCGCCGCAAAATCGCGGCCCTGCTGCAGGAGACTGCCCTGACCGTGACGATCTGTCCCGAGCTTGCGGCGCGATACCACGAGAGCTTCGGCGCAGAGGTGACGGACGTGATGACCTGCCCGCCGTTTGCCGTTCATCCCTATACGGAGCCGGGCCGCGACGCTTTGCACCGCTGCCTGACCTACATGGGGAACCTCGGCTGCGGCCGCGGCCAGCCCCTGCTGGAGCTTGGGCAGACGCTGGACGCGCTGAACCGGCAGGAAGGGACCGATTTTACGCTGGAGATCTATACTGATCACAAATACCCGGAGCTGCTGGAGCGTCTGGCGGCCTGCCCGGCGATCCGCATGCACGGCTTTGTCACCGGGAAAGCATATCAGGCAGCCTTTGACGGCGCCGATGCCTTTGTCCATGTGGAGGCCTTTGACAAAGAGAACCGTGACCGCGTCCGCTATTCCGTCTCCACCAAGATCATCGAGAGCCTTGCCAGCGGCAGGCCCCTGCTGGCCTACGGACCGGAGGATGTCGCCTCCATGGCCTATCTGCGCCGGAACGACTGCGCCGCGCTGGCCTGCTCCCGTCAGGCGCTTCCCGCCGCCATAGAGGCCGTTCTGATGCAGGAGCCATATCGCTGGCAGCTCGTTGAGCGCGCCGCGGCAGTTGCCAGACGCGAGGCCGATAACAGCGCGCGCCTGCATGCGCTGCTGGAGCGCGTGGCTGCGGAGGGAGCAAAATGAAAATTCTGCAGATCAACTGTGTCTATGGAACCGGGAGCACCGGCCGCCTGACGCAGGCGATCCACACCCGTCTGCTGGCAGAGGGGATCAAATCCGTTGTCTGCTGCGGCCGCGGCCCTCGCAGTACAGACCCGCACGTCCATAAGGTCTGCGGGGAGCTGTACGCCAAGGCGCAGCATGCAGAGGCCGATCTGACCGGACTGGTTTACGGCGGCTGTGCGCTCTCGACCGCACGCCTGCTGTACATTCTCCGGCGAGAAGCGCCGGATATCGTCCACCTTCAGTGCATCAACGGCTATTTCGTCAATATTTTCCGTCTTGTCCGCTGGCTGAAACGGCACCGCATTCCAACGCTGCTGACGCTCCACGCAGAGTTCCCCTATACCGCCAACTGCGGTATTGCGGCAGACTGCGAAAAGTGGCGCACGGGGTGCGGCCATTGCCCGCAGCTGCGGACGCAGACCGGCTCCCTGCTGTTTGACCGAACGGCCGCCGCATGGAAGCGGATGCGGGATGCATTCGCCGGGTTTTCCAACTGCACCGTCGTTTCCGTCTCGCCCTGGCTTCGGGGCCGGGCGGAGCAGGCGCCCGTTCTGGCCGGGCTGCACCATGTGACCATTGGAAACGGCGTAGAGACCGCGATATTCCATCCGGTGGCTGCAGCTGACCTGCGGCGAAGATACACATCCGCCAGACGCAGGCTCGTGCTCCATGTGACGGCGTCCTTCTCCCCCGAGCAGGGCAGCCTGAAGGGTGGCTGGTACGTTCTTGCGCTTGCAAAGCGCATGCCGGACGTCACATTCGCCGTCGTAGGGAACCGCGATCCGCTGCAGAGTGTTCCGGACAACGTGCTGGATATCGGCCGATTGGAGGATCCGGCAATGCTTGCGGCGTGGTACAGCGCCGCAGACGCCGCACTGCTGACGAGCCACCGTGAGACCTTCTCGCTGGTAACTGCCGAAAGCCTCTGCTGCGGCACACCGGTCGTCGGCTTCCGCGCAGGCGGACCTGAGAGCATCGCGCCGCCATCCTGCTGCGAATTTGTGGAATATGGCGATCTGGACGCGCTGGAACATGCCCTGCGCAGCCGGTTGGAAGCCACACCGGACCGGGCGGCGATTGCCGCAGATGCCGCAGCACGGTTCAGTATGGAGAATATGTATCACGCTTATAAGTTAGAATATGGGACGTTGTTAAGGAAAGGCAAAGTAGAAAGATAGAACTATGACCGATTTACAGCAAGTCGAATTCAAACTGCTCCAGGCAGTAGATATCGTATGCAAGCAGTTGAATATCAAGTACTATCTCATTTGCGGAAGTGCTTTGGGCGCAGTTAAGTATTCCGGTTTCATTCCTTGGGATGATGATCTGGATATTGGCTTGCTCCGTCCCGACTATGAGATTTTTGTTGAAAAGGCGCAGGAGCTGCTCCCGAACAGCTATTTCCTGCAGAATTATCGCACCGACCCGGCATTCCCACAGATATTCAGCAAGGTTCGCGATTCGAATACTACTTATATTGAGAAAAGTGCTGCGAAGCTATCTATCAATCATGGCGTTTATATTGATGTATTTCCTTTGGATGGATATCCAAAAACACCGTTTGAGATACGCCGATTGGAGCTGCTGAAGAAGAAGTATAAACTGATGGCAGCGTGCGCATTCCAGCTGCCATGCAGTTGGTGTACCAAGTTATTCTTTGGATTGGAGCGCCTGCTAGGGATTCACAAGCATACACAGCACATTATGAGAAAATATGAGGAACTCATCACCTCGTATTCTGAAGGGGATTCCGAAGTCATTTGTAACCACGGCAACTGGCAAGGGAAACTCGAATATGCGCCGCGCGCGCAATATGGAGATGGCACTTTTGCAGCATTTGAAGGTATGCAAGTCAGAATACCTGCGCAATTTGACGCATATCTCACGCAGAAATATGGCAACTGGCGAGCCGATCTTCCTGAAGAAGAAAAAGTCGGCCACCATTACGCTGAAATGATCGACCTGAACCACCCCTTTACGGACTACATTAAAATCGATTAAAACTTGCCACATAATCCGTAATTAATTGTAGGCCATTTTGTTTGTATATAGTCTCTTTCGGGAGATATATAAATTACAGAAAAGGAGAGTTAAAAATGAGGTGTTCCGTTACAAAGCGCATTGCAGCGTTATTCTTATGTGTGATGCTGCTGCTTAGTACTTTACCGACTGCAGCATTCGCCATAAAGGGAACCGACACGAACCTGCAAAGCACAGATGCAATTACGTCTACCGTTTCAAACAATCTGTCAAAAGGCAGCAACATTGATGGCACAAGCTATCGTGTTACTTCTGTTAAAAACTACTCCATCGCGCCGGATATTTCCGAGTCCGTGATTATCACGAACAACGACGCGGGCAACTCCCAGACCGTTGCCAACGTCATGCAGGTCAACCCGAATGAGGGACGGGCGAAGATTGTGGCCGGTTACGGCAACCGCAACCCGAAGGAGCTTGGCTGGACGCTGAAGACCACGACCGAGCAGGCGCACGTCTATGAAAGGGAGACGGGCCTGAACGTCGTCGGCGGCGTCAACGCCTCGTGGTTCAACATCAACACCGGCGAGCCCTCCGGCTATCTCGTGATGAACGGTGTCGTGCATCACGATAACTCCAGCCGCGCCTTCCTCGCCGCGTTTGACGACGGCTCCGTCAACGTCTTCCGCGAGGGCACGACCCTTGCGCAGGCCGAGGCCAGCCAGAGTGAAAAGCAGGGCAAGGCCGTTCAGATCGTCGAGGCGGTCGACGCGCTCGTCGCCATGGTCTGGGACGGCAAGGTCGTTGCCTCCCAGTCCGGCAACGGCGGCTATTACCCGCGCACCAGCGTCGGCGTCAAGGCCGACGGCACGGTCGTCCTGTTCCAGGCGGACGGCACCATGGCCCCCCGCTCCGTCGGCTACACCGCCGAGGAAGAGGCCCGCATGATGGTCGCGCTCGGCTGCGTGGCGGCCATCCAGCTCGACGAGGGCGGCTCCTCCACCTACCTCTCCCAACGCGAGGGCGAAAGCGACCTGACCATGCGCAACACACCCGCAGGCGGCAGCGAGCGCGTGGTCTCCGGCACGATCCTTGTCGTCTCCACCGTGGCTGCCTCCGGCGAGTTCGACCACGCCGCCGTCACGCCTGACGGCGAATACTACACACCCAATTCCACGGTCGAGCTGACGGCCAGCGCCATGGACTTCTCCGGCGCTCCGGCAAAGGCGCTCCCCGCGGACGCCGTCTTCACGGTCAGCGATGCGGCCATGGGCACTGTGAGCGAGACCACTGTCAATGGCAGCGGCGCTTCCGCCGTGTTCACTTCGTCCGGCAAGACCGGCGACGTGACGATCGACCTAATCAGCGGCGGCAAGACGGTCGGTTCGACCATCCTGCATGTGCAGGAGCCGGACGCCCTTTCGTTCGCGTCGAGTGAAGTCAACCTCAACTATAACGACGTCAGCGACCTTGGCTTCCGGGCGACCTATCAATCCGAGCAGGTCCATCTCAAGGACGGCGACATCAACTGGGCCATCTCCGACCCGGATGCAGGTTCGTTTGCGAACAACCGGTTCGCCGTCACGAGCAACGTGAAATACTCCGGCAGCCCGACCGTCACCGCCACGCGCGGCGACCTGAGCGCCACAGTTACCGTGAATATCGGCATGGAGCCGACCATGATCCTCGACGGCGGCGATGAGGACCCGTGGGATTATTCCACCATCGGCACGACCGTCGAAAGCTTTGGCGGCATGGCCTCCAATGCAGTCGCGACCTATCACTATGCCGGCCGCGGCGGCGTCGTCAAGGGCTCCATCGTCTCCGATACCGCCGAGGAATATGCCGACATCGTCCGCTTCGGTCATAAGGCCATCAAGCTGGAATATGACTGGACCGGTCTCACCGGTACCGATGGTGCCTGTCTCGGCCTTGGCGACAATCTCGCCATTGACGGCACGCCGACAGCGCTTGGCGTCTGGGTCTATATCCCCGAGGGAGTCCCTGTCCCGTGGCTGCGTGCCCAGATCGCCACCAGTACAAATAATGGCCAAAGCTGGACGAACGCCTATGTCAATTTCAGCAATGGCAGCGCCGGGAGCGGCGAGGGGCTGAAGACCGGCTGGCAGTATCTTGAGGCTGATCTGACTCAGTACGCCGGTGCCCTGATCCGCGCCAACAGCGGCATGCTGTTCCGTGCGATGGTCACTACCGGCGGCATCGGCTGGTACACCACCGACGGCGTCAAGCTCGACAAGGGCGACCTGAAGGGCTACATTCTTCTCGATAATTTCTGCGTCGTCTACGGCGCAAACAATCAGGACGTCACGGCTCCGGTCGTGACCTCCATCCAGCTCGTCAACGACGACGGCACCAAAACGGAGCTCGAGGACGGCATGACCCTCCACTCCGACAAGCTCCGCTTTTTCGTCACCTACCACGACAGCGAGGAGACCGATCCCTACGCCACCGGCGTGGAATCCGCCTATTTCTACTTTGACGGCACCTATCGCGGCAAGTACGATTGTGACATTCTCGGCAGCACCTCCGGCCTGATGCACTTCGGCAACGGCCTGCACTCCATCACGTTCTACCTGAAGGACGGCTACGGCAACGTCACCCGCGAGACCCGCTACTTCACCGTCGAAGCCGAAAAGCCGGACGTGCCGAACATTGCGCTGAACACGCTGGGTGTTCCCACCGTCGGCAAAACGTGGCAGCTGGCGCTGGAGAGCGATGATCCCGCTTCCATCACCTCTCTGACGGCAACCATCTCCGTCACGCGCAGCTATCCCGTTACAAACGCCACCTTCCCCGAGGGCGTGACGGGCAGCTGGAGCTACGATCCCTCCAAGGGCGTCGTCTCCGTGGAGATCACCGCCATTGACCACGCGAAGTATACGGCCGGTGCGCTGGCCACGGTCGACATTCCCATCCCCACCTCCGTCACAGAGGGCAGCAGCATCAACGTGCAGGTCACGAAGGGCTCCTACGGCTGCAAGCAGACGGAGAACCTCGATATCAGCGACCTGAACCAATATGCGACCGGCTTCACCACGCCCGTCGCGAATTATCCGATCGAGGCCATGTACCGCATTACGGCCGAGACCGCCGTGGCAGGCAGCAAGGCCACCGCGACCGTGACCGTCGTTCGCGACGGCGCTGCGGCAGTCGGCGTCAACGTCTATGCCAATGACGTCCTGCAGGGTCAGACCGACGAGAACGGCCGGATCGACATCTCCGGCCTGACGGCAAGCGAGGGCAGCGTGAACCTGCGCGCCGAGGACGCCGAGGGCAACTGCTCCTATCAGATCACCCTGTTCAGCTACAACGCCGTGGGCGACGAGACCGGCGCACCCTACAATATCATCTACGCCCTCTCCCCTGCCGCAGACGGCAAGACCATCACCTGGATGAGCGACCCGCGCCACAGCGCCGCTGCCGCCGTAGCAGAGCTTTCCACCAGCGCAGATCTGAGCGAAGCCACGCAGATCGAGGGCACGAGCCGCCTGATCTCCTACTCCGGCAGCAAGCAGATCAACCGCGTGAATGGCGTGACGCTGAGCGGCCTCACCGCAGGCGCGACGTATTACTACCGCGTCGGCGACGGCACGGTCTGGTCCGAGATTCGCAGCTTTACCGTCCCGGCAGCCGGGAAGCAGACCCGCTTCTTCCTGCTGGCGGACATTCAGGAGGAGGCCGCCCTTGAGGGCATGGTCCGCATCGCCGATCATCTGGCCGGGCAGTATCCCTTCGGCGTTCAGCTCGGCGACGCCGTGGACAATGTCCGCTACTACAACCAGTGGGACGACGCCCTGAAGCTCTTCACGCTCGACGGCATCCGCGACACCGATGTACTCCACGTCATCGGCAACCACGAGGCAGACGACAGCGGCAACGGCGCCATCGCCGTGAAGTCCGTGTTCGGCGTGCCTGCTGACTGGTATTCCGTGGAGCGCGGCGACGTCTACATTGCCGTCCTGAACCACACCTCCGACAAGGACACCCTGCAGCAGTTCGCTCAGTGGCTCATCGAGGACGCTGCGAAGACGAGCTGCACCTGGAAGGTGCTGGTGACCCATGTGCCCGCTTACTACACCAACCCCACCGGCGGCGGCGAGATCTATCAGCAGTATCTGCCTGCAGCCTGCGACGCAGCCGGGATCGACTTCTACTTCTCCGGCAATGACCACAGCTACGCCCGCACCGCTCCCTTGACGGCCGGTCAGGTGGATGAGAAGGGCACCGTGTACTACATCTGCGGCTCCACCGGCGGTAAGTCCTACTCCATCGTGGATAATAAGGACTTCCACTTCGAAAAGGCCACGCTCGACTTCGAGAGCATCTATGTCGACGTCACCGCCGACCGCTTCCAGGCTACCGTTACAGCGTATAATGTGGCAGAGGACGGAAGTAAGACCGTGCTGGATCAGTACAGTAAAAGGAAAACCCCGCTGTGCGAGAATGATGAGCATACCTATGACTACGACAGCGAGACGGACATGCTCTCCTGTGAGGTCTGCGGATACGAGACCGGCGCGAAGGAAAGCGCCTACCCCGGCTGGGCGAAGGATACGAAGACGGGAAGAATGCGCTATTTTGCTGGTGGAAACTCCGTGACTGGTGTTTTGGTGCTCACGGAAGGTACATATTCCTTTGATCAAGATGGCCTTACCTATCAGGGCGAATATGTTATCTGCGGTGAAACGTGCCAGTTTGAAAATGGTCAGTTTGTTCGCTGCACAACTGCTGACCTGATCAATGCTGGCCTGTGTGGCCAGACAGCCAATTATGTTCTTTACCGCGATGGTAAGCTCGTTGTCGGCGGTTATGGCGATATGGTGGACAACATCGCGAAGCGTGCTCCCTGGGGTAACTACAGGTATTATATTAAGCACATCCTGATCGGCAATGAAATCACTGCAATTGGCAAATTCAACTTCTTCCAGTGCAGCAGGCTTGAAAGCGTGTCTTTTGCGGAAAATATCAAGCTTGCACGTATCGGTTGGGGTGCTTTCGGCTACAGCAGCCTGCCCTCCATCACCATTCCCGATTCTGTTACGCAGATCGACGGCTATGCGTTCTACTATTGCTCCAAGCTGTCCAGTGTGGAGATCAGTGAAAACAGCAAGCTAGCCAGAATGGGCGAAAGCGTATTCAAGGCCGACGCAAAACTGAAATACCTGTATATTCCTGACGGCACGAATAATATTGGCTGGGGTATCTTCGAGGGAGCTGGCAATAATGTAACTGTGTCCGTTGCTGCAAATTCCTATGCGCAGGCCTATGCTGAGAAATATGGTATCTCCTATGAAACAAGAACACCCAAGCCCACAGTTGTGGCCTCCGGCAGTTGCGGTGATAACGCAGCGTGGACTTTGAACTCCGAAGGTGTTCTGAGCGTCACAGGAAACGGCCCCATGTCGGACAATAATACAAATCACGCTCCTTGGGAAGCATACAAGTATCAAATCAAGCAAGTCGTAATTGGTAAGGACATCACCTATATTGGCAAGTTCAACTTCTTCCGGTGTAGCAGACTGGAAACCGTGACCTTCGAGGAAGGCAGCAAACTGGAGCGCATCGGCTGGGGTGCTTTCGGTTACAGCAGCCTGCCCGCTATCACCATTCCTGACTCTGTTACACAGATCGATGGCTATGCTTTCTACTACTGCTCTAAGCTGTCCAATGTGGAGATCAGTGAAAACAGCAAGCTGACCAGAATGGGCGAATACGTATTCAAGGCCGACACAAGCCTGACCAGCCTCTACATTCCTGACTGCACTGTTCAAATCGGTGCAGGCCTCTTCCAGGATGCTATCGCAAATGTTACGCTGTATGTCGCGGAGAACTCCTATG
This sequence comes from Clostridiales bacterium, assembly GCA_003525905.1. Lineage (GTDB taxonomy): Bacteria > Bacillota > Clostridia > Oscillospirales > Oscillospiraceae > JAZOXB01. The sequence goes on from DQIA01000051.1 coordinate 67,662, forward strand.
CGCAGTCCTATGCTAAGAAGTACGGCATTGCTTATGAAACACGGAAAGCGAAGTTGACTGTTGTCGCTTCCGGCACTTGCGGAGAGAACGCCGCATGGACGCTAGACTCTGAGGGTGTTCTGAATATCACCGGGGACGGTCCCATGGCGGATAACAACACAAACCAGGCTCCTTGGGAAGCATACAAGTATCAGATCAAGCAGATTGTCATTGGAAAGGGCATCACCTATATCGGTAAATTCAACTTCTTCTGGTGTAATAAGCTTGAAACTGTGACCTTTGAAGAGGGCTCGCAGCTTGAACGCATCGGCTGGGGTGCCTTCGGCTACAGCAGCCTGCCTCAGATTGCCATTCCCGACAGTGTGACCCGTTTGGAAGGGTATGCCTTCTACTATTGTTCCAACCTGTCCAACGTTGAGATCAGTGAGAGCAGTTGTCTGACCAGCTTGGGTGAATGCGTATTCAAGGCAGATACAAAGCTGACGAGCCTGTACATTCCTGACGGCATGAATAATATTGGATGGGGTATCTTTGAAAATGCCATCGCGAATGTTACGCTGTCAGTAGCAGAAAGCTCCTATGCTCAGACCTATGCCGAAAAGTATGGCATCGCCTATGTAACAAGAACCGCTAGGCCAGCAGTCGTTGCCTCCGGCTTCTGCGGTGAGGACGCTGCATGGGTTCTGACTTCTGACGGTGTGCTGAAGATCACTGGCAGTGGCCCTATGGCGGACAATGAGACAAACCATGCCCCTTGGGAAGCATGCAAGTATCTAATCAAGCAAGTCATGATTGGTAAAGACATCACCTATATTGGTAAGTTCAACTTCTTCTGGTGCAATAGACTCGAAACTGTAACCTTTGAAGATGGCTCGCAGCTCGAGCGCATCGGCTGGGGTGCCTTTGGCTACAGCAGCCTGAAAACAATTGCCATTCCTGACAGTGTTACCAGATTGGATGGGTATGCCTTCTACTACTGCACAAAGCTGAATGAAGTAGCGATCTCTGAAGGCAGCAATCTTGAAAGCATTGGAGAATACGCATTCAAAGGCGATACTGCGCTCCTCAGCCTGTATATTCCCAACACTGTAACAGAAATTGAAGACCGCATTCTGCAAGATGCGCTTAATATCGTGTTGTCTGTAGCAGCAAACTCCTACGCGCAGGCTTATGCTGAAAAGCTGGGCTATACCTACACCGTTCGTGGTACAACTGATGCAGCACAGCTGGAAACAATGGTAACCGAATTGAGCATTATTCCTGTTGACGATGAACTGGAAGAATTTCAAGTTCTGTTTCTGTCCGAATTGGACGACAGTAACTCGTAATCCGAGTTTACTCTCACAATTTAGAGGTCAATCCTGTCAGCAAACACCATCCGGAGGGCTGCACAATTGTGCAGCCCTCCCACACGGCATTTTACAAGAACTCCAAAGGAATGAGATTTCATGCAAGCTATTCAGCAACAGGAACGCGGTTCTCTATACCGTAGGGATATCCTATGCCTTTTAACCATCTTTATTTCCAGTATGGATTTTTTAGGCATTGGCGGCGATTTCCTTGCAATATTCCTGCTCGCCTATTTGATCTTGCATATTCGTCATATTGTAATAACGCAGCAAGCCATACTTCTTGCTCTGTTCTCAATTTTCTATTTCATATTCTACAGCTATCATAACAGCTTCGTATTTGCCGACCTACTTAAATACCTCGTCATGCCTTGGGCTTGCTACCTGGTCGGCAGCCACTTCATCAGGAATTCCCCTAACAGAAACTTACTACTGTTGATGATCATAAGCATCTCAGCTGGTTTCTTTCTGCATGGTACCCTTAATGTTGTGTCTTATCAGTTCTTTCATCGCGTTGATGAGCGATATGCTCGACTAGCTTACGACTTTTGGCATAAGGACTATCTGTCCGTCACAGCGCAGGGGCTTCTGTTTCTTTTCCCTGCTGCCATTTCAATCGGCCTGCTCTTTTTCGGTGATCGAAAGTGGACTATTCCGTCCCTACTTGTCCTGTCTATCTCACTCTATAACGCTATACAGCAGGCATATCGCGCTTTTTTCTTTGTCTCCGGATTGCTTATAGTCGGGATTCTGATATATATTTTGTTCACAGCTAAAATATCGCTCAGGCGTCGACTCCATATCATTCTTGGCGTTGTTATCCTATTTTTGATCGTTCTCATAGTCTGGGAAGCAGATATTGCTCATTTGAAAAGCACATTTGTATCGACACGACTTTATCGGCGCATCACACAGGGGGATCTGCTAAATGCCGGTGGGCGCATCAATATCTGGAAAAGCTTTTTTGATAATTGGTTGCGCTATCCATTTGGTTCAAATAATCAATTTGTTCTGTATGGCGGGCAAACATATGCGCACAATTTCTGGCTGGACATTTACCGTGTTGCTGGAATACTCCCTTTCATTTTCTCGATATCAGCAACAATTGACGAAATAATCATACTGTTTCGCTTTGGCAGATTGCATACAGATCGTAGCATCAGCCCTATCGCTTTCTGCTTTACGTCAGCAGCAATCATAAATTTTATGGTCGAACCGATCTATATTGCAAACCCGTACATCTATTATTTCTTTCTTATGATCCAGGGTGGAATTAACGGTGCAATGCACCAGAGCAAATCGGAGGTCACCCCATGAACCTCATTTTTCTCTCCAATTTCTACAACCATCATCAGGGGCCGCTATGCCGTGCACTGGCTGCCCAAGACGGCGTCTCGTTCCGCTTTCTGGCCTGTGGAACGATCTCACTGGAGCGGCGCGCGATGTGGGGCGAGATCAGGGATCTTCCGGATTTTGTTGTCACGCCGCGTACCCCGGCAGAATGGGTCGTGGCCTCCCGCGAGATTTTGGAGGCAGATGCCGTAATTGTTGGCTCTGCGCCGCAAATTCTGCTGCGGGAACGCCTGCGGGAAGGAAAGCTGATCCTGCGCTATCAGGAACGGCCTCTGAAAAACGGCTTGGCGCCCCTGAAATTCCTGCCGCGAATGATAAAGTGGCACCGTTGGAATCCCTCTAACAAGCCGGTGTATCTTCTGTGCGCCAGTGCCTATGCCGCCGGGGATTACGCAAAAATGGGATTGTTCCGCGGGAAGTCCTACAAATGGGGATACTTTCCTGCTGCACTTCCCTATGATACGGAAGCGCTGCTCTCACAAAAAGAGCCGGGCAGTATATTCTGGGCGGGCCGCTTGCTGGATTTGAAGCACCCGGATGATGCAATCCGGCTTGCGGCTCGGCTGCGGGATGCAGGCTATTCGTTTTCTCTGCGTATAGCGGGAAGCGGGACATTGGAACCGAAGCTGCGTGGAATGATCGCACAATATGCTTTGGAATCTCAGGTCTGCCTTCTGGGCAGCCTGTCACCGGAGCAGGTGCGCCGGGAAATGGAACGCAGCGCAATATTTCTGTTTACTTCGGATCGCCACGAAGGCTGGGGCGCTGTGTTGAACGAGGCCATGAACAGCGGCTGCGCAGTCGTTGCCAGTGACGCAGCCGGCTCGACGCCCTATTTGGTCGAGAATAGCGTAAATGGCTGTGTCTATCGCGCTGGGAATAGGAATGAACTATACGAAAATGTCGTACGGTTGTTGGAGCAGCCATCTACACGGGAAGCAATGGGCAAACATGCCTATGAGACCATCACAAACACCTGGAATGCGCAAGAAGCCGCCCGTCGGCTGGTCGATTTGATCCGGGCCATTTCAGAGGGGGTTCCGTCCCCCGAACTCTATTTGGAAGGGCCGTGCAGCCGCGCTTAGCCACTGCTGGCATATATCGCAAATATGAAAGTATCTTTTTTCAGCCGACGTGCCGCCAAAAACGCGGGCTGGCTGGTCGCAGGTAGAATCCTGCACATGGCACTGGCCTTTCTGGTCAATCTGCTCACTGCACGCTATCTGGGGCCGAGTAACTATGGTCTGGTCAACTATGCTGCCCTGTATACCGCCTTTTTCACATCCTTTGCCACTCTGGGGTTGAGTTCACTCCTTTTGAAGGACTTTATGGATGACCCGGAGGGTGCCGGAACTACAGTTGGAACGGCGATCGCAATGCGGCTGCTGTCCAGTGTGATGTCAGCGGTCACCATTCTAGCCATTGTGGCAGTTGTTGACCGGGGAGAGCGCTTGACCATGACCGTGGTAGCGCTTTACAGCATGTCCCTGATCTTTCAGGCGTTTGATACCATTCAGTACTGGTTTCAAAGTCGGCTGGAGTCCAAATACGCAACGATTGCCACATCGGTTGGGTATATCATCGTCTCTTTCTACAAAGTACTCCTTCTGGTTTTGGGCAAGGACGTTCGCTGGTTTGCCATCTCCAACACAATCGATTATGCCGTGGCAGCCATTGTATTTCTGGGGCTGTACAAGTGGCGCGGCGGTCCCCGTCTGCATATTTCGCCTGCAAAGGGGCGCGCCCTTTTGCGCCAGAGCGGGAGCTTTATTCTCTGCGGCCTCATGGTGTCCGTCTATAACTGTACAGACCGCTTTATGCTCAAGCATCTGCTGGATGAGGCCTCCGTTGGCTACTACGCCACGGCTACCAGTCTGGCTACCGTGTGGACCTTCGTCCTGTCGGCTATCATTGATTCGATCACGCCCGGTATCATGCAGGCCCATCGGACGGATCGAGCGCAGTTCGTCCGGCATAACCGGCAGCTGTATGCCCTTGTTTTCTATCTTTCTGTTGCCGTCTCCGCCGTGATCACGCTGCTTGCACGACCGGCTGTCAGCCTGCTCTATGGGGAAGCGTACCTTCCGGCTGTCATGCCGATGCAGGTCATTACATGGTACACCGCATTCTCTTATCTGGGCGTGGCCCGCGGCGCGTGGGTGGTATGCGAAGGAAAGCAAAAGTACCTGACACCGCTTTATATCGGCTCCGCGTTGGTGAATGTGGCTCTGAATTTTCTGCTGATTCCCTGCTGGGGCGCAACAGGTGCTGCCGTTGCCTCCCTGCTGACGCAAATATCTACAACGTTCGTATTTCCGCTTCTCCTACGTCCGCTGCGTCCCAATGGGCTGCTGATGTGTCAGGCAATCCTGCTGCGTGATGTGTTTCCAAAGCGAAAGAAAACCGATAATTCGCAGAGAAAGGCATGCTGATTATGTCAAGATTTGAAAACAAAGTCCTCCTCATCACGGGCGGGACCGGCTCCTTCGGTCACGCGGTTCTGGACCGCTTTCTGACCACGGACATCCGCGAGATTCGTATTCTCTCCCGCGACGAGAAAAAGCAGGACGACATGCGCCACGCCTATCAGCTGGCCTGTCCCGCCTGCGCGGAGAAGATCAAATTCTACATCGGCGATGTGCGGGACTACCGCTCCATCGCCCCAGCCTTCCGGGGCGTGGACTATGTGTTCCACGCCGCCGCCCTCAAGCAGGTGCCCTCCTGCGAATTTTTTCCCATGGAGGCCGTCAAAACCAATGTCATCGGCTCCAACAACGTCATTGATGCCTGCGTGGAAAACCGGGTCAAGAAGGCGATCTTTCTCTCCACCGACAAGGCCGCCTATCCCATCAACGCCATGGGCATGTCCAAAGCTATGATGGAAAAGAACGTCATCGCCCGGTCGAAGCAGATGCTGGCAGACGATCCCGTGCTTTGCCTGACGCGCTATGGTAATGTCATGGCCTCCCGCGGCTCAGTCATTCCGCTGTTCTGCGACCAGATCGACGAGGGCAAGCCGCTCACCGTTACGAATCCGAACATGACTCGCTTCATGATGACGCTCAGCGAAGCGGTCGATCTCGTTCTCTATGCCTTCGAGCATGGTAAGCAGGGCGACCTGTTCGTGCAGAAGGCGCCCGCCGCGACCATTGAAACACTGGCGCAGGCTGTTCTGGAGCTGAAGCAGTCCGACCTCGGCGTGCAGACCATCGGCACGCGCCACGGCGAGAAGCTCTTTGAGGTACTCGTGACCTCGGAGGAAATGCTGCGGGCGGAGGACCTGCCAGGTTTCTTCCGTATCCACGCCGACAGCCGCGACCTGAACTACGACAACTATTTCTCCAAAGGAAGCGCGGAGCTGTCTCAGATCGAACCGTACACCTCCCATAACACCCAGCGGCTGGACCTGGATGGTATGAAGCGCCTGCTGCAGAAGCTGAAGCTCTTTGGAGGAAATTGCTGATGAACATTCTTGTCACCGGCACGCGCGGCTTTGTGGGGAAAAATCTCGTCGCAGCGCTCCGAAACATCCGCGACGGCAAGGACCGCACGCACCCGGAGCTGGACATCCGGGAAATCTTCGAATATGACACGGACGGCTCACCGGAGCAGCTTGCCGCTTATGCCAAATCCGCGGATTTCGTATTCCATCTGGCGGGGGTAAACCGCCCGAAAACGGCAGAGGAATACCTCCCCGGCAATACCGGCTCTTTGGAAATACTGCTTGCCGCATTGCAAAACGCGGGCAACCGCTGCCCCGTGATGCTGGCCAGCTCCGCGCAGGCATCTCTCGTCGGGCGCTATGCGGGGAGTGAATACGGCAAGGCAAAGCTGGCCTGCGAAAAGCGGCTGCGGGCCTATGCCGCCGAGGCCGGCGCGGAGGCGCTGATTTACCGCTTCCCCAACGTGTTCGGCAAGTGGTGCCGACCGAATTACAATTCCGCCGTGGCGACGTTCTGTCACAACATTGCAAACGATCTGCCAATCACGGTCAACGACCCCGCGACGGAATTGGAGCTGGTCTACATTGACGATCTTGTCGCGGAGCTGCTGGCAGCGCTGTCCGGCCGGGCGCACCGCTGCGATTATGACGGCCTGACGCAGGTGCCCGGCGGAGATTTCTGCCGCGTGCCGGTGACGCACCGCGTGACGCTGGGCAAAATCGTGGAGCTACTGCAATCCTTTCACGTCCAGCCGGAAACGCTGCTACTTCCGGAAATTCCGGAGGGCAGTTTTGAAAAGAAACTCTACAGCACCTATCTTTCTTACCTGCCGCCGGAGAAAATTTCGTTTCCGCTCAAAATGAACGTCGATGTCCGCGGCAGCTTCACGGAGCTGCTGAAAACGCAGAGTTGCGGGCAGTTCTCCGTGAACATCACAAAGCCCGGCGTGACCAAGGGCCAGCACTGGCACCACAGCAAGTGGGAATTTTTTATCGTTGTAGCCGGACACGGGCTGATCCGTGAGCGGCGGCTGGACGCGGACGAGGTTCTGGAGTTTGCGGTCAGCGGCGAGCGGATCGAAGCCGTCCACATGCTGCCGGGCTATACCCACAGCATCACGAATCTCAGCGACACCGATAATCTGGTCACATTGATGTGGGCCAACGAGTGCTTCGACCCGCAGCACCCGGACACGTTCTATGAGGAGGTCTGACATGGAAAAACTCAAGCTGATGACGATCCTCGGCACGCGGCCGGAGATCATCCGTCTTTCTGCTACCATCCAGTGCTGCGACCGCTATTTTCAGCAGATTCTCGTCCACACCGGGCAGAATTACGACTACGAGCTGAATCAGGTGTTCTTTGAAGATCTGGGGCTTCGCGCGCCGGACTATTACCTGAACGCCGCCGGGGCGAATCTGGGTGAGACGATCGGCACGATCATTGCCAAGAGCTACGCTCTCATGCAGAAGGTCAAGCCGGACGCCGTGCTGGTGCTGGGGGATACCAACTCCTGCCTGTCCGTCATCGCCGCCAAACGGCTGCACATTCCGATCTTCCACATGGAGGCCGGGAACCGCTGCTTTGACGAGTGCCTGCCGGAGGAGACGAACCGCCGCATTGTGGATGTGACCTCCGACGTGAACCTTTGCTACTCCGAGCACGCCCGGCGCTATCTGAATGCCGCGGGCGTCCCGAAGGAGCGCACCTTCGTAGTGGGCAGCCCCATGGCGGAGGTGCTGCATCAGAATCTTCCGCAGATCGAGGCCAGCGACATTCACGCCCGGCTCAGTTTGGAAAAAGGAAAGTACATTCTGCTCTCCGCTCACCGGGAGGAGAATATCGACACGGAGGAGAATTTCCGTTCCCTGTTCACAGCGGTAAACGCCATGGCGGAGCAATATGGTATGCCGGTGCTGTACTCCTGCCACCCGAGAAGCCGGAAACGATTGGAGGAAAGCAGCTTCCGACTTGACAAGCGCGTGATTGCGCACAAGCCACTGGGCTTCCACGATTACAACTGTCTGCAGATGAACGCCTTCTGCGTCGTGTCCGACAGCGGCACGCTGCCGGAGGAGTCGAGTTTCTACCTGTCGGTCGGCAAGCCTTTCCCGGCGGTGTGCATCCGCACCTCCACCGAGCGCCCGGAGGCGCTGGACAAGGGCTGCTTTGTTCTGTCTGGCATCCATACGGAGCAGCTGCTGCAGTCCATTGACTTGGCAGTGCAGATGCAGCAAAACGGCGAATTCGGCACCCCAGTGCCAGACTATACCACGGAAAACGTCTCCGTGAAGGTCGCGCGGATCATCCAGAGCTATACCGGCATTGTGGATCGTTTTATTTGGAGAAAATAGTATTTCTGTCTGGCAGTCCGTCCGAGTGTCCATCTCGGGCGGGCTGTTTTTTGCTTTTTCCGCGCTGCAGCGATGTTTCTAGGGTATCCACGCAAAAATTTTTTTGGCTGGGTAAGTTGAAATGTATCGGAAATGTATTGTTCCTGTACCTGCAAATGTATCTTTTTTGGTATCGGGAGGGGCAGGCCGGGGCTATCGAAATGCTGCATAATTACCCCCGGATTCTGCGCCGGAATGTGACAACTTCAGGACAGTTTTGTATATGTTTTCATGTCGATGAATAGCGTTCCCCATGGCATCACGGAAATGTATCTTTTTCCGTATTCAATCGTCTCATTCTTGCCTTGTGAAAATGCACATTTTTGTTTTAATTTTATCTACTATTTTGTTGAAATCGCGAAAATTATGCTTGAAAAATTGGATTTTTAGATGATCCGCGTTCCGCACATTGCTTCGCATGACGAGAAGGTGCGCGGGCAGCTGCTCGGGAATTTCCCCGGCGGGATCATCGGAAACTTCTGCTGCGCCGCAGCCGCCTTCGGAGCGAAGGCCGGTGCCGTCTGCAAGGTCGGGATGGACGGCTACGGCGAGCTGGCAAAAAGCGACCTGCAGCGCCGCGGCGTCGATATCAGCCATATGGTCGTCGATCCCGCCTGTGAGACCTATTTCTGCATGGTCCTGCTGGACGACACCGGCGAAAAGGCGCTGACCATTGTGGAGACGTCCGGCTTTCTGCCGAAGCCGGAGGAGGTCGACCTTGCCTATCTGAAAACCGCAAAGCGCGTTCACATGACCTCTCTGGATATGACCCTTGCCGCCCATGTGGCACAGGCGCTGGACGGTACGCAGACGCTGCTGTCCATGGACATCGAGGCAACGGCGGGAAATGCGCCCGCCGCCGTGTGGGACAGCGTCCTGCAGCGCGTGGACACGGCCTTCCCGAACGAAGCCGGTCTGGCTGCTCTGACGGGCTGCACCAATCTGGAAGCAGGTGCGCAGCAGCTGCTGGCGCGCGGCGTGCAGACCGTTGTCGTCACCTGCGGAGAAAACGGAGCATGGGTCTTCCGAAAGGGATACTCCCACCACTGCCCGGCATTTTCCGTCCCGGTGCAGGACACGACCGGCGCGGGCGACTGCTTCAACGCGGTCTTCCTCTCCGGCCTTGTGGAGGGCTGGAGCATGGAGCGCTGCGCCCAGTATGCCTCTGCAGCAGCTGCCATCGCTATTGGTGCGGTCGGCTCGCGTACAAAGCTCCCGTCCCGCGCAGAAACGGAGCAGTTCATTCTGGAAAAGGGGGAAGCACTATGCAGCTGAGAGCCGGTATTTACCCCAGCCGTCATCCGGAGCAGACGGACGGCTGGCGCATCCTGTGCGAGCAGGAAAAGACCCCGCATTTTCTGACGACGGAAAGGCCGGACTGCCCGGTCCTGCTGTGCGAGGGTGAAGCGCCCGTCTGGCTTCCCGACTATCTGCAGGAGGGCGGCATCGCCGTGCTCTCCGGCATGCATCCGGAGGAGCTTCCCTTCCCCACGGACTATATCGGCACGGCGGCGCTCGAATTTGCCGACCTGACGGAGCTTGACTGCGGCACGCCGCGCATTGCGAGCCTCGTCCCCGTCTATGCGGGCAGCGGCCTCGGCCTGCTTCGCCTGCATGAGAGCCGCAAGATCAAATGCGGTCTGCACCCGGATGAATACCCCGCCATTGTCTGGCAGAGTGTCGGAAAGGGCGGCTGCTGGTATACGGGGATCCCGTTCTCGGAGCTCATCTGCGCACTGGGCGACACCCTGCGCCGGACAACGCCGGATTCCGACTTTACCGAGCGCATCACATCGGTGGACAAGCACCTGCTGCTGCGCGCCATGCGGGAGCTGCTCATCCGCTCCTATGGCAAACGCGGCCTGCCGTATGTCTACCTGCACTATTACCCAGGAAACTATCAGTCCGTCTTCGTGTTCCGCGTGGACATTGACGGCATTTACGGCGACCATCTCCGCCGCATCAGCGATGCCGCGAAAAAGGCCGGCATCCGCGTGACGTTCTATACAAACAAATCGCTCTGCGAGCCGGAGGCCGAGCGTCTGCGGGACATTGACCCGAGCCACGACATCGGCTGCCACGCCGATATCCACAATCTGTTCACCACGCAGGAGGAGAACTTCCGCAATGTTCACGACTGCCGCGCATGGATGAAGGAGCTGGGCATCGACTATACGACCGGCTTTGTCGCACCGCGCGGCATGTGGAACTTTGCCCTGAACCGGGCGCTGGAGGAAGACGGCGTCACCTATACCTCGGACTTCGGCTATGCCGTTTTCGGGCTCCCCTTCTATCCCTATGACCACGGCACGCGTATGGCGGTCAAGCAGCTGCCGGTCGACCCGTTCTCCACGGAGCGCGCCGTTGCCAAGGCCGAGGAGGAGGGCACGGCGCTGCCGGAGGGTTCTGTGACGGACTATTTCTGCCGGTCCGTGCGCCGTCAGGCAGAGGCAGGACTTCCCGTCATCCTCTACAGCCATCCGCAGCACTTCGGCCTGCTGGCCAAGGAGACATTCCCGCGTCTGGCCGAGGCCGTCCGTGCTCTGCCGCTCTGGCACGCGACGATGGGCGAGCTGGACGCATGGTGGCAGAAGCGCGACGGTGCGGACTACGCTGCCTTCTGGGAGGACAGCCTCACCGTGACCGGAGACCTGCCGGAGGACGTCAGCATCCGTGTGATCGAGCCGAAAGGAGAATAATCATGTTTGTTGTCCCCTGCAAATGGCGGGAGCTGCTCTCGCCGGAGGCGCAGGAGCGCTTTGACGACGTCAACGAACAGCGCGTCCTCGGCGCAAGCAGCCATATCCGCATCATCGGAGACATTTTCCTCAGCATTGCCGAAAACGGCGCGGACGATCCCCTCCCCCTGCTCCGCGGCATCGCCGACCACTTTATCGCAACGCGCGGCGAGTCCAGTCAGGCCATCACGAATGCCATTGGCCTCATGCTGCGCAATGTACACGGCAGCAGCCGTACAGGGCTTGCACAGAGCATCCGGAAGGGTGTCGAGTGCTACCGTACGGAGGCCGCAAAGGATCTGGAAAAGATCCGTTCCCTGCTCTGGACCGTTCTGGAAGGCAAAAGGACGCTGCTGCTCTATGACTATTCCAGTACCGTGGCGGCAATTTCCGCTCTGGGGCAGGAGCATGGCGTTTCGTTCCGCTGCATCGTGCCCGAGAGCCGCGCGCTCGACGGCGGCAGGCCCTATGTCGCACCGCTGCTCCGCGCTGGGCACAGCGTCCATGTCATTCCGGACTGCGCGCTGTATCAATATATTCCGGCGTGCGATGCCGCCTTCATCGGCTCCGAGACGTACTATCCGGACGGAACATGCTTTAACACGGTCGGCTCGGAGCTGACGGCCCTGCTGTGCAGCCGGTTCCATGTGCCGTTCTATGTGCCGACGCCCCTGCTGAAGCTCGACCTGCGTGCGCTGGACGGCTATCGAAAAAAGCCGATCCTCGACAATCACCGCCAGCGCATCGGCGGCAGCTGGACGGCCGACGAAACGGCAGGCGTGGACTTCGTCTGCCCGGAGCTTGTGGCCATTGCACCGGAATTCATCACCGCTTATATCACAGAGGCAGGCATTCTTCCGCCGACGGCCATGTATACCGCCGGGCTGAACTATGCTGCAAAATTGGGAGGTGCGAACGCATGAAGGGCAGAGTCATCGGCATGGTGCAGACCCGTCCCCTGCCCGGCAGCTACCGTAACCGGGGCGAACGCATCAGCTTCATCACGGAGCAGGCGCTGGAGGAAACGCGCATTCTGGCCGAATGCGGCGTGCAGAGCGTGATTTTACAAAATATGGGCGACATGCCCATCCGGCAGCAGTCCACGCCGGAGGCTATCGCCTATCTCAGCGTTGTGGCGCAGGCCATCCGGCGGAGCTTCCCCGCGCTGTGCCTTGGCGTGCTCGTCAACTGGGACGGCGTGGCCGCGCTGGCTGTGGCGGATGCCGCCGGAGCGGACTTTGTGCGCGTGGAGCATCTGTACACCGGTGCAGAGGTCACAAGCGCCGGACTGCTGCAGGGCCAGTGCTGCGAGATCACCGCACTGAAACGGAAGCTGGGGACGGACATTCCCGTCTATGCTGACGTCTGGGAGCGCCACGGCATCCCGCTGTGCCCCCAGCCGCTGGACGAAGCGGCCTGGCAGTGCGTCCACGAGGCGTTTGCCGACGGTCTGTTCCTCTGCGGGAAGAACGCGCAGGAGAGTCTGTCCATGGCCCGGCAGGTACGGCAGCGCGTTCCCGGCATCCCGCTGTTCCTCGGCGGAGGCGCAACGGGAGACAACGTTCGCGAGCTGCTGCAGGAATATGACGCTGTCTGCGTAGCGACCTGGATCAAAAACGGCGATATGCGCAATCCGGTCGACCCGGATCGCACACGTTATTTTATGGAGCAGGCCGCTCTGGCAGAGGTAGGCACATGAAGATCATCGCGGTTCCGAATTATGAGGCTCTGAGCTGCTGTGCCGCAGATATCGTTGAGGCGCAGATCAGACAAAAGCCGGACACCTGTCTCGGCACCGTGACCGGCAGCTCGCCGGAGGGCATGTATCGGGAGCTGGTCCGGCGCCACCGGGAGGACGCATTCGACCTTTCCCGCATCCGCACGGTCAACACGGATGAATATGCCGGTCTCTCCGGCACGCATCCGCAGTCCTATCACTACTATCTGGAGGAGCATTTCTTCCGCCCCTGCGGCATCCCGTCGGAGCACACGGCGGTCCCGCAGGGCGATGCAGCCGACCCGTTGAAGGAGTGCCGCCGCTATGAAGCACTCTGCAGCTCTCACCCGGCCGATCTGCAGATCCTCGGCGTCGGCCACACCGGCCACATCGGCTTCAACGAGCC
>DQIA01000051.1:81110-81477 GCA_003525905.1 Clostridiales bacterium
GGCCACATCGGCTTCAACGAGCCTGCAGATGATTTTCCGGAGCTCACGCACCTTGTGGACCTTGCCCCGCAGACGCTCGCCGCAAACGCGCGCTACTTTGACGACCCGGACACCATGCCGCGGCAGGCTATTACGGTCGGCCTCGGTGTGCTGATGCGGGCGAAGCGCATCCTGCTGCTCCTCAGCGGCAGCGGAAAGGCAGAGATCACAGAACGCTTGCTGTGCGGCAGGATCGTGCCACAGGTCCCGGCATCCATTCTGCGGCTGCATCCCGATGTGACGGCCGTCATCGACGAGGACGCCCTGCAGCTCGTGCGCGCGCACGCGCCGAACCTGATTCCATAACGAAGCGGCCCGGACATTTGTC
>DQIA01000090.1:0-1887 GCA_003525905.1 Clostridiales bacterium
TGAAAGCAGCTTGGCGAAAAAGGCCCGAAGGGACTTTTTTGACAAGCTGACGGGCGGTCCGCCGCCTGCGTGAATGAAAATCCGTCTCCCCGCTTCCTGCAGCGGGAGATCGCAAAAAGGAGAAACACAATGGGAAAGAAACCGAAAATTCTGGTCGTCGGCAGCTTTGTCATGGACCAGATCGTCACGACGCGCGTCTTCCCGCGTCAGGGCCAGACGATCCTCGCCGAGCGCTTCAACAAGGCCCCCGGCGGCAAGGGCGCCAATCAGGCCGTGCAGATGGCCCGCCTCGGCGCGCAGGTCACGATGTGCGGCAAGCTCGGTCACGACGCGAACGGCGACGAGATGCGCCGCACCTGCGAGGAGGCAGGCATCGATACGTCCTGCATCCTTTATGATGACAACGCGGCCTCCGGCTGCTCCGTTATCATCCTCGAGGAGCAGCCGAACGGCGGCACCGAGAACCGCATCCTCGTCGTGCCCGGTGCGAACATGACCATCACGCCGGAGGACGTCGCCTTTCTGAAGGACCGCATCGCCGAATTCGACCTCGTCGTGCTCCAGCTCGAAATCCCGATGGAGATCAACACGATCGTTGCAAAATATGCCCACGACAAGGGTGTGCCCGTCATGCTGAACCCGGCCCCCAGCGCCCCCCTGCCCGAGGAGCTGCTTGCCTGCCTGACGTACCTCTCCCCGAACGAGCACGAGGCCCGCGACCTGAGCGGCGTTGCCATCGGCCACGAGGGCAGCCATGTTGACGAGGCCTCCGTCCGCGCCGCCGCCGCAAAGCTCGGCGAAAAGGGCGTGGAAAAGCTGCTCATCACCATCGGCTCGGCCGGTGCGGCCCTCGTGGAGGACGGCCGGTTCGTGCTCAGTCCGTCCGTTCCCGGCGTCAAGGCCATCGATCCGACCGCAGCGGGCGATTCGTTCGTCGGCGCGTTCTGCGTGGCGGTCTGCAGCGGCCTGTCCTCCGAGGACGCCCTGCGCTTTGCCAACCACACGGCGGCCCTGACGGTCTCCCGTCTCGGTGCGATGCCGTCGCTTCCCACGCTGGCCGAGGTCGCTGCGACCATGCCCGGCGGCGTGAGCGGACTGGAGGGCTGAGATATGGAACGTACCTGGAAAGCCGATTATGAAAAATTCGCCCGCACGGCGCGCGAGAACGTCGCCGCCACGCTGGACAACATGGACTATCCCGCGCTCGAGCGTGCGGCGGAGCTGATCCTCGCGGCCAAAGCGGCGGGCAAGCGCCTGCACATCTCCGGCATCGGCAAGCCCGCGCATCTGGCGGGCTATGCGGCCTCGCTGTTCTCCTCCACGGGCACGCCCGCCTATTTCCTGCATGGCACCGAGGCCGTGCACGGCTCCTGCGGCCAGCTCGTGCCGGGCGATGTCGTCATCTTCATCTCCAACAGCGGCGAGACCGCCGAGATGAAGGCGACGGTCAGCGCCGTGAAGAACAACGGCTGCGCCGTCATCGGCGTGAGCGGCAACGCTTCCTCGTGGCTCGCGCAGCAGAGCGAGGTCCATCTGCTGGCCCATGCGGACGCCGAGGGCGGCCCGCTCGACCGCGCGCCCCGCGCCTCCATCCTGGCCGAGACCCTCGTGCTGCAGGCCCTGAGCGTCCTGCTGCAGAGCGAGGCCAAGGTCACGCCGCAGCAGTATGTCAAGTGGCATCCGGGCGGAAGCCTCGGCCATCTGCGCGAGAATGAGCGCTGAGACTTGACAAGCGCGGGACTCCGTGCTATCCTGAAAGCAGGTCAGAGAGCGTGTCAAAAAATATTTTTGACACGCTCTCAAACGAGACCCGTTTCACTGGGCTCTCGTTTGAAAAGGCTGCGGCTCGCGGCAGCGCACGAAGGGCGCACCCTTCGCACGTTTGCG
>DQIA01000090.1:1983-2715 GCA_003525905.1 Clostridiales bacterium
GCAAACTCTGCGAGGCTTTTTCGGCAGAATGAAGCAGGTCATAAACGGCCTGCTTTTTTGAAACGATGGTTAGAGAATACTAACCTGAAATGGAGGCAATTTCTATGGTACAGATGACATTGAAGATCGACGGCATGCAGTGCGGCATGTGCGAGAGCCACGTCAACGACACGCTGCGCGCGGCCTTCCCGCTGAAGAAGGTCAGCTCGTCGCACAGCAAGGGCGAGACCGTGCTCGTCACGGCCGAGGAGATCCCGGAGGACGCCCTGCGACGTGCGCTCGAGCCGACTGGCTACAAGCTTGTGTCCGTGCAGAGCGCGCCTTATGTCAAGCGCGGCCTGTTCCACCGCGGCTGACTCGCCTGCCGGTTGCGCGCTCCCGCTCCCGCGGCGCTTTCCTTTTTGCGCGGCGTGTGGTATGCTGTATCCAGAACGCAGCGCTGCACGACTTTGAACGGAGGAAACGAACATGGAGATCGGGAAAAAGATCCGCGAGCTTCGCATTGCCAGAAATCTGACGCAGGAGGCGCTGGCCGCCGAGCTGTCCGTCACGCCGCAGGCCAAGATGGATAACCGATACGACAAGAACATAAATTACCACGGGGCAGAGGGGATGCTCGAAATCCTTATATGAACGTGCGCGTGTGGCGCAAGATGTGCAGGACGCACAAATAGACGGCAGACAGCGATATCTGGACAAAAAAAGAAGTCAGAGCTTAAATGCTGGGAACCA
>DQIA01000037.1:0-413 GCA_003525905.1 Clostridiales bacterium
GGAAGTTCGTGGCGCACCTTCATTCGGCTGGGGCTTTCGCCCCCGATCAGGAATGTACCTGTTGAATGTCTATTCGATTTTCAAGGTTCGTGAGGTTTTTGCCCTCACTAACCAACTGGGAAATTTTTTTCGATTTGTACGAAGTTTTTTTGAGATTTTTCAAAAAATTTTTTCGACCACCTTTCAGGAACAAAAAAAGCCCCTATCACATCACAAAGATGTAATAGGGGCAGAAATAGAAAAAGCCCGCTGATCAAAATCAGCGGGCTTAAATCATATGAAATTATCGTATGCTATCGGAACTTGTCTGCAATCGCAAAATTCCAAACGCATTTTTGGCGTAAGCTCGGAGTAAATTGGCGTAAGTTGTGGCGTAAGCACCGACAATTGAGGGTCAATCAATAGAGCTTTGC
>DQIA01000037.1:617-69392 GCA_003525905.1 Clostridiales bacterium
TCCGGCTCATAATATTCGTGAATTCCACTCAAAATGACCCTATCTACGCCGGTTCCGTCGTCCAAAACGAACTTTAAGAGCTTTTTGGACTTCTTCACGGCTTCGCATTCCTTAACCTTCACGGCACGGAAATCGCTCTTGGAGAAGGTGTCAAAATCGACCTGATTCTGGAACAGCGGCTCGATCTGAACATTGGAAAAATCGATCGGCTCGTCCTTAATCTCGATCTCGACCGTACCCTTAGCTCCGCCGATGATACCGACTTCCTCAGGCTTTTTCTCCGACTTGGGAGTGTCCAAAGGTTTCATTGTCGGGAAAAGCAGAACATCGCGGATGGAGGCGCTGTCGGTCAGGAGCATCACGAGGCGGTCGATGCCGAAGCCGAGGCCGCCTGTAGGCGGCATGCCGTACTCCAGTGCATTGATGAAGTCATAATCCACCTGCGCACGGCAATCCGGCTCAATGGACTTGCGCTCGGCGACCTGACGCTCGAAGCGGCCGCGCTGGTCGATCGGGTCGTTCAGCTCGGAGAAGGCGTTGCCGAACTCCGTGGCATTGATGAAGTACTCAAAGCGCTCCGTGAACGCGGGGTCATCCGGTTTGCGCTTGGCAAGCGGGCTGATCTCCACCGGATAATCATAGATAAACGTCGGCTGGATGAGCTTTTCTTCGACGAATGCATCGAAGAACTCCGCCAGAATGGCACCCTTCGTCGGGACCTCGGGCAGAGTGACATTGTGCGCCTTCGCGCTGGCGATGGCGTCCTCGTCCGTCTTCCAGTCGCGGAAGTCCACACCGCTGTACTTCTTCACGGCGTCGATCATGGTCAGGCGCTCCCAGTGGCCCAGATCGATCTCGTGGCCCTGGTACGGCACGACGAGGCTGCCGCAGACATTCTGCGCGACCTGCTTCATCATGTCCTCGACAAGGTCCATCATGCCATGGAAATCCGTATAGGCCTGATAAAGCTCGATGGTGGTGAACTCGGGGTTGTGCTTCGGGTCCATGCCCTCATTACGGAAGATACGGCCGACCTCATACACGCGGTCCATGCCGCCGACAATGAGGCGCTTGAGGTACAGCTCCGTCTCGATGCGGAGGACCATATCCATATCCAGCGTGTTGTGGTGGGTATAGAACGGGCGCGCAGACGCGCCGATCTCAAACGGCGTCAGGATCGGGGTATCGACCTCGAGAAAGCCGCGCCCATCGAGGAAGCTGCGCAGCTCGCGCAGGATAAGGCTGCGCTTCACGAACGTGTCCTTAACGTCGGGGTTCACGATGAGGTCCACATAGCGCTGGCGATAGCGGGTCTCAAGATTCGTCAGGCCATGGAACTTGTCCGGCAGCGGCAGCAGAGCCTTGGCAAGCAGGACGACCTCGTGCGCGCGCACGGAGATCTCGCCGCGCTGCGTGCGGAACACATCGCCATGCACGCCGACGATATCACCGATGTCGAGCTTGCGGCAGCGCTCGAACGTCGCTTCGTCCATCTCGTCGATCTTCAAATAGATCTGGATACGCCCGACGGCATCCTGAAGGTCGCAGAACATGACCTTGCCCATGCCGCGCTTCGTCATCAGGCGGCCGCTGACGGAGACTTTCTTTCCCTCCATCTGCTCGAAGTTTTTCTTGATCTCGGCGCTGTTGCTGGTAAATTCAAACTTTGTCTGTGCGAAGGGATTCTGCCCCTCCTGCTGAAGCTGCGCGAGCTTTTCCCGGCGGATGCGGACCTGATCGACCATGGAAAGCTCGGGCTGCTGGGTATTCTTAGCCACGGTATTCCTCCTGTGTTATCGTTCTACGGAAAGGATCTCAAAACGGATCGTGCCGACCGGGGCTTCCACCTCGACGGTCTGGCCGATGTGCTTGCCAAGCATGGCGCGGCCGAACGGAGAGTCGTCCGAAATGCGGGACTCCATGGGGTTGGCCTCCTGCGAGCCGACGATAGCATACGTCGCCTCTTCCTCCAGATCAAGGTCGCGGACCTTCACGGTGCAGCCAAGGCCGACGACACCGGCGCGCTCCTGCTCGGCGCTCTCATCGATCACGACAGCATGGGACAGAATGTTCTCGACCTCCGCAATGCGGCCGTACAGCTTGGCCTGCTCATTTTTCGCTTCATCATATTCACTGTTCTCGGAAAGATCGCCGAAGGAGCGGGCTTCCTTGATCTGCTCCGCGACTTCCTTCTCGCGCGTGGTTTTCAGATAATTGAGCTCTTCCTCGAGCTCCTTCAGACGTTCTCTGGTCAGCTTAAATTCTTTTGCCATTCCATGTTCCTCCCAAAATCAGGCAAAGCCCGTTCATTCGTTGTGATTATAGAGGATTGCCGCCGCACTTGTCAAGGGTTTCCTTGCGTCAGGGCCGCGATGGCCGCCTGCAGCTGCGCATCCTCGCTTTTTTCGAGCGCATTGGAGTAAATTTTCAGGTAGGTGTCGTCATCGACCTCGACCGGGATATCCGGCGTGATGCCGACGCCCGCCAGCGTGACGCCGTGCGGGGTCTGATAATGGCCGGTCGAAACGGCGACAGCAGAGCCGTCGCTCAGGACGAAGGTCTGCTGATAATTTGCCTTGCCGACCGTCTGCGTGCCGACGACGGTGCCGACGCCGTATTCCTGCAGCGCCGCAGCAAAGAACTCGGCGGCAGAATAGGAATCTCCGTTCACGAGAACGGCCATCGGCAGCTCGACGCAGGACGCATCGGAATAATCGATATCCTCGTTGCCCTTATAGTCCACGGAGCGGAACAGCGGGCCTTCCGGCAGGAGATAATCCAGCAGCTCCACAAGCTCATCCTTGTGGCCACCCGGATTGAAGCGGACGTCAAACAGCAGAGACGTTGTGCCCTGCTCCCGCAGGGACTCGATGGCGGCAATGGACTTTTCGGCGCAGCCGGAATCGAAATTGTTGATCTTCAGATAGCCGACATTTCCGTCCAGCAGCTCAGCCCGGACGACCTCCACCTCGATGGTCGCGCGCGTGACCGTGACGTCGAACGTCTCGCCGCCGCGCTGCACTGTGAGCGTCAGGCTCGTGCCCTCCTCGCCGCGGACGCGATTGCGGGCCTCCTCCATGCCGAGCTCCTTCATATTGGCGCCGTCTATGGCAAAGAGCATATCGCCGATCTGCAGCCCGGCTGCCTCGGCAGGGCCGCCCGGTGTGACGGAGGCAACGGTGAATCCGGCATCGTCCTCATTTTCTAGGCGAATGGTCACGCCAATGCCGACATAGGCATTGGCATTCTGCTCCTGATAGGCGGCAAGCTCATCGGCGCTGATGTAATAGCTCCAGCGGTCGCCCGTCGCAGACACGGCAGCGGCGGCCAACTCGTCGCCGAGCTTTGTATGATCCAGCCCGTCGACATAGCGTGCGTCGAGCAGGGCCACGACCTCCTGCACCTTGGCAAGATAGTCATCATCCGACGTGCTCTTCTGTCTGCTCTGCAGCAGCGTCATGCCCACAAACGTCAGTGCGAATACGACCACGGCCGTGGCAAGGCAGCAGACGACATACGGCAAGACTTTTTTCTTTGGTTTTTGGGGTTCGGGACGGAGTTCCTCCGGTCCCATGGGAGTCTCATTTGGTTCCATAGGTCCTCCTTTACGGCCGACACCCCGCCGAAGCGGGGTGAGAGTGTCGGAGAAATTGATTCAGGCTGATTCGCCGCCGGCAGGCGGCGAATTCTGCGAGGCTTTTTCACGCGGATCCCGCCGGAGCGGGGTCAGCATCCGATCTCAGCGGATGCTGACATAGTCCATCGGGTTGACGGTGGCACCGTTGTAGAACATCGTGAAATGCAGGTGCGGGCCGGTGGAGTAACCGGTCGAGCCGACATAGCCGATGAGGTCACCCTGATTGACATAGTCGCCGGACGAGACGGTATAGTGCGTCATGTGGCCATAGAGCGACGAGAAGCCGTCGCCGTGGTTGATCGTGACATAGTAGCCGTAGCCGGAAGAGAAGGTTGCGGTCGTCACCGTGCCGCTCTTCGTGGCATAGACGGGCGTTCCCTGCGCAACAGCAAGGTCAACGCCGTTATGGAAGCGATAGCCGCCGTCGATCGGATGATAGCGATAGCCATACGGGGATGTAATCACAACACCGCTGCCCGCCGGAAGCGGGAAGAGGAAGCCGCCGGCGTTTGTGCCGCCATTGCCGCCGCCGTTGTTGCCGCCGTTGTTGCCACCGTTATTGCCGCCGCCATTGTTGTTATTGCCGCCGTTATTGTTGTTCTTGGCGGCTTCTTCCTCAGCACGCTTGGCATCGGTGTATTCCTTTTCTTTTTCGGCAATCTGCTCCGTCAGATCCTCGAGCATGGCCTCATAGGTCTCGTTTGTCTCGCGCAGCAGGTCTGCATCGGAGACAAGCTCCTGCAGCAGCTCGTCGGAATCGGCGCGCTTGGCCGTGAGCGTCTCCTGCGCGCTGGCAAGCTCAGTCTTCTTCTCCTCGAGAGAGACCTTCTCCCCTGCCAGCTCCTCCTTGGCGGAGAGGACCTCCGTGGCGATCTGGCGCATGTTCTCGAGCATACGCTGGTCGCTCTGAGCAATCTCCTCGACCATGGAAACGCGGTTGAGCATTTCGGAGAACGTCTTTGCGCCGAAGATGATGGACCAGTACGACACGTCGCCCTGCTCCTGCATGGCGCGGATGCGCTGCTTATAGCGGTCGAGCAGGTCGTTCTGATCAGTCTGGAGCTGGTCGAGCTCCGCCTGCTTTTCGGCGATGAGCAGATTGTACTGACGGATCTGCTCGTTCAGATTCTCGACCTCCTGCCGCGTCAGCTCGATCTCCTGATCGATCTGCGCCTTCTGCTCCACGACATTGAGCGTCTGAGTGTTGTTTGCGGCGATCTGTGCCTCGAGCTCCTGCTTCTTCTGATCAAGCTCATCCTGCTTTGATTCCAGGCCGCTGATCTCCGTGCGGATATCCGCGGAATTGGCCGCGAAGACCGTAACAAGCAGACCTGTCAGGATCGCAGCGGCCAGCAGCAGCGCGATGACGGAGATGATGACTCTTCTGTACTTATACATAGTATACCCTCCTGTGCGCGTATTTCAGACCTTCAGGAATTTCCGGATGGACATCAGGCTGCCCACAACGCCGATCAGCAGACCCGTGACCACGCACACCAGCGCGACCGGCAGAGCGACCGTGCTGAACGAGACGACGTGGAGGAAGCTGAGCTGACCGGAGCTGGCAATGGCGCCGCGGATGGCCTCGTACAGGCCCCACTCGAGGAAGAACGAGCACACGGCGCCCAGCAGGCCGAGGATGAAGCCCTCGACCACAAACGGCAGACGGATAAAGCCGTTCGTGGCGCCGACCATGCGCATGATGGCGATCTCCTCGCGGCGGTCGAACATGGCAAGCTTGATCGTATTGGAAATAATAATGAGCGACACGATGAGCAGCACGGCAGCGATGCAGGCCGAAACAATGGACAGCACGTTGCGGATCGTGGACATGGCGTTGGCGACCGTCGGATCGGAATAGATGGTCGCAACGCCGGGCACCTGCTTCAGCGCGTCGATGGTCTCCTGCAGCTTGGAGTTGTCCTCCAGCGTGACGATGTACTGGTCGCGCATGGTCTCGGCGGTCACGCCGTCGTACATGACGGCGTCATATTCCTTGACGAACGTCTGCAGAGCCTCCTCGCGGGAGATGAAGCGGGCATCCGCGACATTGTCGATCAGATTGATACGGGAGCCGACGCTCTTGGCCTCGGCCTCGGTGTAGCTCTCGTCGATGCAGATGAGGACCTCGTTCTCCTTCTGCAGATCATCGACAATCAGGCCGATGTTATAGGTGATAAGGCCGAAGCTCGTGACGATCACGAGGCAGGCCACGGTGATGCAGACTGCGGCAAAGGACATAAAGCCATGCTTGAAGATCGCCTTCGTGCCCTCGCCGACGAGAAAGCTGAAATTATTGTGCTTCATAGCTGTAATACCCGTCCATTCCGTCGCTGACGACTCTGCCCTCGTCGATGGCGACTACGCGCTTGGTGAAGCGGTCCACCAGGCCCTTTTCGTGCGTAACGACCATGACCGTCGTGCCGAGCGCATTGATCTGCTCGAGCAGGAGCATGATCTCAAACGAACGCTGCGGGTCGAGGTTGCCGGTCGGCTCATCGGCGATGATCATCGTCGGATTGTTGATGAGCGCGCGGGCAATGGCCACACGCTGCTGCTCGCCGCCGGACAGCTCGTTCGGCAGACGGCGGCCCTTGTTCTCCAGCCCGACCAGCTCCAGCACATAGGGCACGCGCTTTTTGATCTCCTTCGGCGCTGCGCCGATGACGCGCATGGCGAACGCGACGTTCTCATAGACCGTCTTGTTCTCAATGAGGCGGAAGTCTTGGAAAATAACGCCGAGCGTGCGGCGCATATAGGGGATGGACGCGCGCTTGATGGACTCGAGCTGATAGCCGTTAACCAGCACCGAGCCGGACGTCGGTTTGAGCTCCGCCGTCAACAGCTTGATGATGGTAGACTTGCCGGAGCCGGACGGACCGACCAGAAACACGAACTCGCCGTCATCAATGTGCATATCGATGCCGTTGAGCGCGTGCGTGCCGGTCTCATATGTTTTTGTGACGTTTACCAAATCGATCATAAATCACACCAGTTTCTTACTCAACTATTAAATAAATATTGAAATGTCCGTACCAACGGCGCTGCAGCCGTGCAGCGTTCCGCGGAGGATCAGATCATACGGTTGTCGCGGGAGGCCAGATACTTCTTGACCATGAGGGCGACCTTGAAGATGATGGCGTCGTCGAACTCGCGCAGGTCGAGGCCCGTGAGCTTCTTGATCTTCTCCAGACGGTAGACCAGCGTATTGCGGTGGACGAACAGCTTGCGGGAGGTCTCGGAGACATTCAGGCTGTTCTCAAAGAACATGTTGATGGTGAACAACGTCTCCTGATCGAGCGACTCGATGGAATTCTTGCGGAAGACCTCGGAAAGGAAGATCTCGCACAGTGTGGTTGGCAGCTGATAGATCAGGCGGCCGATGCCAAGGTTTTCATAATTGATGACGGTCTTTTCGGTATCGAAGACCTTGCCGACCTCGATGGCGACCTGCGCCTCCTTGTAGGAATCGGCCAGCTCGCGCAGATGCTCGGAGATCGTGCCGATGCCGATGGTCGTGCGCACGAACAGCTCGGACTTCAGCCGCTCCTCGATCGTGCGGCCGACGCGGGTCAGCTCCTCGCCCGTCGTGTCCGCCGGGACCTGACGCACGAGCGCGATATCCGTCTCGTTGACATTGATGACAAAGTCCTGCTGCGTGTCGGGGTACATGCTCTGCAGCAGCTCCACGACGGCCACGTCCGAACGGCCGACCTGCCGGACGAGATAGACCGCGCGCGGCAGCTCCGTCGGGAAATGCAGCTCCTTCGCGCGGATATAGATGTCGCCCGGAAGGATATTGTCCGTGATGATGTTCTTGACGAAGGTCCCTTTGTCGTGCTTTTCTTCATAATAGGCCTTTGCGGAATTCAGGGAGACCTGCGTCATGCGCACAAGCATCTCGGCCTGTGCGTCCGTTCCGAGCACAAAGGCGGAGTAGCCATAGGCAGGGTTCCAGCCCTTGAGCGCGTAGAACGTATACGGCTCCTCACGCACCGGGTTCTCCAGCATGGCGGCCACCGCCGTGGCGGCATCCGGCCACTTTTCGCCGATGAGCGTGGTATCGCTGCAGGAGATGACATTCCCTTCTGCATCGATCACACCGATGGTGGTCTGTGCGGCTTCGCTGAGCTGGAGCAGTACGCCCTGAAACATACGACTTGACATAAGCCGTCCTCCTTACGCCAAAGACAAAGTGTCGATATTCGGCAAAATTATGCTAGTATCATACTATTTTTTTCGGCAGAATGCAATAGGTTTTCGGCATTTTATTTCAAATCATAGGTACTTTTTTATGGAAGTTTCCGACTTTTTCGTTAAATTATCCAGTTTTTCAGAGCATATTTCTAATTTTTTGTACATGTTTTTCCAGATAGGCTTCGTCAAATTCCACAGTTTCCAAAAGTCGAATTTCGCCGCATGTCAGCTCGCGTGTCATTCCCATTGGGAGCGCTCCAAGCTCGAGTCCGCCCTCGGCAATTCGACGAAGCGCCGTGACCGGCATGCCGCGGCTGGCCAGCATCCGGCGCACCTGATGGTACTTTCCCTCGCACACGGCCACAAGGCTGCGGCCGGGGCCGAGCGGGCGGAGATAAGCCGGGCGGCAGACCGTTCCGTCGCGCAGCGTGAGCCCGGCGCGGAAGGCGGCGCAGTCCGCCTCCCCGGCCTCGCCCTCGTGGACGGCATCATAAATTTTCCAGACCGCATGGCGCGGCGAGATGAGCCGGTGCGCCAGCTGTCCGTCGTCCGTCAGAAGCAGCAGGCCGGACGTATCCTTGTCCAGCCGCCCGACGGGTGCAAGGCCGCGGTACTGCGGCGGCAGCAGCTCCATCACGGTGCGGTCGCGGGGATCGTCCGTCGAGGTCACATAGCCAGTCGGCTTGTGCAGCAGCAGAACGACCGGCCCGCGCGGGCCGACCGCCTCGCCGTCGAGCGTGACGCGGTCCGATGTTTCGTCGATCTTCTGCTCCGGGGCTGAAGCGGGAACGTCATTGACGCGCACCCGCCCGGCGCGGATGATGGTCCGCAGCTCGCGGCGCGAGGCCACACCGGCCTCCGATAAAAACCTGTCCAGACGCTGCATCCGTCTGCCTCCTTCCGGCATAACCGTCCCCTGTGGGACATACATTGGAGTGACCATAAAAACCTGTTTAAGGGGGAGCTACATCATGTTTGTCATGACTGCAAAGCTGTCAAAGCCGCGGCTGATCGCCGCAGGCGTCCTGATCCTGGCCGTTGTGATCCTGGTCGTTGCGCTCGTCTCCGGCGGCGGAGGCGGATCGGCGGACGCGCCCGACGGAGCGACGAACGACGCGCGCCTTGCCTATCTCGCGGGCTTCGGCTGGAGCGTGAACGGTACGCCGAAGCAGACGCAGCAGGTCCGCATTCCCAAGTCGGCCGACGACCGCGTCTTCTCGCGCTACAACGCGCTGCAGAAAAGTCAGGGCTTCGATCTCACGGCGCACGCGGGCAAGGAGGCCACGCGCTATGTCTATGAGATCCTGAATTACCCGGACGCCTCCGCGCCGGTCTACGCCAGCGTGCTCGTGCTCGACGGGCACATCATCGGCGGAGACATCACGGACACTGCGCCCGGCGGCGCCATCCACGGCTTCTGCAAGCCCGGCACCACGGCACCGAACGCCGAGCCGTCCGAGGCAACGGAGGCCGGAACGGAGACCGAGGCCGGAACGGAAGAACCGACGGAGCCCTCCGCCGAGCCTTCAACCACATCCTAAAAAACACTTGCATTTTCGCTTCGTCGTGCTATAATGACAGCAGCCAATCGAATACGACTCTTCAGGGCAGGGTGAAATTCCCGACCGGCGGTAAAGTCCGCGAGCGCGCTGCGCATGATCCGGTGAGATTCCGGGACCGACAGTACAGTCTGGATGAAAGAAGAATCGGCTGGCGCACCTGTCCGTGTTTCCTGCCGTTTACCCGAGGGATCGTATCCTTCGGGTGTATTTTTTTCTCAGGAGGCAACCATGAAACACGAAAAAATGAAAAAACTGACCGTTCTGGCCATGCTGAGCGCCATTGCCTATATCGCAGTCGCGCTGCTGCGCTTCCCGGTCGTCCTGTTCCTCAGCTATGAGCCGAAGGACGTCATCATCGCCATCGGCGGCTTCCTCTACGGGCCGCTGGCCGCACTGGGCATCTCGCTTGTCGTCTCGTTCATCGAGATGCTGACCATCAGCTCCACGGGCTGGATCGGCTTTGTGATGAACTTCCTCAGCTCCGCCGCCTTTGCGGGCACGGCCGCCCTGCTCTACCGCAAAAAGCGCACGCAGGGCAGCGCCATTGCGGGCCTGTTCGGCGGCGCGCTGCTTATGACCGTGCTCATGCTGCTGTGGAATTATCTCATCACGCCGCTGTACATGCACACGGCCCGCGCCGACGTCGCCGCGATGCTCGTGCCGGTGTTCCTGCCGTTCAACCTGCTCAAGGGCTGCCTGAACGCCACGATCACCGTGCTGCTCTACAAGCCCGTCGTGCAGGGACTGCGCCATGCGCACCTGCTGCCGCCGAGCAAAACGCCCGGCCGCATGCCGGTCAAGCGCCGTCTGGCCGTGTGGCTCGGCGCACTGGCCGTTCTGGCCGTGTGCATCGTGCTCATTCTGATCTTGCACGGAACGATCTGAGTCTCAGAGGCGCAGCAGATCGGTAAAATGATCGATGCGCTTATCCCAGTGCGCGGGCTTGCCGAAGCCGTAGGCCGCCCACACGAACGGCAGGCCCGCCTGCTCGGACGCTTCCATGTCGCCCTGCGTGTCGCCGACGTAGACCGCGTCGCGGACATTGCAGCGCTCACACAGCAGGCGCAGCGTCTGCCCCTTCGGCAGGCCCGTGTTCCCGAAGCAGTCGAAGTCGCTGATCAGGCCGCCGAGGCCGCCCTTTTCCATCAGCAGCTCGATATAGCCCTGCTGGCAGTTGCTGACGATGAACAGGCGGTTCGTTTTGTGCAGCTCCGTGAGCGTTTCCTTGACGCCGGGGTAGAAAATATGGCACGGATCGCGGCGCAGGCGCGCCATCTCGCCGTCCATGCAGCGGTCCATGACCTCCATGGCCTGCTCCTGCGGGACGCCGGGCACCACGACCTGCGCGATCTCCGTCATGGTCTTGCCGAACAGCGGACGGATGCTCTGCTCCGTGCAGTGCGGCGCAAAGCCCATGCTCTGCAGACCGTCGTTCCAGCCCTCGGCTACGAGGGCCACGGCATCCCAGAGCGTGCCGTCGACATCAAAAATCAAGCTTTCCATTGCTGATACTCCCTATTGTGACGTTTTCTCCTATTGTACCGATTTTCGGTGCTCCCGTCAACCCATAGATAAAGCCCGGTGCGAAGCAGCGTTCTGTTCCGCACCGGGCCGTTTTTTATGCGTTGTTCTGCTCCGTATTTTCCGGCAGCAGGTTTGTCATGCTGCGCAGGCTGATGCCGAGCGTCGACATGTTGTGCAGCAGGGCGGAAAGCGTCGGCTGGATGACGCCCGTCACGCCCAGGATAATGAGCATGAGGTTGAAGCTGACGATGAACCGGTAATTCCGGTCGATGCGTCCCATAAGGGCCTCGCTCAGGCGGCGCAGCGTCACAAGCTCGAACAGGTCCTGCGACGAGATCGTGATATCGGCGATCTCGCGGGCAATGGCCGCGCCCGTGTTGATGGCGATGCCTGCATCCGCCTCGGACAGGGCCGGGGTGTCGTTCACGCCGTCGCCGATCATGATGACCGTGTGGCCCTCGGCGCGGCGGGCGCGGATGTAGGCCGCCTTGTCCTCCGGCAGAACTCCCGCGTGGTATTCGTCCACGCCGACGGCGCGCGCCACGGCGGCAGCCGTCTTTTCATTGTCGCCCGTCATCATGACGATGTGCGCGATCCCCTGCTCATGCAGAGCGCGGACGGCATCCGCCGCCTCGGCCCGGAGCGGGTCGGAGATGCACACGACGGCGGCAAGTTCGCCGGAAATGGCCAGATACAGATGGGAGTAGGCATCGGAAAGACCGTCGAATTTTGCCTCGTCGCCCTCCGGCACCCGGCATCCCTCATCCTCAAACACGAAGTGATAGCTGCCGATGATGACCTTCTTGCCCTCGACGGTGCTCGAGATGCCGTGCGCCACGACATACTCCACGCTGGAGTGATATTCCTCGTGGTTCAGGCCGCGTACGCGCGCCTCCTCTACGACGGCATTGGCCAGCGAGTGCGGATAGTGCTCCTCGAGGCAGGCAGCCAGACGCAGCATATCGTCCTCGCGGCGGCCGCCGAACGTAACGATCTCCGCCACGCGCGGCTGCGCATAGGTCAGCGTGCCCGTCTTATCGAACACGATCGTATCCGCTTTGGCAACGGCTTCGAGGAAGCGCCCGCCCTTGACGGACATGTGCCGGGCATTGCTCTCGCGCATGGCAGACAGCACGGCGATCGGCATGGCAAGCTTCAGGGCGCAGGAGAAGTCCACCATCAGAACGGCAAGCGTCTTGGTGATATTCCGGGTAAACAGCCACACGAGGGCCGTTCCGCCGAGCGTATAGGGCACGAGCCGGTCCGCCAGACGGGAGGCGCGGTCCTCCGCCGTGGATTTCAGCTTTTCGGACTCCTCGATCATGCGGACGATGCGGTCATAGCGGCCACCGCCCATGGTCTTTTCGACCGTGATGAGGCACTCGCCCTCCTCCACGACCGTTCCGGCATAGGCATAGCTGCCCGGCTTCTTGCGCACGGGGAGCGACTCGCCCGTCATGGACGACTGGTTCACCATGGCCTCGCCGCCGGTCACGCGGCCGTCGAGCGGGATCATGTTGCCGGTACGGACGACGACGCAGTCGCCCGCGTGGATGTCCTTCACGGAGACAAGCAGCTCCTGCCCGTCCGCGCCGCGCACCCACGCGCGGTCGACGTTCAGCGCCATGGCCCCCGCCAGATCGGCGATGGACTTTTTGTGCGTCCAGTCCTCCAGCAGCTCGCCGAGGCCGAGCATGAACATCACGGAGCCTGCCGTGTCGAAATCGCGGCGGACCAGTGAGACCGTCACGGCCGTTGCATCGAGCACGGAGACAGAAAGCTTCCCGCGCAGCAGGGCGGAGAGACCGGCCTTGAGATAGCGCACGGAGCGCACGATGGCGATGCCCGCCCGCACATAGGCAGGCAGGAACAGCTTGCAGGCATAGTGGAGTGCCGTTCTCCAGACGAGTTTGTCCTCAAATTCGCGGTTCAGCGCACGGCCGGTGTGCTCCGGGACAAGCCCGGCCTCCTCAGCCGCCGCGAATGAAAACGAGGAAAGCGCCGCAAGCACAGCGCTGCGCGCCTCGCAATATTCAATGACGGCGTCCTGCGTGCGGTCATAGACCTTGACCGACGCCACGCCGTCCACGGCGCGCATGGAATACTCCAGCAGGTCTGCCTGCCGGAGCGTCATCCGCCCGATGCACAGATGCACACGCAGGCGGCCCTTGGTTTCATGTAAAATTCTGCACTTCATAGGATTCTCCTGCCCGCAGCCGGGAAGGGTTTTCCTCCCCGGCTGCACATGATTCAGGCCTCGGCAGGCTCTGCAGCGGGCTCCTCCGCAGTATCGGCGATCTCCTCGCAGGCAGCGGCGGCACGCTCTTCATTGATGGCCTTCGCATCTGCCAGAATGTCCCCGCAGTTTTCACGGAGCGTCGTAACCGTCGTCATCACGTCTTCCTTCGCACGGAGCACGGCAGCCGTCGCGTGGGTATAGACCTTTTTCGCGTCACGGCTGCTGAGGATCCGGATCCCAGCCGTTCCGAACAGAACGCCGCCTGCAAACAGGCCAAGCTTTGCTGCAATACGCATATTGATTTCCTCCAGTTTTCGTAACTTCAGAAAAAGTAAGGTTTGGCTAACATTTGACCGCACTCGCTTTTCCCGTGCCCGTATGATACACCGCAGGTCCATAAATGTCAATGCTTTCCCGCCCCACTTTTCGAGAAAAATCCGCAATTCTTGACAAACGCAGGCCGCCCGTTATAATGAAAGCAGAAAAAGGAGGAGACCGCATGAAACGCTTATTTACCCGCCGGACCGCCGGGACGGATGCAAAAGTTGACCGGCTCGTCATGGAATACACCCGCCGCAGTGCGGCCTCTCCCCTGCTGCAGCATACGGAGCGGCTCGTGCTTGACCGGAGCGAGGGCATCGCACACCTCAGCTCCGTCGGCAAGCACACCGCCGAGCGCCGCTGCTCGCTCCCGTCCGCGGCGGCCCGCCTGCTCGACACGCTCCCGCAGGGACTGCTATCGCCGCCTCTTGCCTCCGGGACGGACGATGCCGCGGCGCGCTATGCGCTCACGCTGCGCTGGTCGAACGGCGCGTCACAGCGCATTACCGGCCGCTATGACTGCACGGGCCTTCCGGACGGCTGGGCAGAGCTTGCCGCCGAGGCAGATACCCTGCTGCGCTTCTATACGGAGGGCGAGCTGTTCGACCCGTCGCGCGCAGCCGCCGCGCCGGGGCCGCTGTTTTACTGCGCCGTGGAATTCGAGCCGCACGGCACATGCTACTCCTACCGCTCCGAGGACCGGACGCTGGAGGCCGGTGAGCTTGTGGTCGTTCCGGCCGGGCCGGATGCGCACGAGCTGCTGGGCAGGATTGTCGCGGTGCAGGCCTGCACGGCCGAGGACGCACCCTACCCGCCCGCGCAGACAAAACCGATTCTCCGCCGCGCCACCCCGCAGGATATTCTGGAGCTTGGCGAATTCGTGTAAGGATAAAACAGGACCCGATGTGGCTTTCCGGTGCCGCATCGGGTCCTGTTATTACTTACGATTTTTTCGCCGGGACGGTCCAGTCCGGCGTCTGACTGAGGATCCTGAGCGTATCCGTGGCGGAGACCTGTGCAACAGACAGAATCTTGCCAGGACTGAGCGGCGTATCCGCCGCTGCCAGCGTTTGCTCGTCGATATACTCCGTCGGCACCTGCTCGCCGTCGACCAGAATGACGCTGTACGGCGTGAAGTTCGTGCCGTGGACGGTCAGGCCGCCGTCGCTGCTGCTCACGCCGGTGAGCGTGATCTCGTCGACGCCGAAGTGCAGCTCCATCGGCTGCACCGCCATCTCCCCGCCCGTTGCATAGTGCTTGCCATATAGCATGTCATACTCCAGCATGCACAGGCCGTTCTGGAAGGTCTCGCTGCCGGTCTCATCGTAGCCGTGGCTCTGATGATAGCGCAGGATCGTGCCGTCGTGGACGCCGAAGCGGTCGAGCACCATGGCGGCCAGCTGATAGGCCTGCACATCGCGGTCGGTCTTTTTGGCGTGGAAATTCGTCCAGATAACATATTCCGTGGACTGCACGGTGCCGCAGCTCAGCTCGTCCTGCGTGATGCCGAAGCTCGGCAGATGATCGCCGTAGAATACGACGACCGTCGGCTCGCTGAACGTGGAGAGCCGGCGCACAAGGCGCGCGACAAAGGCATCCGTCTGCTTGAGCTGGTAGAGGTAATATTCCAGCCCGGCGCGGCGGGATTCGGCCTCCTCCCCCGAGACCCTGATGGTTCGCGCGCCTTCCAGCGGCGCCGTGGGATACTTGCCGTGGGGCTGCACGGAGACCGTGAAAACAAGATCACGGTCCTCGGTGGAGCGCAGCGCCTTCAAAATTTCCTCCGTCAGAACGAAATCCTTTGCCCAGCCGAGCGGATTCCGCTCGACGTCGTGCATGTATTCCAGCGACGTGAACGTCTCGAAGCCGAAATTGGCATAGACGCGGTCGCGGCTGTAGAATGTGGCGTTATTATTATGGATGGCGTGGGTGGAATAGCCCGCGCTCTGCAGCGCATAGGCCATGGATTCGCAGGTCCGGTTCTTGACGACGGTCTTGTAGGGATACTCCCCGACGCCGAAATGGTCGAGATTCATGCCGGAGAGGACCTCGAACTCGGTGTTCGCCGTGCCCGCGCCGATGGACGGCACATAGAACAGGCCGCTGGAGCACGTCTCCTTCAGCCGCTCAAAATTTGGGACCGGATTTTCGCCGTATGTCAGGTCCTTCAGATAATTCGCGTCAAAGAATGACTCGAGCTGCACAAAAATGAAGTTCGGCGTGCGCACCCGGTCGGCAGGCAGGTCGTCCTGCTCGCTGAGGAGCACGTCGATCGCTTCCTGCGAATAGCCGTCCGGCTCGCTGATGCCCTGCGTCACCGCACTGGCGGAGAAGCAGTAGGCAAAGCCGTTGGAGTCGTAGGCATCCGGCAGATTGGGGAAATGCGAGGCCAGCGTCCCGCTGCGGAGGAAGGCGACCGTAAAGCCCGCGAGGATCACGCCGCAGAGCAGGACCTGCACGGCAGCGAAATAATAGGACGGGCGCGTCTTCTTCGCGCGCAGCCACAGGAGGACGATCACGCCGATGAGGGCCGCGATGCCCAGCATCAGGAGGATCAGCACCGGCTGGCTCATATAGATCTCGATGATGTCCCGCACGGACGACAGCAGCCAGATATCCGGCGCAGTCAGCGGCGTGGCGCGGAAGCCGAGCAGGATGCAGTTGGCAAGGCCAAGCCCGATCCAAACAGCGGCGAACAGCAGGAAGCAGAAGCTGCGCTTGCGGAACAGCAGCGAGAGAGACAGCGTGAATAAAATAATGAGAGAGTCATAAAAAAACTGCCACGGTCGCGTCACCATATAGTGCAGGCCATCGCCGAAGGACCTGCGCGACAGGCATTCAAGCGCCAAATTGATGACGAACGCAGCAAGGATATAGCCCAAAAAACGGAGAATATTTTCACGGTTCCATTCCTTTACCACTCGGCGGAGCGAAAAGGGACGCTTCATTTTCATCACCCCAGAAGTCATAATTCTGCGCTAACAGTATAACACTTACCCCGAAAAAAGCAAGGATTTTTCCAGTTCTTTTCCAAAATTCAAAGTTTCGCCACAATTGAAAACAGTTTGTAACGAAAAAGCGGAGCCTATGTGAATTTCCGGTCAAGAAATCGAAAATTTCTTGCAGGGACTTTACACGGGTGGTATAATATAGGATGAAATAACAGCCGAATGCCGCTTTGCGGCCTTCGTTTGGAAAGGAAGCAGAAAATTCATGACTACCATTGACATTTACTCCGGATTCCTCGGCGCGGGCAAGACCACGCTCATTAAAAAGATGATCCGCGAGGCCTATCAGGGTGAAAAGATCGTCCTCATCGAAAACGAGTTCGGTGAGATCGGCATTGACGGCGGCTTCATGCAGGACGCCGGCATTCAGGTCAACGAGATGAACTCCGGCTGCATCTGCTGCTCGCTCGTCGGCGACTTCGGCCGCGCGCTGAAGCAGGTCATCTCCGACTATCACCCCGACCGCATCCTCATCGAGCCGTCCGGCGTCGGCAAGCTCAGCGACGTCATTGGCGCCGTAGAGCGTGTTGCGGACGAGAGCGTCACGCTCGGCAGCTTCATCACCGTGGCGGATGCCACGAAGTGCAAGGTCTATCTGAAGAATTTCGGTGAATTCTACACGAACCAGATCGAGACCGCCTCCGCCATCATTCTCAGTCGCACCGGCTCCATCTCCGAGGAGAAGCTGGCTGCCGCCGTGGCCCTGCTGCGCGAGCACAATCAGAACGCCGTCATCATCACGACGCCGTGGGACCAGCTCTCCGGCGCACAGATCCTCGAGGCCATGCAGAAGCAGCACACGCTCACCGAAGAGCTGGCTGACATGATCCGCAGCGCCCAGTCCGAGGAGGACGAGGAGGAAGAGCATCATCACCATCATCATGACGATGACGGCGAGGAGGACGAGCATGAGCATCACTGCTGCCACCATCATGACCATGACGACGAGGATGAGCATCACTGCCATCACCATCACGATCATGATGACAACGAGGAGGACCATCATTGCTGCCATCATCACGATCATGACGACCATGATGAGGACGACCACGAGCACCACTGCTGCCATCATCACCATCATCACGGCCACGACGCCGACGAGGTCTTCCAGAGCTGGGGCGTCGAGACGCCGAAGAAGTTCACCGAGGAAGAAATCCGCAATGCCCTCGCCGCACTGGACAACGGCGAGACCTATGGCATCGTGCTGCGCGCCAAGGGCATCGTTCCGACGGCGGACGGCACCTGGCTGCACTTTGACCATGTGCCCGGCGAGATCGACGTCCGCACCGGCACGGCCGCTGTGACGGGCCGTCTGTGCGTCATCGGCTCGAAGCTGGACGAAAAGGCACTCGCCGCCCTGTTCGGCGTGTAAGGAGGCTGCCATGGCCATTCCCGTCTATGCCTTCACCGGCTTTCTGGACGCCGGAAAAACGAAATTCATTCAGGAGACGCTGGAGGACGAACGCTTCAACGCAGGCGAGCGCACGCTGCTGCTCATCTGCGAGGAGGGTGAGGAGGAATATGACCTCTCCGTCTATCCCTACCAGCATGTCTATCCCGAGGTGATCGATCAGGAGGCCGTTACGACCGAAGAGCTTTCACAGCTGTTCAAAAAGCACCACTGCGAGCGCGTCGTCGTCGAGCTCAACGGCATGCTGCAGGTCGGCCCGTTCTACCAGAAAATGCCGGAGGACTGGCAGATCGCGCAGGAGGTCATGTTTGCGGACGGCACGAGCATTCTCGCCTACAACGCAAACATGCGCTCCCTTGTGGTGGACAAGCTCACGGGCTGTGAGATGGTCGTGTTCAATCGTCTTGCACCGGGCACGGACATCATGCCGCTGCACAAGCTCGCCCGCGCGCTGAACCGCCGCGTCGGCATCCTCTATGAATACACCGACGGAACGACGCAGCCCGACGAGATCGAGGACCCGCTCCCCTTTGACATCAACTCCCCGGTCGTGGAGATCGGCGACGATGATTTTGCGCTCTGGTACCGCGACATCACGGAGGAGCCGAAGAAGTACGACGGCAAGACCGTCCGCTTCAAGGGACAGGTCGCCCGCCTGAAAAAGGACCGCGACGGCTACTTTGCGCCCGGCCGCTTTGTCATGACGTGCTGCGTGGAAGACATCGCCTTCATGGGTCTGCCGTGCAAATACGCCGACGCCGCTTCCCTGCACGCCCGCGAGTGGGTCACGGTCGAGGCGACGGTCTCCGTCCGCTTCCATGCGCTCTACCGCGGCACCGGTCCCATCCTGACGGCCATCCGCGTAACGCCCGCCGAACCCGCGAAGAACGAGGTCGCAACGTTCTGAATCATGCCCTCGTATAGCAAAATCCTGCCGGAGTCAGCCACTCCGGCAGGATTTTTTATAGCTCAGTTTTCGTCCGCAGCTGCTCCCATGGTCGCAGCGAAGGCCGCTGCGGCATTCTGAACCGTCTCCGCAACGATGTTCTCAGCCACGTGATGCAGGTCCGCCTGCAGGACGCGTTCCACATAAGGGGCGTATTCCTTTTCCGGCACGCAGTAGATGCGGAAGCAGCACGAAAGGTAGCGACGGATCTTCCGCTCCATCGTGAAATACATATCGCACGGGACGGACATGTAGCTCCGCGTGACACCGGCGGAGGCCAGCTCCAGCTCGAACAGCTCGCTGTCGTCCGCGCGTTTCATCCAGCGGGAGAAGATCTGGCGCAGCCGGGGCGTCATGCTCCGGTTGATGAAATCGGACGTCGACGGCAGCGAATACGCCGTGACATACAGGTCGCGCAGCGGCTCGGAGCACTCCGCGATATGGAGCTGCAGCCCCGTCTCCATGGCATACAGCAAAAGCGGCGACTGATCCGCCGGGAGCATTTTCTCCGCGCGGGAAAACTGCGAGCGAAACATGATCTGCGTCAGGCGCAGCAGCAGCGCCTCTTTATTCTCAAACGCGGCGAAAAACGATGCCGGAGACATTCCGGCCTTGCGGGCGATCTGTGCCGTCGTCGTGCGCTCGTAGCCCTGCTCGAGGAAGAGCGTCATCCCCGCATAGATCATCTTCTGTTCGCGTGCAATTCCTCTGGCCTGCAGCCCATGACCCGGCATGGCACTCGCTCCTTTCAACTGAATATATGAATCAAAAATAAACTCCGGTCAAATGATATCACATGCTGTCGAATTTTGCAAGCGGGAATTTGTGGATTTTCTTGGTATTCTCCTAGAATTATCAACTTTTCTCATTGTCTGCATAAAGCGATCCCCGGCCTTCCGGTCGGGGATCACAGCATTATACATTTTCCACCGCCGCCGGGTGCCAGAAGCCGACGGCATCACGGACGAGGACACAGCTGCGCGTCAGCTCCCCTTCTCCGGCGGCATCGGGCGTCACGCCCCACGCGGCGGCAGTGTCCTCGGGGACGCGAAGTTTGCAGCGGAACGTGAAGCGCAGGCGGTTGCCGCAGAGCGATTCGACTCCGCTGCTCGCACCGTCGCGGGCCTCGTGGGCGCTCAGGCTCTGCACCATGGCTCCGGCAGCACTCTGGGCGATGGTCTCGTCCTCAGCGGACCCGGTCACGCCGACGGCGTAGAGGCTGCGCGGATAGGCATCCTGCTGCTCCAGCCCCTGCAGGGCTGCAGCGAGGTCCGCACCCTCCGGCTGGTCCAGCCAGACACGGCCGCCAGGTGCATCCATACACAGGGCGGAGACGCCCTTCCAGAGCGTGAGCAGCGTGCCGCCGCCCGCTGGCGAGCTGAGCGTCACATAGCTGTCAAACGAGAATTCCTGCACGCCCGGCGCTTTGCGCTCGACCCACTGCGCAGCATTGGCGGCATCGAGCACCGCAGCGACCGCAGCGGCGTCCAGCATGCCGCTATGCTCCAGCTCCCCGCTGCGCGACCACTGGCACAGGCACAGGGCCGCGCCGTCGTCTGCCAGAGCGGCCAGCGTCCCGGCATTGGGCAGCTCGACCGGCTCGGGCGGCTGCGTGGGGTTGGTCGGTGCGGCGGTCGGCTCTTCCGTTGCGGGCGGGTCCGTCGGGTCAAGCGGCAGCAGCCCGCCGTGCTCCGCCGGGCCTCGGGAACAGGCGGCAAGCGAAACGGCCAGCATCAGCGCGCACAGCGCGGAGATCAGCTTTTTCATCTCCATCATCCTTTCGTCAAAAATCGTAAAATATGTCAGCGAGTGTATTTGCTCAAAACCGTTCTATCTATTCAGACGCGATTTCTGCGCATCCGTTCCGCTTATTTTGCGTTTCTTTTTCTGGGCAGCACCGCACAATTGCAGCTTCGGCCTTCACCGAATGCTCTCGCTGAATTATGCGGCGCTGCCCTTGTTTTAACCGAAAAATTCTATTATAATAAGGGTATGTTTTGGAAACGCATGTACGGAGAGGATGACTGCCGTGTATTTTTCCCGGGAAAAACTGAATGCGCTCGTGCCGCCCGCCGGACTGGAGGGCGCGGCCGAGCTGCTGAACGGACTGGAGTATGATCGGAGCAGCGTATGCTCCGCCGTCGTGACCGCCCTGCGCCCGCTGCTGGCGCGCCTTGCGCCGGAGCCGGAGGCCGGATGGCTGCCCGCGCTGTATGCGTGGCTGGACAACGGTCTGTTCCCCGATCCCGCCTATCAGGCACCGCCCGAGGCACCGGTGCTTGCCGCGCTGGCCGAGCTGCTGGACGGCGTGCTCGCCTGCGAGGATGCGCCGTTCGATATGCTGACCGATCTGGCTGCGCACGGCCCGGAGGACGGGAGCCGTGTCGCCGATGAGCTGCCCGCCTTCCACGCCGCACTGCACGCCTCGCATTTTGTGACCATGCTGCGCATCGGCCGGGAGCTTCTGCCGTTTGACGCCGCTTCGCACACCATCGGCGTGCACAACATCGCCACGCTGACCGCCCAGTGCGCGAAGGAAGCCGGGCTTCCCGTCGACGTCCCGCTCGTCAGCGCGGCCGCCCTGTGCCACGATATCGGCAAGTTCGGCTGCCGCGGCGCGGATGCAAAGCGCATCCCCTATCTGCACTATTATTATACCTGGCAGTGGCTGTCCGGCCACGGCATGGAGCACATCGCGCATATCTCCGCGAACCACTCCACCTGGGACCTCGAATTTGAGAATCTGCCCGTGGAGTCCCTGCTGCTCATCTATGCGGACTTCCGCGTGCGCGGCACGCGCGAGGGCGGGCGCGAGACCGTGCGCATTTATTCACTGGCAGAGGCCTATGCGATGATCCTTTCAAAGCTGGCGGACGTTACGCCGGAAAAGGAGCGCCGTTACCGCACGGTCTATACGAAGCTGCGCGATTTTGAGGCCTATCTGCACAGCCGCGGCGCGGCCACGGAGCCCGGCCCCGCGCCGCAGCGAGAATCGCGTGACCCCGCCCTGCTCACGCAGCAGGAGGCGCTGGACGCCCTGCGCGCGCTGACGTTCGACCACGCCATCCGCCTGATGCATACCGTCAGCACGGACGCGTCGTTCGATCAGCTGCTCGAGCAGGCCCGCGGCGAGAAGAACACGCTGCGCATCCGCACCTACCTCGAGCTGTTTCAGGAATACCACACCTATATGTCCGGCGGAAACAAGCGCAAGCTGCTCGCCTTCCTCTATGAGCTGCTGCTGTATCCCGAGGGCGACGTTCGCCGTCTGGCCGGGCAGCTCATGGGCAGCGTGCTAGCCAACAGCGGGCCGAAATACCGCAAGGAGCTGCCCTCCGCTGCGCCGCAGGACGCAGCCGCGCCCGCGATGCTCTCCGTGCTGGAGGAATCGCTCGGCCTGTGGGAGCAGACCGTGGCGCAGTGCCTGCACCCCGACCACAAAATCTCCCCGAAGCACGCCCAGCGCATCTCCAACTCGCTGAAGGCCGTTGCCGAAACGCTTCTGGCCGAGACGGAGGACGCGGCGCGGCTGGCGCAGCCGCTGCTCTCGCGCCTGCCGAATGCCACGGACGAGGATAGCTTCGTGCTGCTCGACGCCCTCTACCACACCCCGCCGCATGCCGTCTCCACGCTCGCCCCGGCGGCGGACCGGCTGCGCGCCCTGCTGTGCGGTCCGGACCAGAGCCGCCGCATTGCGGCCCTGCGCTGCCTGCGGCGCTTCCGTGCCGCCGCGCCGGAGGACCTGCTGCAGGAGGCCGCTGTGCCGCTTGCGGATGATCTTCCCGCCGTGCGTGCCCTGCGCGGCCGCCTGAGCGGTAAAACGCCCGCGCCGCTCTCGGAATCCGAGGCCTCGCTGCTCTACCTCAGCAATCTGAAGACTGCCGTGCCGTGGGTCGTGAAAAACGCCCAGATCGACCTGCTGCAGGCCGATGCGCTGCAGCACACGGGCAACACATTCCACACGGCGACGCATCTTTCCAATCTGCTGTCCGTCAGCGAGCACCTTCCCGTGCGCGAGCACGCCGGGCGCGCGCTTCTGACCATCAGCACGCGCCTGAGCGTCGACCAGCGCAACGAGATCATCGTCGACCTCATGCGCGAGCTGGAAAACGGGCAGGAGCAGATCGCACGCTTTATCCCCCGTTATCTCGGACGGCTGCTGAGCACCATGCCGGAAAAGGAGATCCGCGAAAGCATCGATTTTCTCGACGGCCTGCTGCGCAGCGGCAGCGCCCGCGCCGCTTCGACCTCGCTCCGGACGCTCGGCAGCCTGATCTCCGCCCTGCCGGAAAACAGCGTGCTGACGGAGCACTGCCTCGGCCTGCTGCTGACGGGTGTGTCGCACTATGACGAGTCCGTGCACCGCAGCGCCATGACCGTTCTGTGTCACGATGTCATCGGCAGCGAACGCCTGCCGTTCTCCCTGCGGGCGCACTGCTTTGCCCGCGTGAGCAAAAAGCTCCTGTGCCTGCTGGCCGAGCCTGCACCGGGCAAGCTGACGTTCTTCAACCGGGCTGCCATGCTGAATCACCTGTACCGCTTCCTTGTGCAGGCGGAGGTCGTACAGGGCGGGCTGCGCTTTCCCGCCCCGCTCCCGGCGGCGTTCTTCCCCGGCACGTTTGACCCGTTTTCCGCCGGACATAAGCGCATCGTGCAGGAAATTCGTGCGCTCGGCTATGAGGTCTATCTCGCCGTGGACGAATTCTCCTGGAGCAAGCGTACACTCGCGCGGCTGCTGCGCCGCCGGATCGTCAATATGTCCGTGGCCGACCAGTGGGACACCTATGTCTTCCCGAACGCCATCCCCATCAACATCGCCATGCCGGAGGACATCGCGCGCCTGCGATCCTGCTTCCCCGGCCGGAGCGTGACGCTCGTGGCGGGCTGCGACGTCGTGTGCGGAGCCTCGGCCTACCGCTCGCTCCGCCCCGGCGGTGTACAGGAGCTGGATCACCTGCTCATCCGCCGCGGAGAGGCGGACGAAACGGACATCCGCACCCGTCTGCAGGGCCGCGTGACGTTTCTGGAGCTCCCGTCACAGCTCGAGGGCATCAGCTCCACGCGCATCCGCGAATCCATCGATCAGGACGTCGATATCTCCATGCTTGTCGACCCGATCGTCCAGTCCTATATCTATGAATACGACCTCTATCTCCGTTCCCCGCAGCACAAGAACGTGCTGCAGGCGCAGGAGCTGGAATTCTGCATCGTGACGGGGACGGAGGACGACCTCCCACCTGCCCTGTTCGAGCGGCTGCGCAGCACGCCGGAGCCGCTGGCCATCCTGCTGCGCAGCCGTAGGCGCCATGCGGCCGTCGGCTGGTGCTGCGGCCATACCGTGCGCCCGGCGAGCCTGTTTGCGGAGCTCGGCTCCGTCGAGGCCGCCTCGGCCGTCCGCCGCCTGACCTCCGGCAAGCTGCTGAAGCTCGACCATGTGGAGGCGGACGACGCGCAGACGCGGCGCATGCTTGTCAATGAGCTGCTCGCCCGCAGTCTGGCATCCGACCACACATTTGCGCTGGCCCACTGCGTGGGCGAATGGCTGGAGGAGCTCGGCTTCTCCCCCGTCGAGGATGCCGAGGGACTGCTGTGCGTCGACATGCGCGCCCCCATTGTCCTCATTCAGGACGTGCTGCTGTGCATCAAAAAGCCACACCACGATGAGCCGCAGGTGCGCGCCGCCGTAGAGTCCGCCCGGCCCCGGCTGCGCCGCGCGCTGTGCGCGCTGTATCCCGGCAGGCTCGTGCTGAGCTTCGACGCGGAGCTGCTCAACCAGTCGCTCATGTACCGCGTGCAGAAGCTCGGCGGTGTACTCGGCGCACCGGCCGGGCAGCTCGGCCGGGCCATGTGCGTGCCCTACGGCAAGATTCTCTCCGACGAGATCGTGCCGAACACCGTCACAAAGACGCTGCATGTGGACAAGACATTCGCGCCGGACGGCAGCTCGTTCTCCGTCCCGGCCTACCCCGGCTACGACACCGTGCGCAATCAGGTCCGCACCATCAAGGCCTTTCGCCGCCCGGTCATCCTCGTGGACGATCTGCTGCACAACGGTTACCGCCTCGACAAGCTCAGCCCGGTCTTTGCCGCGGAGGAGCTGGAGATCCGCACCGTCGTCGTCGGCATTCTCTCGGCGCGCGGCCGCGACCTCATGGAGGTGCAGGGGCGGCAGGTCGAGTGCGAATACTTCATCCCGAATCTGCACTACTGGGTCACGGAGAGCCTGCTGTATCCTTTCCTCGGCGGCGACAGCGTCGGCACGCCTGCGCCGGGGCGGATGCTGCCCTCCATCAACCTGATCCTGCCCTATTACTACCCGCGCCACTATGTTGGAACGACGGACGCCGCCATCCGCGACCTCAGCCGCACTGCGCTGGAGAACACGCTCTCCATCCTACACGCGCTCGAGCAGGCGCATCAGGCGCAGTTCAGCACGGCGCTGACGCTGCGCCGCCTCGGCGAGGCCCTCTACCGCCCGCGTCTGCCGGATCGCGGCCGGTCCCTGCGCTATGACCTGTCGCTTCCCGCCTCCGCCTGTCTGGAGGACGATCTGCTGCGGCTTGACCGCATCCGTATGCGAGGAGGAATGATCCATGGAGCTTAAACAATGGCACGGCTTCTGCCTGTGCCCGCTGGGCGGAGTCTGTCCGCCGGATGCCGTGCCCGCAGACGCGCCGTTTTCCCCGCTGGTGTTTCTTGTCCGGCGCGATCCGCTGCGCTCCCGCGGCCTGTTTGCCGTTACCGTGCTGGACGAGGTCTTCGAGGCCGAGACGGCCGGTGTGCTGCTGCCGCCGGCGCAGGGGACGACGCCTGCCGAGCCGCTGCGCGAATTTGTGGCGGCTAACGGCGCCTGCGTGCTGAACACGGCGTTTTCCGCCGCATTCTCCGTTCTGGAGCGCTGGCACCGGAAGCGCACACAGCCGCTGCGCGTCACGCTCGTCGGGCTTGGCGATGTGGGCGGCACGCTGCTGCTGGCGCTGAAGCTGCTCGGCCGGGAGCTGGGCGAGCTGCGCATCTATGACCCGAACGCCGCGCAGTGCCGACGCTACGAGCTGGAGCTGAATCAGGTCCTTCCGCTGGACCACCCACTGCCGCCCGTCACCGTCTGCACGGAGGACACGCTGTTCGACTGCGACCTGCTGCTGTTCACGGCCTCGCGCGGCGTGCCGCCCGTCGGCTCCGGCGTGGCGGACGTGCGGCTGGCGCAATACGAAAAAAACCGCGTCATGCTGCGCAGCTATGCAGCCATGGCGCGCAAAACGCACTTCACCGGCCTGTTCTGCCAGATCTCCGATCCCGTCGACCCGCTGGCCTGCGCCGTGTTCCGTGAGAGCAACCGCAATGCCGCCGGAGAATTTGACGGCTGCGGCCTGCTGCCGGAGCAGGTACAGGGCTTCGGCCTCGGCGTGATGGCGGCGCGCGCCCGCTGGTGTGCGCAGGAGGACGGCATCGATTTTGCAAACGGCCGCGTCTATGGTCCGCACGGCAGCGGTCTTGTCGCGGCAAACGGTCCCACGGCATATGACGAAGCGGTCTCCGCCCGGCTGACGGAGCGGACCGTGCATGCCAATCTTGAGGTACGGGCGCTCGGCTTCAAGCCGTATCTTGCCCCGGCTCTCTCCTCTGCCGCCGTGAGCATTCTGTCCCTTGTGCGCGGGCAGCCGTATGATGCCGCTCTGCCGCTCGGCGGCGTGTGGCTCGGCGCACAGCGGCGCATGACGCCGCTCGGCCCATTGCAGCGCCGCGAGCCGCTCCACCCCGCGCTGCTTGCCCGCATCGAGGCCGCGCGGCTGGAGCTGGAGGCCTTCTGCCATGATGCCTGAGCCGCTGACTCTCGTCTG
Organism: Clostridiales bacterium; assembly: GCA_003525905.1. Taxonomy (GTDB): domain Bacteria; phylum Bacillota; class Clostridia; order Oscillospirales; family Oscillospiraceae; genus JAZOXB01. The sequence goes on from DQIA01000037.1 coordinate 27,304, forward strand.
CCCGTCGGCCGGGCCGCGCCTGAGAGACGTGATCGAGACGGCACTGTGCGACCTTCCGGTCCGCTATGCGCAGGGCGACTTGCGCGGCGCGCGCATTCTGTTTGCACTCGATGCAGGCTCAGTAGGAATGGATGAGCCGACGCTTCGCCTGCTTCGGCGGCTGCGGACCGAGCCGGGCTGTCTGGAGGGCTCCGTCTGCGGCTTCGTTGTCGGCGGAGAGACGGAGCTCTACACCAAGGCGCTGGCGCAGGATCTGGCGCTCGCCGCGAATCTCGCCGGGGCGGCCCTGCCCGGCAAGCCGCTCGTGGAGGGAACAGGCTCCCTCTATAACCAGCACATTCTCGCCGCGCGGCGCGGCATGAGCTGGGAGGAGACATACCGTGCACGCACGAGGGAGCTGGGAGAACGCCTGCTCGCCTTTTCCCCGAAGCGCGTCGGGCGGCCGAAGCTGCTCGTGCTGCATGCCTCCGAAAGCGGCCGCTCGAGCACGCTCTGGATGGGCCGCGAGCTGAGCCGCCGCCTGAGCGGCTGCTGCAGCATTGCGGAAATTTCGCTGCGCAACGGCACAATCCACGACTGCCGCGGCTGCTCCTACAGCGCGTGCCTGCATTTTGCGCGCAGCGGCAGCTGCTTTTACGGCGGAGCCATCTCCGAGACCGTCCTGCCCGCGATCCGCGAGTGCGACGCCATGCTGTTCCTCTGCCCGAACTACAACGATGCCGCCGGCGCAAATTTCACGGCCCTGTTCAACCGCCTGACGAGCCTGCTGCTGCAGTGCGACCTGTCGGAAAAGCAGCTCTACAGCGTCATCGTCTCCGGCTACTCCGGCGGCGATCTCGTCGCGCGCCAGCTGCTCGGTGCGATGTGCCTGAACAAGACCGTCTCGCTGCCGCCGCGCTTCTGCCTGCTGGAAACGGCGAACGACCTGCCAACGGCGCAGGCTCTGCCGGGCATCGCCGGGCGGCTGGACGCCTTTGCCGCTGCCATGCAGCGCTCCCTGTGTCAGCCCGCCGGGAACAGCTCGGAAATTTCACCGAACGAATAGCCCATCTCCTCCCAGCGCGTGAGCAGACTGTCGAGGATGGCCGCATTTGTCTGCGAGGTGCTGTGCAGCAGCACAACGGCTCCGTTGTGGATGCGCGGGATGAGCTTGGCATAGGCCTGCTCCGACGTTGGCTGATCGTCCTGCAGCCAGTCCACATAGGCAAGGCTCCAGAATACCGTGTGATAGCCGAGCTGCTGCGCCATTTCGAGATTTTTCTCGGAATAGATGCCCTGCGGCGGGCGGTAGAATCTTGCAAGCTCCTGCCCGGTCGTGTCACGGTAGAGCATCTCGAGGGACTCGAGCTCCTGCCGGAACTGCTCCATCTCCCCGATCTTCGACATGTCCCAGTGGTGGTAGGTGTGATTGCCGACCGTATGCCCCTCCTGCGCCATGCGCCGGACGAGGTCTGGATTTCGCTCGATGTAGTTGCCGACCAGGAAGAATGCCGCCGGAGCGTGGTGCTTCTGCAGCGCATCGAGGATCTGCGCCGTGCAGCCGTTCTCATAGCCCGCGTCGAACGTGAGATAGATGCGCTTCTGCGCCGTATCGCCAAGGAAGGCCGCATCATACTGCCGCAGCCGGTCCGCTGTGGTGTTTCCCACGGGCGGCTGGCCCTCCTGCTGGAAGCTCAGGCCCCACGAGCCAGTGGGGAGCGCCGCTGCCTGCTTGGCCGCGCCCGCGCCCGCAAGGGCCAGAATGATGCCCAGCACGAGCAGGACGGGCAGATTCCGCCGGTAAAAGTTTCGCATGTCCATCACCTCGCCTCAGTTTATGCAGCCGCTGCCGGGAAATATGCAGGGCGCGAATTTCCCGGCTGTCAAGTTTTTTCTCTTGACAAGCGCACATCCGTCTGCTATAATACCCAAGGTCAAGGGGGGCAGTATCATGAAACAGGAAGCCTTTACCATGTCCCTGCTCTTCGACACCTACGGCGCGCTGCTGACCGAAAAGCAGCAAACCTATTTTGACCTCTATTACAATCAGGATCTCTCGCTGGCAGAGATCGCCGAGCAGGAGGGCATTTCCCGTCAGGGCGTTCACGACGCCATCACCCGCAGCGAGGCGCTGCTCGCTTCGTTCGAGCGCGTGACCGGCTGCGTCGCCCGGGAGCAAAAGCTCCGCCATGCCCTCGCCGCGATCACCGCCGAGGCCCAGCCCCTGCTGCAGGCCGGGGATCCCGCCACCCGGCAAGGCGCCCAGCGCATCCTTGCCGCCGTTGATTCCCTGAAGGAGTAGCCATGGCATTTGAAGGTCTGACCGCAAAACTGAACGCCGCGTTCAAAAAGCTGCGCGGCAAGGGCCGCCTGTCCGAATCCGATATCAAGGAGGCCATGCGCGAGATCCGTCTTGCGCTTCTGGAGGCGGACGTCAGCTATAAAGTCGTCAAGGACTTCGTCAAGTCCGTTTCGGAGCGATGCTCCGGGCAGGACGTGATGGAGAGCCTGACCCCTGCACAGACGATCGTCAAGATCGTCAACGAAGAGCTCATCCGTCTGATGGGCAGCGAAAACCAGCGTATTTCCATCTCCCCCAAGCCGCCGACGGTCGTTATGCTCGTCGGTCTGCAGGGCGCAGGCAAGACCACGAACGGCGCAAAGCTCGCCGGTCTGTTCAAAAAGCAGGGCAAGCGCCCGCTGCTCGTCGCCTGCGATATTTACCGCCCCGCCGCCATCAAGCAGCTGGAGGTCGTCGGCGGTCAGCTCGGCATCCCGGTGTTCCAGATGGGTCAGGAAAACCCCGTGAAGATCGCCAAGGCCGCCATCCGCCATGCGCAGCAGCACGGCAACGACATGGTCTTCCTCGACACGGCCGGCCGCCTGCATGTGGACGAGGCCCTGATGAACGAGCTGAAGTCCATCAAGGCAGAGGTCCAGCCGAATGAGATCCTGCTCGTCGTGGACGCCATGACCGGTCAGGACGCCGTGAACGCCGCTCAGTCGTTCAACGAATGGCTGGACATCGACGGCGTGATGCTCACGAAGCTCGACGGCGATGCCCGCGGCGGCGCTGCGCTGTCCGTCAAGGCCGTCACCGGCAAGCCCATCAAGTTCATCGGAACCGGCGAAAAGCTCGACATGATCGAGCCGTTCCACCCGGAGCGTATGGCTTCTCGTATTCTCGGCATGGGCGACGTGCTCACGCTGATTGAGAAGGCCGAGCAGGCCCTCGACCAGAAGAAGGCCGCCGAGCTCGAGCAGAAGATGCGGGCCAACAAGTTCACGCTCGCCGATTTCTACGATCAGCTCCTGCAAATTCGGAAGATGGGTCCCATGCAGGACCTGCTCGGCATGATCCCCGGCATGGGCAGCATGAAGAATGTGCAGGTCGACGAATCGGCCCTCGGCCGCGTCGAAGCCATCATTCTCTCCATGACGCCCTATGAGCGTGAGAATCCCGCGTGCCTGAATTCCTCGCGCAAGCGCCGCATCGCGCTTGGCTGCGGTCAGAAGGTCGAGGACGTTAACCGTCTGCTCAAGCAGTTTGACCAGATGCAGCAGCTTATGAAGCAGATGAACGGCAAGGGCAAAAAGCGCAAGCTGCCCGGCAAAATGGGAGGCTTCCCCGGCTTCCCCGGTATGTGATCATTGGACCGCAACCAGGTCTGACGATATATTTTGAATTCTATTTGGAGGTGAAACCCCATGGTTAAAATCAGACTGAGAAGAATGGGTGCGAAGAAGGCTCCTTACTACCGCATCATCGTTGCCGATTCCCGCAGCCCGCGCGACGGCCGCTGCATCGAAGAGATCGGCACCTATGATCCCCTGACCGAGCCGGCCACCATCGCTGTCGACGCCGAGAAGGCCCAGCAGTGGATCAAGAACGGCGCTCAGCCGACCGACACCGTGAAGGCGCTTTTGAAAAAGGCTAACGTCCTTTGATCGAGAGGGACTGCACGATGAAGGAACTCTTGCTCTATGTGGCAAAGCAGCTTGTTGACGATCCCGAGGCCGTGACGGTCACGGAGCGCGAGGACGGCGAGAGCACCGTTCTGGAGCTTCACGTTGCGCCTGAGGATATGGGCAAGGTCATCGGCCGCCAGGGACGCATCGCAAAAGAGATCCGGACCATCATCAAGGCCGTCTCCCAGCGTGACGGCAAGCGCGTCACCGTTGACATTGTGGACTGATGCAAATTCGCTCGCTGCATCCCTGCAGCGGGCATTTTGCATTTCTCCCCTTTTGCCCCGCCGGCCCGCCGGCCCGCGTGCATGCCGCTGTCGTGCACACAGACCTGTCATGGAGGAACCGCTGTTATGAAATCTGAACAGACCCGCGCCCGGGCGCTGCGCAGGCAGCTGACCGCGACGTTCTATCGAAAAAATAAAGCCACATTCTTTGTCACGGCGGGTGCAATGCTCCTGCTCGGCGGCGCGCTGCTGGCCGTCGCCTGGATCCTGCAGCAGATCATCGACATTGCCTCCGGCGACAGCGTTGCCCCGCTCGTTCGCATGTGCTGGCTGTGTCTCGGTGTTCTGGTGAGCGTGACAACGATCTATGTGGTGCAGTGCTATACCTACCCCGCCTTTCTGCGGCGCGCCATGAAGCAGTATAAAGAATACGCCTTCACGGAGCTGACGAAGAAAAGCATCAGCACGTTCTCGGACGAGAATACGAGCCGCTATATCTCCGCCCTGACGAATGATGCCGTCTGCATCGAGACAAATTACCTTGCGAAGATCTTTACACTTCTGACAAAGAGCGTCTCCTTTGTGGGCGGCCTGGTCATGATGCTGCTCTACAGTCCCCTGCTCACCGGCTTTGCCCTGCTGCTGTCGCTCGTGCCGCTGGCTGTTTCCGTCCTGTGCGGCAACAGGCTGGCGCGGATGGAGACGGAGGTCTCGCGGCAGAACGAGTCGTTCGTCGCCATGACGAAGGACCTTCTGTCCGGCTTCTCCGTTGTCAAGAGCTTCAAGGCAGAGGCAGAGGTCGTTGCCCGCTTCTGCCGCCGTAACGAGGAACTGGAGGAGACGAAGGGCCGTCGCCGCCGCATGGAGGAGGTCATCACCATGCTCGGTACCGGCGCCGGAATCGTGGCCCAGCTCGGCGTGTTCCTGTTCGGCGCCTATCTTGCCGTAACGAAACAGGGCGTTACGCCCGGCGTTGTCATCGTGTTCCTGCCGCTCATGAGCTTCGTGGTCGATCCCATCGGCTCCGTGCCGCCCATTCTGGCCAACCGCCGCGCCGCTGTCGCCCTCATCGACAAGCTGGCCGACGCCGTGGGCAAAAACGTCCGCGAGAGCGGCGAACAGATGGACCCGGTCCTGCGCGACGGCATCACCATCGATCACCTGACCTACGGCTATCACGAGAGTGCGCCCGTCCTGAACGACGTTTCCGTCCGCTTTGAGGCCGGAAAAAGCTATGCCATCGTCGGCACATCCGGCAGCGGCAAGTCCACGCTCGTGAACCTGCTCATGGGCAGCAGCAACGACTATCAGGGCAGCATCCGCTTCGATCAGCGCGAGCTGCGCAGCATTGCAACGGAATCACTCTACGGCCTTGTTTCCGTCGTGCAGCAGAACGTGTTTATCTTCGACGATACCATCCGCAACAACATCACGATGTTCCGCCACTTTGACGAGATGCTTGTGCAGCAGGCCACGGAGAAGGCCGGTCTGACTCCCCTTTTGGCCGAGCGTGGCGAGGACTATATCTGCGGTGAGAACGGCTCCGGCCTCTCCGGCGGCGAGCGGCAGCGCATCTCTATCGCGCGCTGCCTGCTGCGGCAGACGCCCGTCCTGCTCATCGACGAGGCCACGGCAGCACTGGATGCCGCCACGGCCTATTCTGTCAGTGCCGCCATTCTGGCCATTGAGGGCCTGACGCGTATTGTTGTTACGCACCGGCTCGAGGAGCCGCTGCTGCGGAAATATGATGAAATTCTCGTTCTGAAAAACGGCGAGATCTGCGAACGCGGCAGCTTTGACGCCCTGATGGCCCGCCGTGAGCAGTTCTATTCCCTGTTCAACGTGGCAAACGGCTGACCCTGACCGAAAACACGGAGCCCCCGCTCTGAAAGCGGAGGCTCCGATTTTTTGCGCCAATTTTGTTCAGAAGCCAAGCTCCTCGCCGACGAGGATGACATGGATGCGCCCGGCGGGGCGGCAATTTCGCGTGATGAGGATCTGATTGCAGATGCATTCCTCACCGTGGCAGTCGGCGCAGCAGCCGGTCTGCGCGCACGGCGTTTTGCCGAGGAAGCGCTGCTCATTTTTCGGCGCGGCGATCGTTCGGGCACGGTGCACGGCCTCGTCGAGCGTATCGACGACCTTGTTCATCCCGGCGATCACGATGATCTCGCGCGGACCGAACACGATGGCAGCAACGCGGTTTCCCTTGCCGTCGATATTCACCAGTTCTCCCGTAAGGCTGACAGCATTCGCGCCCGTCAGGAAGAAATCGGCAGAGAGGCAGTCGTGGGCCGCCTGCTCCCGCTCGGCATCCGTCTGCATGCTCTCGCGGTCAATGACACGCCACGGGCCGTCCCGCAGGGCCTGCTGCAGGCCGATCTGGTCAGCAGAGCGCGCGCCGCCCCAGCCGACGAGGGCATCGTGCGGAATCATCCGCAGTGCAGCAGCCAGCGCAGAAGCCCGATCCGGGCAGTAGCATGCATCAAAATGCCGGGCGCGAAGATTCTTCAGCAGGAGCTGCGCGCGCTTTTCATAAAACAGCGAAACAGGTTCCATCGATTTAGCCTCCGTTTTTTCTTTCATTTTATCGCGCCGGAGGTGAAAATGCAAGGGAGCAAATTGGGACAACCGGGCAGCAACATATCAAATAGCCTCGCAGAGTTCGCCGCCCGCAGGCGGCGAATAAAATGGGATCATTTTCTCCGGCGGCGTGCACGTCGGAGAAAATACAGCTCAGTCCGTAAGTGTGCGAATCGCCCGTCAAAGGCGGGCGATTCGTGCGCGCAATGGACTGCAATCTTTTATCAGAAAAGCCTTTCGGCTTTTCTGATAGTCTTGCCGCCCTGTCCCGGGGGACAGGGCGGCCGGTATTTGCTTATTTTCCAGCGGGGGCGATAGTCAGACCGTTGAGGTCCAGACCGCCGCCGACGGTGTCGATCAGCGTGATCGCGCCGGTCTCATCGAAGGAGTAGAGGCGATGCGCCGAGTCGGTCACATAGAACAGGCCGGTCGTCGGATCGTAGTCCATTTCGTTGAGGCGGTTTTCGACCATGAGGTCGACCTCTGCAAGCTTCGTGAATGTGGTGAGATCCACATCCGCGCGGATGAGCTCGGTATTGCCATAGCCTCTGGCGAGGACATAGACATTGCCGTCCTTGCAGGCAACGGTACGCGGAGACGGGATGTTCGTCATGCCAGACATATCGCGGTAGGCCGTCCAGTAGTTCAGCTGCGTGGGATCCATACGGGACGGATTGAACTGGAACAGGTAGAAGCCCGCGACAACATACAGCACCTTATTTACCGGGTCATACGCGAGATCGTTGGCATCGGTGAAGGTGTAGACCTGGCCCTTCAGCGTGGTCTGCTTCGACGTGAGGTCGTAGTAGTAGATGTAGGGCAGGCCGCCTTCGTTGACGACATAGTACAGGCCGCCTTCGTAGTCATAGGCAAGACCCGTGATGTTCGTGCCGCCGCTGAAGGTCGCGACCTCAGTCGCCGTGGAGTCCGGCAGCTCGGGGTTGAAGCTGTAGAGAGCATCGTGCTTGGCGGAGACCGTGTAAGCCGTGGAAACAGGCTTGCCGGTCATGTCGACCACAGTCAGCGTGCAGGTGGCAGTAACGCCGGTCTCAACGCTCGTAGCGGTGATGACGACGTTGCCTGCGGCAACGGACGTGACCAGACCGTTTGCATCGACCTTCGCGACGTTCTCATCGGAGGAGCTCCAGGTGATGGCCTGGTTCGCCGCGTTGGACGGACGGACCTTGCCGGTAAGCTGGAAGGACTCGCCAAGGGCCAGACGGCCGACAGTCTTGTTCAGCAGGATGCCGTTGACCTTGCCGACAGGCGTCTGCTCTGCGGTGGGGATGGAGCACAGGAGGCCGAGATAGGCATCGCCCTGCTTCGTCGTACGGCCGGGAGCGGTCTGGACGGAGATCTTGCCGAGGTTCACGAGCTCAGGCGTGCCCTCGCCCAGCATGAACATGTACATGCCGCTGCTCATGGCCAGCTGCTTCGTGTGATACGTTGCATGCAGGTACAGACGATCCGTGCCAAAGTCATAGGTCATCTGTGCGTTGTAGGACATGCTGCCGTAGTAGGTGCTGCCGGTGCCAACCTGAGCGCCCGGGATATCCATGACGAAGGTGCAGGCAGCTGTCTTCGGATCGACGGTGTAGAGCTTCGCCTCCACGCCGATGGCGGTGCTTCCGGCTGCATAGAGAACGCCTCTCTTGTCGATTGCAAGAGCCGTGACCTTCTCGGAGGTCGCCGCGATCTCGGTGACGGCGCCGTTATCAAGGTCGATCGTCACAAGCTTGCCGCTGAGCGTCAGGCCGTACATGGTGCCGGTCGTGTAGTCCATGGCCATGCCGGTGACCTGATCGGTCTCCACGTCGAGGTTGACGCTGCCAAGGTTCGTGTAGGACGAAACGTCCGAAGCATCGAAGCGGTAGAAGTCGCCCTTGGAGTTGTAGGCGTAGACACAGCCGTCGTAGTAAGCGCCGGTGCGCAGGGAGTAAGTACCGATGGCAGAGGTCGTCACCGGGCAGGTTCTCAGGTTGTTGTCCGGGACCTGCAGCCAGAAGTCATAGTAGCCGCTGCCGCCGTTCTGGTCGTCGTTCAGGAACGAGAGGAACGTGCCTGCGGAGGCGTAGACCGTGACGTCGATGCTGTCCGTGAACGGGCCGCCCTCGACCTCGGGATTCTTGTTCGTGATGGAGACCGTGACGGTCGCCGTGCCGACGCCGTGGAACGTGGCAACACCAAAGCGGTCAACGGTGACGACATCGGGGTTGCTGCTGGTCCAGGTGCGAGTACGGACAGTCGGGCGGACCGGGGTCGTGACGGTATCGAGCTGCAGCGTGCCGCCGACAAGGCCGGTGACACTGTCGCCGTTCGTAATCTCGATGCCCTCAACGGGGATGTGCTTCGTCTCCGGCTCATTCTCCGGAATGGTGAACATTGCGGTGGACTCAACGCCAGACTTCGTGGAGACGTTGCCGATCTTCACGATCGTCGCTTCGAGCTTGTCGGGATCCCATTCCTGCGGGTCGATGCGGACGAGGCACAGCGGAGAAGAACCGGCATTCATGCAGGGGTTCCAGTAGATGTTTCCAGTGTTGTAGTCATACATCATAGAAGCATAGTACCAGGTATCCTGACCGAGGGAGCCGAGCTTCGTCGTGCTCAGGGTGTCGGCATCGACCATGTAGAGGTTGCCGGACATATCCGAGACGATGATGTAGCCTTCTGCAGTGACGGTCATGGCGGGGGTGATCGCCGGGCCGCCGATCTCGCCGGAGTAGGTGCCGAGCAGGTCGATCGCGCCGGTGTCGAGGTCGACAATGGCGAGGCCGCCGTTCGTAAGATCGACCGCATACATACGACCGGTGTTGTAATCGAAGCCCATGTTGCCGAGCTCGACGCCTGCGGTGAAGCCGATGAACTCGATATCGCCGAACGTGGTCTTATCCGGGGTCTCTCCCTTGTTGACCTTGAAGCGGTAGAGGGACGTGCCGACGCCGAACGTGCTGTCATCCATAGCGCGGGCTTCCTTCACGACAGCGTAGACATAGCCGTTGTAGTAGGCAGCACCCTGCCACATGGCATCGGTCGTGCTCTCCTCGCCGTCGATGCCGACGACCGTAAGCTTCTGCTTTGCGATCTGCGTGAGCTGCGTGGGCGTTTTGTCGGAGAACGTAACCCAGGTAAAGCCATTGGCGGCGTTCTTGTAGTCCGCCACAATATAGGTGTAGATGGCCTCTGCGGAGCCAACGACGCGGACCGTAGCGGTCGCGGTGTAATCGACCCACTGCGGGACGGTGGAGCTGGTTTCTTCATCCCAGTGCCAAGGATCCCAGACCTTGCCAGTCGCGGTGATCTCGGTCTCGCCCTCGCCTACGGCGGTGACGAAGCCCTGCTGTGTGACGGTGGCGATGGTCTCGTCCGCGGAGGCCCAGGTCAGTTCGCTTGCCTTAGCGTTCCACGGATTCCACTCGACCTCAAAGCGCTTGCGCTGGCCCTGCGTCATGGTAAGCTGATACGGGGAAAGCTGGAAGCGCTCTTGCGGATCCACGCCGATGGTGAACAGATCGGACGTCTTGTCGGTCGGAACGAACAGGGACGTCTGGCCGCCGGGGCCGTAGGTGCCGACCTCTGTGCACTTGCCGGTGGCAAGGTCGACCTTGTAGGTCATGCAGACATTGATGTAGGTGTTGCCTGCAGCCGTCTGGCTGTGTGCATACCAGTACATCGTGTCGGTGTTGTGATCATAGCCCATGGACTGGATGACATTGCAGCCGGAGTAGTTGGCGTAGTTTACGAAATCGGTCGTGCCGATGTAGGTGCACACGCCGTCGCGCTCGAGGCTGTAGAGCTTACCGGCGGTAGAAATGCCGTAAAGCTGGCCTTCCGTCGTGCAGCCGAGGGTCAGGATCTCACCGTCGGAGCCGGTGATGTCGGCGATCTTCTCAAGGGAGATGGAGCCGTTGGAGTAGAAGCTGATCTGGAAGAGAGCGTTGCTTCCGTCATCCTTGCCGTCGCCGTCGCGGTCGCCTTCATAGTTCCAGCCGACAGCGTAGAGGTGGTTGCTGACCGTATCCGAATCTCTCTTGCCCTTGTCAGAATAGTCGAGTGCCATGTCGTACAGGACCTTGAAGCCGCTGTCGCCGACCTTGCTGGACTGAGTGACGAGGGTCTGAGAACCCCAGTAGGTGTTGTACGGGGTAACAAGCACGACCGCGCCGTCCGTTGCGCGCTGGGCCACGAGGTAGCCGTTGACGTACTCTGCAGAATAATAGCGGTTCGAGCTGTCGAACGTCTCGTTGCGGTAGTCGCTCATGTCTGCCTTGTTGGCGCTGAACCAGCCGCCTTCAACGGCAGCGCGGTCAAACGTCTCGCAGCCATACAGGCGGTCGGAGCTCAGCTTCTGCATGGCAGGCTTCTGATCGGCCATTGCGCCGAGGTCGAGGGAGACATCGATTTCCGTCTCATTGCAGGCGTAGTCCGCCACAACGATGGTGAAGTCGGGGCCGAAGCCGGTGATGTCGTAGTCCTGGGTAAAGGTCTTGCCCGGCTCATTCTTGACTTCGTACTTGCCCATAATGATGCCGTCGTTGTTGACGAAGATCAGGGCCGCGATGTGCTGGTTGTCGTTGAGCTTCAGCGGAAGAAGGACCTTGCCGTTCTCGATCTTGAGATCCTGCTGGAGGGTCGCCTCATTCTCCACAACGGGAGCCTTGTCGTCCAGCGTGACATCAAAGGAGAAGGAATCGTCCATCACGTCGTCGCCGTCATCGAGCCATGCACTGGCAGTGTAGGTGACGGTCGTGCCGTCGGGCAGCTTGTTGTCGTTCTTGTCAAGGCCGTTCCAGACCTCGCCTTCCTCTGCCAGAACATACAGCGGGATGATCTGGCCGTAGCCGGAGTTATAGTAGGACTTTGCCATATACTCGCCGGTCAGGTCGAAGTAGACCTCGTTCGTGACCTTATCCTTAACCTGGAAGTTGATCTTCTTCAGGTTGCGGAGCAGGCCGACGTCGATCTCGGCAAGCGGGTTGGCATAGGAGAAGGCATTGTACTCGTCGCCGGAAGCGCCGGTACGGATGTACGGGTTCGTGCCGATGGCGGCATTGTTCGTGAAAATGCTGAGCGGATACAGGCTGGCTTCGTCTTCGTCAGCAGAGTCGAACGCAGGAGCCTGAGACCAGTCGCCGTAGAAGCCGAGGAACGGCATCTCGAGGTCGGTCGTGTCATCCGTGGCGGACTTCACATAGAGGAAGCCTTCGACATACATGCCGTTCTCGAAGGATGCGTCGAGATAGGCCTTGTCTTCCGCGGTCAGCGTGATGGTGGCAGTCAGGGTGACGGACTCGCCAGCCGGAACGGTGACGCTCTCGAGCGCTTCCGTGCCGGAAATGACGGCATTCTCCGTCAGATCGGTGCCGACTTCAAGCTCTGCGCAGTAGGCCGTGATGACATCGACATCATCCTTGTTGACGGTGCCGTCGCCATTGACGTCCAGATAGGCATAATGCACATTGTCCTCAGCGATGGGAGCATCGTCGGTGACGTGCAGCAGCAGGACGCGGGCGTCGGCCGTCGTGATCTCGCCGTCGTCATTGAAGTCATACTTCATGATGTTCGACTCGGTCGCACCGGCCACGGTCAGGGAAGCGCCCAGCGCATAGGGAGCGTGGCCGATGAACGTGCCGTTGGTGTAGGTCACGACGGTTTCGGTGAGAATGGAGGCATTGAACGTATAGGTCAGATCCTTCTCACCGGACATGTTGTTGATAGTGAACGGGAACGTGTAGACACCGTTTTTGGCGTCGTCGTCGCCCAGCTCCGCCTTGGCGCGGTTCTCATAAGCCTGCGCGTTGGACAGATAGGCAAGGGAGCTTGTTGCCTTGACAAGGTTGGCAAGACCGGCGCCCTGGCCTCTCGGGGAGACCTCGAGGCCGTTGGAATCGAAGATGGGATCCGCCGTGCTCATCAGGAGGTTCGCAGCGACCTGACGGAGCTCTGCTTCCTGATACTGCGGATAGTTCTGGCGCAGATACTGCATGAGAACAGCCATCGCACCGGCGATCTGCGGGGTCGCCATGGACGTACCGCTCATAAGGCCGTAGTTGGAGCCTGCAATGCTCGGATCACGGGTGGAATAGATGTTGCCGCCGACACCGGCGATCTCCGGCTTCAGCTTCAGGTCCGGGGTGACGCCCCAGGAGGAGAAGTCGCTGAGGGTGCGGTCGCGCTTGACCTGCACGAGGTCGCCGTTGCAGCATGTCAGGGTCTTGACACCCTCGGCGAACTGCGCCTTCATGTACTCGCCGTCTGCCTTGGAGACAAAGACTGCGGGGATGTTATCGCCGCCGTCATTGATCTGCATGTTGAGCATGCCGGAGGCATTGTTGTAGACCACGATGCCGATCGCACCTGCAGCCTGTGCAGCAGCCTGCTTGTCGGGGAAGGAGCTGGAGCCGCGGGAAACCAGGGCGATCTTACCGCTGACATCCACATTCTCATAGTCGCTCGCCTCGCCGTAACCGCCGATCGGAACGAATTCCACAGACTGGCCCTTGAAGTTGCTCAGGAACTTCGTGGCGTTCGTCGTTGCGGTGTCGTTGTAGCCGATGGTGCGGCCGTTCACGGTGAAGTACAGGGATTCTGCACCGTCGTTGTCGATGGAGGCAACGGACAGAGCGGCAGAAAGCGTACTCGGAGTACCGACGACGCCGTCATCGGGGTTGCCGGAACGGGAGAGATTCCATCCGGTGCGGTTCTGATATGCAGCGTTCGTTTCGTTGCCCGCAGCGATCAGGACCTCGATATCGGTGCTTTCGAACAGCTCAAGCGTTTTGCTCATGTCGCCGGTCGTAAAGCCGCCGGCTGCACCAAGGGAGAGGTTGCAGGCATCGACATCCAGACGGACGCAATCTTCAAGGCCGGCCATGATGGTGTCCCAGCCGGCGCCGCCGCCCGCGGAGAAGACCTGCATGACGATGATCTGGGCATCCGGCGCAACACCGATGACACTGCTGCCTTCGATCTTATTAGCAGCCGTGATACCGGCGACATGCGTGCCGTGGTCATGCTTTGCCGTTGCGTGCGATACATCGAAATCATGCGTGTAGTAGTTGAAGATGAACGGAAGCTTGCTATTATAATAGGAGCGATTGCGCAGGCTCGTCATCTGGCCCGCATTCAGCGTGTTCCAGATGGCATCGACGCCTTCCTTCGTCAGGGAGCTCTCGGTGAGCTTATCCTCGGACAGAGCGCCGAAGTTCGGATGATCGACCACGATGCCGGTGTCCAGAATGGCGACCTTCATGCCCTTGCCGGTGAAGCCCGTCGCATTGAGCTGATCGGCGCCGATCATGGTGGTGGCATTGCTGGTCATGGGCTGCAGCTCACCGTCAGACGTCAGGGTGGACTCCTCCTCGGGAAGCGAGAACGTCGGGGCGACGTAGACATGATCCACACCGGGAAGCGCCTCGAGGGCTTCCTTATTGCCGTACTCCGTCTTTACGGCCACGCCGGTCGTAGCGATGGTGTAGGTGTAACCCAGCTCAAACTGTGCGTCATTGCGGAACTTCTGCGTAAGGTTTGCCTTGAGCGCATTGAGCTCGAGACGGAGCGCGGCCTCATAGGCAACAGCCTTCGGCGCGCGGGTGGCGATGTCGTCCTTCGTGAAGCCTGCCACGAGCAGCGGGCTCTTCTGCATGACGACGATGAACGTGACAACCTCGTCCGCCTTGGGCTCGCTCTCGGCAAGCTGTGCGGAGAAGCGGTCTTCGCCGTTCTGCACGAGCTTCGGCTCACCAGCCTCAACGGGCTGCTGCGCGTCGGTCTCGACAGTCGGTTCTTCAGCGATATTGCTGCTCGGGAGCTGCACCGGGCCGTCCGTGGAGATCTCCGGGACGTTGCCGTCTGCAAAGCCGCTCTCCGTGGCAAAGGCCATGGGAACGCCCGTCAGAACAAGTGCCAGCGCAAGGAGCAGAGACAGGATCCTTTTCTTCATTGCGGCTCCTCCCTTTCTCAGTGCTGCACCAGCGTGGCATACCGCACGATGACGGTGGCCACCTGACCGCGGGTGGAATTACCGGTGGGATCGAGCTTATTCTCGCCCACGCCCTTGATGAGGCCGGCCTCAACGGCCCACGTCATCGCGGGAACGGCATAGGCGCTGACGCTGGAGGCATCTGCAAAGGCCTTCAGATCGCCCTTTGCCGTGGTGTCGACACCGGCAAGCTTGGCATAGCGCGCAAAGAACGCGACCATCTGCTCACGGGTGACATTTTCCTCCGGAGCAAACTCCGTTGCACTCACGCCGTTGGTGACGTTGTTCTGATAAGCCCAGATGACAGCGTTCGTGTACCAGCTGTTCTTCTCGACATCGCGGAACGGTGCAGTGCCCTTGACGGAGGGCTCCCCTGCGATGCGGTACAGCACGGTGACGAGCATGGCGCGGCTCATCTCGGTATCGGGCTGGAACTTCGCGCCGCCCATGCCGATCATGTAACCGCGGCTGACGACGAAGTCGATGCCCTCGTGATAATACTCGTTCCGATCGACGTCCGTGAAGCGGGAAGCCGGGCACTCGACGAGCAGCGTAGCGGTGGACTGCAGCTTTGCATCCTTCGCGCCGCTGATGTAGCCGCCCTGCAGGACGACCTGCGTTCTGCATTCCTGCAGAGCCTCAAACCTGAGGGTCAGGACGGTGCCGGCCTTGGCAGCCTTCGCACCGGCAAATGCCGCAACGACGGCGTCCTTCTTGCCGGAGTTGACCTTCAGGCTGAGCTCCGTGCCTGCGGGCCAGGCCTCTCCTGCCTCTGCGCCGACGAACTTCAGGCTCTTGCTGTCGTAGGCAAAGGTCAGCTTTCCATCTGCCACGACGCCCTCTGCCTCCGTGTTCACGGCGACGCAGACCTCATCGCCGCGGATCACATGCTGGGATGTGACCTGAAGCGTGAGGAGAGAGCTCTCGATCGCAGCGACGCTGGTCAGACCCAGGCCGAGCACCAGGGCGACTGCCAGCAGCAGCGAAAAGAGCCGGCGAACGTTACTTCTCATAATCTCTGTTCCTCCTTCTTTTTGATGCACCCGAGACGGGTATGCGGGCCCGCCGTTCCTGCCGAGTCGGCAGTATTGCAGCGGCAAGCTGCAATTTTTACAGCTCTTACCCAATGTTACCATAAACACAGGAAAATCGCAAGCATTTATTTTTAATATTTGTCTCATAAATAGTCGTATAGTCCTGACGGCGTAAAAATTTGGTAAAAAATACCCGTCCGGCACCGGTCAGGTACCGAACGGGCCATATCTTACTTCTGTTCGCTGACGTATTCCAGTACCCAGCGGAACAGGCGTTCGAGCGCATCGGGCCGCGTGATGTAATTCACGCGCTCACCGTCGCCGCGCGTCTCCAGATAGCCGAGCTTGTAAAGCCCGTAGACGTTCCGGGAGACCGTGCCGGAGTTCAGGTTCATCGAGGCCGCAAGCTGCGCCGCCGAAAACGGCTCTGCGGCACAGCGCCGCAGGATCTCCAGCTTGTCCTTACCGGTCAAGGCGCGCATCATGGCGCACAGTGTCTCGGCATCCGGCCGGACCTGATGTGCCGCCGCAAATTCAAAGCTGAGGTTCGCGCCGAGATAGGCAATACGCACGGTCTTGCCGCCGCTCTCGAACCACTCCGTCCAGAAGCCGACCATGTTGAAGTTCCACAGCGCGATCCAGACCTCATCCGGCTGCATCTCCTGCGTGAAGAGATACGACGCGCGGAACATCTCCTGCTGGAACGTGTCGACGGAGTGCGTCTGAAAGTACTTTTCCCAGATGGCCAGCTGCGCGCGGTTCCGCTCGGTCAATGCCTGCATTTCGGCCGCCAGCTGCTCGGCGACCGGGCGGAGCAGCTCCGTCAGCTCGCGCAGATAGGTCTCGAACTCCGTCAGCACGCGCAGGATCTCCCATCGTGCCTCCATGGAGCATGGCAGCCGTTCCAGCTGCACCTGCAGCGGCTCCGGCTCCTCCTGCGGATCAAGCGGCTCCAGAACGAGGCCCATGGTGTTCATGTCGTTGATCTTGAAGCCAATGCCCGACATATACCGGAACATGCGCAGCAGCTCGGCGGCAAACGAGTCAATATCGGTGCAGTTGAGCGGCGTGGCCACGAGCATGGTGTGCGCAAGACAGCAGCAGGTCTTCTCATCCGTTCCCGGCAGCTTTTCAAAAAAATAGCGCAGCCGCGCCTGATGCGGGTCGAGCGTCTGCGTGACGGCTGCGGAGATACGATCCAGCTCCTGCGCCAGCTGCAGGCCCTGATCCTCCTTCTCGAGCAAGTAGCGGCCGAATTTTCGGTTTACACGCTCATAGTCTCTTGTATATGCTATTCCATTTATATAATAGTATAAAAGATAGACGGTTTCCGCAAAAAGGCAGGGTTTATCGATCACACGAACCTTCACAAGATCACTCCTTTGCGGCTATTGTAGTATACGCCCGCGCAATTTGTCAACACCCGTTTCGGAAAAAACTTGTATATTTTGCTGGAATCTGCCGCATAAAAATCGGTCGTTCCTGTCATTGTCACAAAGCGCTCCCCTGCCGGAGTTGACAAATTTCTGCCTTTCCGGTATGATAAACCAAACGGCATATCCGAAAAACGGAGCTGCCGCAGGAGGGACTATGAAATATGATTTTATCACGGTGCTCGACCGCACCGGCGCGGATTCCATTGCCGCAAACATCGATCCCTGGGGCGTGAGCCCTGCTCCGGCGCAGCGCATCCCCATGTGGGTCGCGGACATGAGCTTCCCGACCGCGCCGCCGATCCTCGAGGCGATGCATAAGCGTCTCGCTTTTCCGAACTTCGGTTATTTTTCCATGCCGGATGAATATTTTGACTGCATTCTCCGCTGGCAGGAGACGCGCAACGGCCTGACCGGCCTGAAGCGCGCGGACATCGGCTATGAAAACGGCGTGCTTGGCGGCGTCAGCTCGGCCGTGCAGGCCCTGACCGTCCCCGGAGAGGCCGTGCTGCTGCACGCCCCGGCCTACATCGGCTTTACCCATGTTCTGGATAATCTCGGCCGCAAAGCGGAGCTTTCTCCCCTGCGCCGCGATGAAAACGGTGTCTGGCGCATGGATTACGAGGACATGGACCGCCACCTGAAGGAGCATTCCATCCGCCTAGCCATCCTCTGCTCGCCGCATAACCCGACGGGCCGCGTCTGGGAGCGGTGGGAGCTGGAAAAGGCCATGGAGGTCTATGCCGCAAACGACTGCTTTGTCCTCTCAGACGAGATCTGGTCTGATCTCATCCTGCCGGGCTATCATCACATCCCCACGCTTTCCGTCTCGGACGATGCACGCCGCCGCACGGCCGCATTTTATGCCCCGAGCAAAACGTTCTCGCTGGCGGGTCTCATCGGCTCGTATCATATCATCCCCGACCCATGGCTGCGCGACCGCGTGACACGGCAGGGCGACCTCAGCCATTACAATTCCTGCAATGTGCTCTCGCTGCACGCCCTGCTCGGAGCCTATTCGGACGAGGGCGCACAGTGGCTCGACGAGCTGCGCCCCGTGCTGGCGGACAACATCCGCTATGCCTGCGATTTCATCGCCGCTCACTTCCCCGGTGTGCAGGTCATGCAGCCGCAGGGGACCTATATGCTGTTTCTGGACTGCACCGCGTGGCTGCAGGAGCACCATATGACGCTGCGGGAGCTGGAGGAGCGCGGCGCGCGTGCCGGCGTCGTCTGGCAGGACGGCGCGGCGTTTGCGTGGCCGGACTCCATCCGGATGAATCTGGCCCTGCCGCACAGCCGGCTCGTCGAGGCCATGGAGCGCCTTCGTGTCCATGCCTTCTGCTGAAGTGCTGGCGGGCTTCCTCCGCGCGCACGGTCTGCAGCTCAATGCGCAGCAGCAGGCAGCCGTCGGAGCGGTCGAGGGGGCCGTCCTGCTGCTGGCCGTCCCCGGCAGCGGCAAAACGACCGTACTCGTGACGCGGCTGGGCTATCTCGTGCAGTGCTGCAACGTCCGCCCGGAGGAGATCCTCACCATGACCTATACCGTCGCTGCCACCCGCGACATGCGAAGCCGCTTCTCTTCCCTGTTCGGCGAGGAGCTCGGCAGCCGGATGGAGTTTCGCACGATCAACGGCGTCTCCGCGCGCATCATCCGCGCCTATGAGCAGCGGATGGGACGGACCGCCTTTTCCCTGCTCTCGAGCGAGGCAGAGCAGACCGCCCTGCTGCGCGTGCTGTATTTCCGGTGCAAGGGCGAATACCCGACGGACGCCGAGCTCAAGCAGGCCCGCACGCTCATCGCCTATGCAAAAAATCAGATGCTGGGCAAGGAGGAGCTGGACCTGCTGTGGAAGGAGCTGGACTGCTTCCCTGCGCTTTACCGCGCCTATCAGCAGGCGCTGCGCAATGCCAGGCAGATGGACTATGACGACCAGATGGTCTATGCCCTGCGCATCCTGCGGCAGGTCCCGGAGATCCTGCACGAATTCCAGGCGCGCTATCACTACTTCTGCGTGGACGAGGCACAGGATACCTCGCGCATCCAGCATGCGATCGTCTCGCTGCTGGCCGGTGCAGGCGGCAATCTGTTTCTCGTCGGCGACGAGGATCAGAGCATCTATGGCTTCCGCGCCGCCTGCCCGGATATGCTGCTGCACTTTGAGGCGGACCACCCCGGCGCAAAGGTCCTGTTCCTCGAGCAGAACTATCGCTCCACGCCCCAGATCGTCGAGGCGGCCGACCGCTTTATCCGCCAGAATGTCTCCCGCCGCGACAAGCACATGCAGCCCATCCGTACCGGCGGCGCAGCCATCCGCCAGATCCCGCTGAACCGCCGCGAGCGGCAGTACACCTACCTGCTCGAGGTCGCGCGCGATCTGCCGGAGAATACCGCCGTGCTGTACCGCGACCACGACTCCGCCCTGCCGCTCATCGATCTTCTGGAGCGAAACGGTGTTCCCTACCGGGCGAAGCAGACGGACGGCACGTTTTTCTCCAGCCGGATCGTGCGGGACATCACGGATATCATCCGCTTTGCGCAGTCCCCGTGGGACGGCGCGCTGTTCCGCCGCATTTATTATAAATTCTGTGCCGGGATCCCGAAGGCCGTGGCTGAGCGGGCTGCGGCCCACAATCCCACGGCCGAGCCGCTTCTGCTGGCCGTGGCGGACGACGACGTCTCCCCGTATACGCGGCGGCAGTGCCGCATGCTCCAGACCCATCTGCAGAACCTCCGGACGGAGAAGGCCAACCGCGCCGTCTACCGCATCGTCGCCTTCATGGGCTACGGCGACTATCTGGATCAATGCGGGGCCGACAAGAGCCGCGCGGAAATTCTGGAAGCACTGGGTGCGCAGGAGTCGGATCCTCTGCGCCTGCTGGAGCGTCTGGACGAGCTGCAGGCCCTGCTGCGGCAGCCGAAGTCCGAGGCGCGCGGCCTGATCCTCTCCACCGTGCACTCGAGCAAGGGGCTGGAGTATGACCGGGTCTTTCTGCTCGACGTCATCGACGGCGTGTTTCCAAAGGAGGGCGAGGACGTCGACCGTGACGAAGAGCGGCGGCTGTTCTATGTCGCCATGACCCGCGCCCGCAACGAGCTTGCCGTCTTCACCTTCCCGCCGGAGAAAACGTCCTCGGCCTTTTCGCAGTTCCTGTTCCGACCGAAGCGCCGCATTCCGCGCAAGTCAAAGAAAAAGACTGCGGCAGACAGCTTTCTCCCCGGCACGCCGGTGCAGCACAGCGCCTATGGCGCGGGGCGCATTCTGGCGCGGGAGGGCGACCGTGTCCGCATCCGCTTTTCCAGCGGCAGCGAGCGGGTGTTTTCGCTGGCCGCCGCCGTTCCGAACGGGCTTCTCAGCCTGCGGCAGGAATCCGGCGGAAATGCCGCAAAAGCCGATTGACACGGTAGGCAATTCGTTGTATCATAATTTGAACGGCCCTGCGCCGTGAATCCACAGTGTGGAGGACATCTCACCATGCTCAATTCTTTCTCCCGAACCGAACTGCTGCTTGGCCACCCGGCCATGGAGGCCCTGAAGCACGCGCGCGTGGCGGTCTTCGGCATTGGCGGCGTCGGCGGCTATGCCTGCGAGGCGCTTGTCCGCAGCGGCGTCGGCGCCTTTGACCTCATTGACGACGACAAGGTCTGCCTGACGAACATCAACCGCCAGATCATCGCCACGCGGAAGACCGTCGGCCAGTATAAGGCCGACGTCATGCGCGACCGCATGCTCGACATCAATCCGCAGGCCGATATCCGCGTGCATCGCTGCTTCTTCCTGCCGGAAAACGCCGCAGAGTTCCCGTTTTCGGAATATGATTATATTCTCGACGCCGTCGACACTGTCAGCGCCAAGCTCTCGCTTGCCGTGCAGGCGCAGGCAGCCGGTGTACCGATCATCAGCGCCATGGGGGCGGGCAACAAGCTCGACGGCAGCCGCTTCCGCATTTCCGACATCTCCGAGACGCGTGTATGCCCGCTGGCACGTGTGATGCGCCGCGAGCTCAAAAAGCGCGGCGTGCGCCGCCTGAAGGTCGTCTGGTCTGACGAGCAGCCGACCCGTCCGCTCGAAGACATGGCCAACAGCTGCCGCTACCACTGCATCTGCCCGCCGGGCGCCGCACATAAGTGCACGGATCGCCGCGATATCCCCGGCAGCACGGCCTTTGTGCCGCCGATCGTCGGCCTTCTGATGGCAGGCGAGGTCATCAAGGACCTGACGGCTTCCGTCAGACAGGAGGGCACATGGAACTGACGCTCGAAGAATTGGAGGCGCTGGAGCCTGGCAGCTATACCCTGCTCGACCTCCGCTCGGAGCAGGAGACCGCCTACGGCACCATTCCCGGCTCCGTTCCGGCCAACGCCGCCGCCCTGCCGGAGGGGCTTCCGGCAGAGCCCGGCCGCATCGTGCTGTTCTGCACACGCGGCAAGCTCAGCCTTGAAACGGCTGAACGCCTGCGCGACGAAGGCTTCGATGCCTGCAGCCTCAAGGGCGGCTATCTTGCCTGGCTCATGCGACAGATGCAGCGGCAGGAGGCAGAGGAGCTGTGCAGCCGCGTGGAAAACAGTCTGCGCAAGCGCTTCCGCCTGAAGCTGTGGTGCAACTTTACCAAGGCCATCCGGCAGTATGAGCTCGTCAAGCCGAACGACCGTATCGCCGTGTGCATGTCCGGCGGAAAGGACTCCATGCTCATGGCAAAGCTTTTTCAGGAGCTGCAGCGTTATACGAAGTTTCCCTTCTCGGTGGAATACCTCGTTATGGACCCCGGCTACAGCCCGGAGAACCGCCGCGTCATCGAAGAAAATGCACGAAAGCTGAATATTCCCATCCACATTTTCGAGTCGAACATCTTTGACTATGTCTACAATGTGGACAAATCTCCCTGCTATCTCTGCGCGCGCATGCGCCGCGGGCACCTGTATGACTATGCCCGCCGGCTCGGCTGCAACAAGATCGCGCTCGGGCACCACTATGACGACGTCATTGAGACGATCCTCATGGGCATGCTCTACGGCGCGCAGGTCCAGACCATGATGCCGAAGCTCCACAGCACAAATTTTCCCGGTATGGAGCTGATCCGGCCGCTGTACCTGATCCGCGAGGACGATATCAAGGCCTGGCGGGACGCAAACGAGCTGCACTTCATTCAGTGTGCCTGCCACTTTACCGACACCTGCACCACCTGCTCCAATCGGGAGATGCGCTCGAAGCGGCAGGAGATCAAGGATCTGATCCGCACGCTGAAGCAGCGCAATCCGGATGTGGAGGCGCATATTTTCCGCTCCGTGGAGAATGTGAATCTCGACACCGTCATCGGCTGGAAGACCGGCGGAAAAAAATACAGCTTTCTCGACCGCTATGATGAAGAAGCCTAGAATAAATCCCTCTGCTAGACGCGCAGAGGGATTTATTCTATGTTACATTGGAATCAGCAACAGCGTTCCGGCCGGGACCTCGTCTGCCTGCAGGTCATTTGCCGCCGTGACCGTCTCCGGCGCAGTGCGGCAGGCCTTTGCGATATCCCAGACCTGCTCCGGCTGCTCCGTGCGCCGCAGGATGACGCCCGGACGCCGCGCATCTTCCGGCTCCGGCTCCGTCGTGCCGCCGCACACGGCCTTGAGCGCATGCCGCGCCGTGCTGGCAAGCGTCACCTGCACCGGGCAGCGCAGTGTCACGCCGTCCGCCCCTGCCGCACAGAACAGCTCGCCCGGCGTGATCTCCGTGACGCGGCAATCCGCCTGCGGCGCAAGCGCCGTTTCCAGCAGCACGTTCGTCCGCAGCGTCTGGCCCTGCAGTTTCCCTGCCGGGTCGGTGAAAAGGACGTTCGCAGCAAGCGGCAGTTCGATTTTTGCCATGCCGTTCTCCTGCCGCCGCACCGGCTCCCCTGCCAGTACCCAGCCGTCCGCGATGGCGGAGGCGGGCTCCCGCCCGGCCGCCTGCGCCGTTTCGCGGAACGTCTGGACATCGAGGATGCCCTCCATCTCCCACGTCTCCCACTGCGGCTTCAGCTCGGCATCGAGGCAGTAGGCATCCTCGATCAGCTCTACCGGCTGCTCGCCGCAGACCGTGCACTGCGCCAGAATGCCCGCGCTCAGCAGCAGGCGGCGGCAGTCGAGCTGGCCGTCCGGCTCCGTCTCGGCCGAGGTCAGGGCGAGGAATACCGTCAGGTCTCCCTCATCCAGGTCCTGCTCCAGCTCCGCAAACTGCGAGAACGGAAGCTCCGTCTCCTGCCGCTGCAGGCTGCCGTCCGGGGCCTCATAGAGGATATGGACCGTCAGCCGCCCCTTGAACACCGCCTTGTTCCCGATCGTCTTCTGCTCAGCCGTATCCAGCGCATAGACGCATTTGAGCAGCCGCTCGACCGGCGGCTTCGACGCCGGGATCTCGATCTCCTCATTGAGCGAAAAGCTCTTTTCGCCGAGGCCGCGCGGCAGACGAAGCGGCAGGCGCTTGCGCCGGAGCTGCAGCGTCGGTGCCGGCTCCGGAAAGTCGTGCAGCGTCCGCGTGAACGCGGCATAGACCGTCAGCGTGCAGGAGACGCCGACCCTCACGAGCAGCTTGCGCGAGTGCACGAGCCGCGCATCCACGCTGCACAGGCGGCAGACGCATTGCAGGCGGCAATCGCTCTGCTCCCCCTCCCAGCCGCGCCGGGCGCTGAACGGGATCACGGTCTCCAGCCGCTCGAGCCGTCCGTCCTCTGTGACGAACAAAATACCCGCCTGCACCTCCCCGCTGACCGATGCACTTCCCGCGGTACACTCCTCCGCGCGGACGAGCAGCGTGCCGAACGCATCGACGACGCGGTCCGCGTCCGCGCAGCTGTCCGGTACGATGACCTCGGCTGTCAGCTCCTGCGTGACCGTCTGATCGAGCACGCGGCCGAGATAGTCCAGCTGCTTTTCCTGAAAGACAAGCTCCATCGTCTTCCCTCCTTCTTGTTCTGGGAAAATCATATGCAGGCCGCGCGCGCAATATTTGCCGATTACCGCCGCCGCGCAAGGCAAAGCCCTGCGACCAGAAGTGCGATGCCGAGCACGACCAGCACGAATTCCGAGCTGAACAGCAGCGAGAGCAGCAGCCCCGCGCCGAGCGCCATCATCACCGAGCCCAAAAGCTCCATTTTTCTGCACATAAAAAACCGCCCCCTGCCAGCCTATGCGCAGAGTGCGGTTTTATGCAGGAAAAGTCGTGCGGCGCTTATCGGGCGCTCGGTCCGGAACAGATCAGCCAGCACAGGCCCTCGCGGATACGGAGCCTGACCGTCGGTTCGATCCACTCATTGCTGATGGTCAGCGAGTCGCCCCGGCGCGCTTCTGCGTCGCAGAGCGGGTATTTCGCGCCCTCGATCGTCACACCGCGCAGAACGGCGTCGATGGGAAGCAGAGAAAAATAAAAATATTCCGTGCGCGGCAGGACATATTTCCCCGGTCCGATGCACGTCACGCGATTATCGGGGTCGAGCAGGATCGCCTCCACGCCATCGGCCCGCGCCGTTTCCAGCAGCTGCAGATTGGCAAGGGCATGGTCCAGCCGCCCGCCGGTGCAGGCCGTGAGGTACAGGCGCGTACAGCCATGCGCCCGCGCCATCGTATAGGCCGCCTGCAGGTCGGACTCGTCCTTCTCCGGGCGCAGCAGGATATTTTCCGCTCCGGCCACAGCCGTGCCGCCGGAGTCTCCGTCCCCGACATAGCAGTCCGGGGCAAAACCGGCCGCCGCGGCGCAGTGCACGCCGCCGTCCGCGCAGATCACAAGCGGTTTCTCCGCGCGCAGCGCATCGAGATGCCCCCAGCTGCGGCAGGGCATCGCGCCAAAAATCAGGGCTGTTTGTGTTCCCAAAGCCGGATCTCCTTTGCTGCTTCATAGAGCCTTGCATAGCTGGCATGACGGGTCGGCTCCAGCTCGCCTGCCGCAAGCGCCTCGAGCACGGCACAGCCAGGCTCAGACAGATGCGCGCAGTCGTGATAGCGGCAGCGGCCGAGATACGGGGCAAAGTCCGGAAAGGCATACTGGAGGTTTTCCTTCAGGATCAGCTCCATCTGCTCCGTGTCAAATGAGGAAAAGCCCGGCGTGTCGATGACGCAGGTGCCGTCCGCCAGCGGGAACAGCTCCACATGGCGCGTCGTATGGCGGCCGCGGCCGAGCTTTTCCGAGACCTCGCCCGTCTCCACGGAGAAGCCGAGGCAGTTCAGGATGCTGCTCTTGCCGACGCCGGAATTGCCCGTGAAGGCGACGGTCTTGCCGCGCACGGCCTCGTGCAGGGCGGCAACGCCCTCGCCGCTGGCCGCGCTCGTCGGAAAGACCGGGAACCCGGCATGGCGGTAGATGTGCGTGAGCGACTCCCCGCTCTCGAGGTCCGTCTTGTTGACACACAGCACGACCGGCACATTCTGGTTTCCCGCAATGGCCGCGACGCGGTCGATGAGGAACGGGTCCGTCACGGGATTCGCGCCGGACGCCAGCACGACGAGGGCGTCGAGGTTACTGACGGCCGGGCGGATGAAGCTGTTGCGGCGCGGCTCGATCTCCTCGACCATGCCCTGTGCGCCGGAGCCGGAAAAGCGGACCCAGTCACCGACGAGCGGCGACATCCGCTCCTTGCGGAAGCGGCCGCGGGCGCGGCACTGCGTGAGCGTGCCGTTCCCGCTGTCTACATAGTAAAATCCGCTGAGCGCCTTGACGATGCGTCCACGCTCCATGCTCAGTCTCCCGATTCAGAGGATTCTGTCGTCGGCTCCGGCTCCGTCGGCGCGGTGGTCGGCGCTTCCGTCGGGGCCTCCGTCGGCTCGGGACCGTCCGAGACCTCGAGCGTCACGATCGTGTCCTTGGCGACCTTGGAATTTGCCGCCTCGCTCTGCCGCACGACGCGGTCCTTCTCGTCCGTGTCACTGTAGACGCGCTTGATCTCATATTTCAGGCCGTTTTCCGTCAGCAGATCGATGGCGTCGCGGACGCTCAGGCCGGTGACGGGCGGGACCGTGACCTTGCCGCTGCCCTTGCTCACATAGACCGTGACCTGCTGGCCGCGGCTGAGCTGGCTGTCCGAGGCAGGGACGGTGCGCGTGACATTGCCGGATGCGATATCGTCGCTCTCCTCCTCGAGATAGGTGATGCGCAGATTCAGGTTCATGGCATCGAGGATGCTCTTGGCATTTTCCTTAGACTGGTTCTTGAGCTCCGGCATCTTGCCCGAGCCGAGGCTGACATACACCGTCACGCTCTGGCCCTCCTGCAGCTCGGTCTCGGCTGCGGGATCCGTACGCGTCACGCTGCCCGCGGGCACGGTATCGCTCGATTCTTCCTCGCGGCGGACATTCAGTCCGAGATTCATGGCCTTGAGCTGGGACATGGCATTTGCCTCCGACTGACCGGCCAGATCCGGCATGAGGTTGTTTTCCTTGCCGAGGCTGACCTTCAGCGAGATCGTGCGCACGCGGCCGCCCTTGACCATTTCGCCTGCCTTGGGGGTCTGCTCATAGACATAGCCCTTTTCGTATTCGTCGTTATAGTCGTAGGTCACGCCGTTCAGGTCGATCTTCAGCTCGGGATAGTCGTCGGGGTTGATGTCCTCGAGCTTCATGCCGACGAGCTTCGGCACCTCGACCTCAGGCGTATCGGGCTTGTCATTCGTGCCGGAGCCGCGGAGCAGCACAACGCCGAGCACAACGAGCAGCACAACGGCTGCCGCTGCGGCGCAGACGACGCCGATGACGGTGCGGCGCTTCTTCTCCTGCTCGCGGCGGGCGCGCTCGGCTGCGCGGCGCTCATCCGGCTGGCGCGCAGCACGGTTCGCAGCGCGGGCAGCGGCATAGCGCTCCGCCTCGGAGCGGGTCATGCCGCCGTGCTGCGGCTGCTGGGACTGCTGCGGGGCCTGCGGCGCCTGCCGCAGCGTCTGACCACCGGGCCCGTACACGAACGTCAGGCTCGGATTCTTGCGGAATTCCTCCATATCGCGCAGCATCTCCGTCGCGGAGGAATAGCGCTCGTCGGCATTGGAGGCCATGGCGTGCATCGTGATCTGCTCGAGGCCGCGCGGGATACCGGTGACGAGCGTGCTGGGCAGCGGCGCGCCGCCGTTGATGTGCTGGATGGCGACGGAGACGGGCGTCTCGCCGTCATAGGGCGTGCGGCCCGTGAGCATCTCATACATGACGACGCCGAGGGAATAGAGATCGGACCGGTCGTCCACCCACGCGCCCTTGGCCTGCTCCGGCGAGATATAGTGCACGGAGCCAAGCGCCTCGCGCGTCAGCGTGCTCTGTGCCGAGGCGATGCGCGCGATGCCGAAGTCGGCGACCTTGATGCTGCCGTCCTTCAGGATCATGATATTGTGCGGCTTGATATCGCGATGGACAATGCCGCGGCTGTGGGCGTGCTCGAGCGCCTTGGCGATCTGCATGGCGAAATGCAGCGTCTCGCGCCAGTTGAGGCAGCCCTTCTTCTCCAGATACTGCTTGAGCGTGATGCCTTCGATCAGCTCCATGACGATATAGTCCACGTCGCCGGAGCGGGACACGTCGTAAACGCTGACGATATTCGGGTGCGACAGCATGGCGACGGCCTGCGACTCCGCATGGAAGCGGCGGCGGAACTCCTGATTGCGCGAGAACTCATCCTTGAGGATCTTCACGGCGACCAGGCGGTTCAGACGGTGATCCAGTGCTTTATATACAACTGCCATCCCGCCTGTCCCGATGACCTCAAGGATCTCATAGCGGTTATCCAGCAGCCTTCCTAAGTAATTTTCCATGGCAACTCCTTCCGCGTGCGCGGCCCGTTCTCAGCGGCGAACGGAAGCCGGATTCAATCTCAGATACCGCAGAGCGGCCTTTTTGTTACAGTGCAATGAGCACAGAGGTCACGTTATCAGGCGCGCCCCGGCTTTTTGCGATATCCAGCAGGCGCTGGCAGCAGTCTGCCTTCTGTGCGCCGTGCACGACTTCAAATAAGATCTCCTGATCGGCCATCTGGTTCGAAAGGCCGTCCGAGCACAGCAGCAGGCAGTCGCCCGGCTCCGCCGTGAGGGAGAACACATCGGCGGCGACCTGCTTTTCCGTGCCGACCGCGCGGGTGATGAGATTCTTGCTCGGGTGGTTCTTGGCCTGTTCGTGCGTCAGCTCACCGCGCTGCACCATCAGCTCCACAAGGGAGTGATCCACGGTGACGCAGCGGATGCCGTCCGCCCCGAGATGATAGGCCCGGCTGTCGCCGATGTTCACGATCTCCACGCGCAGGCCGCGGACGAGGGCAGCCACGAGCGTCGTGCCCATGCCGCGGAACTCCTCGCTGAGCTGCGCATGCTCATAGACAGAAATATTGGCCAGCTTCGCCGCCGTGCACAGCACGTCCTGCTCCTCCGCCTCGGTCATCCCGTCGCGCAGGGAGCGGCAGACCTCGCCGCAGAAGACCTCGCAGGCAAGGCGGCTGGCCACATTCCCGGCACGCGCGCCGCCCATGCCGTCGCACACGACGGCGAGCAGCGTCTCCGGGCCAAGGCGCTCCATGCGGTAAAAGTCCTGATTTTCCTCACGCACGTTTCCCGTGTCCGTCAGTCCCCACGCTTCCATCCATTCCGCTCCCTTCTTTTGGTTTTTCCGCCTCGTAGTTTCTGCGGAGCTGGCCGCAGGAGGCGTTGATGTCGCTGCCGAGCGTCCGGCGCACCGTGGCGGGGATGCCGCTGGCCTCCAGCGTCTTCTGGAAGCGCAGCACCGTCTCCGGCAGGCTCGGCTTCAGTGGGCTTTCCGCCACGTCGTTCAGAGGGATGAGGTTCACATGCGCCGCGATCCCGCGCAGACGGCGGATGAGCTGCTTTGCCATCTCCGGCGTGTCGTTGACATCGCGGATCATGGCATATTCAAAGGAGATCCTTCTCCCGGTCTTTTCGAAGTAACGGCGGCAGGCATCGAGGAGCTCCTGCACCGGCCAGCGCCGGTTCACGGGCATGATGCTGCTGCGGACCTCGTCCACCGGCGCGTGCAGCGACACGGAGAGCGTCAGCTGCAGGTCCTCCCCGGCCAGCCGGTCGATCTGATCGACCAGCCCGCAGGTGGAAAGGCTGATGTGCCGCATGCCGATGTTCAGCCCCTCGGGCGAATTGACGAGCTCGAGGAAGCGGCGCACATTGTCATAATTATCCAGCGGCTCGCCGATGCCCATGAGCACAATGTGCGAGATGGGCAGGCCGGAATCCAGCTGCGAAAACAGCACCTGATCCAGCATTTCCGACGGCTCGAGGCGGCGGACCAGTCCGCCGCGCGTCGAGGCGCAGAAGGCGCAGCCCATGCGGCAGCCGACCTCGGAGGAAATGCAGATCGTATTGCCGTAATGGTAGCGCATGAGCACGCTTTCCACGCAGTTTCCGTCCATTAGGCGCCAGAGGTATTTGATGGTTCCGTCCTTCTGCGACTGCAGCCGCCGCGCGACCGTCGGCGAGACGAGCGTATATTCCGCCGTGAGCCGCTCACGCAGGCTGCGGGAAATATCCGTCATCTCCGAAAAATCGCGCACGCCGCGGTGCATCCAGCGATAGATCTGTTTGGCGCGGAAGGCAGGCTCACCAAGCACTTTCAGCTCGGCCCCCAGCTCCGCCAGCGTCATGGATTTGATGTCTTTCAAGGTTTCCTCCTGAATTTGCAGATAAAGAAGCCGTCTGTCTCATGCTGCCCCGGAAGCAGCGTGACCATCGCTCCCGGCGCGATGCCGGAGCCCTCTGGCCACGGCGCGTTTTCCGGGACGAAGTCCGGATGCGTGCGCAGGAAGTCCTCCGCCACAGCCTCGTTTTCCCGGCGCAGGATCGTGCAGGTGCTGTAGAGCAGCACGCCGCCGGGGCGGACATATTCCGCCTGCTGCGCAAGAATGGCGCGCTGCAGGGCGGGCAGCTCCGCCGAGGGCTCGTGATAGCGAATATCCGGTTTTTTCCGAATGACGCCGAGTCCGGAGCACGGCACATCGGCCAGCACGACGTCCATCGCGCTGCGCCATGCGGGCACGGGCTGCGAGGCATCCTGCAGATGCGTCTCCAGAATAGAAATGCCGAGCCGCTCCGCGCCGCGCTCGATCAGATCAAGGCGATGAGGGTGGATATCGCAGGAATACAGCGTGCCGCGATTCTGCATCTGCAGGGCAGCGGCAAAGCTCTTGCCGCCCGGCGCCGCGCAGCAGTCAAGCACGCGCATGCCCGGCTCGATGCCGGAAACAGCCACGGCAAGATGGGCCGCCGCGTCCTGCACATACACGCGCCCCTCGCGGAAGGCAGCCGTCTGCTCCACAGGGCCGGAGACCGTCAGGCAGCCCGGCAGCCACGGATGCGGCTGCGCACCGGGCAGCTCCTCCAGCAGCGCCGCGGCATTGCCGCGCAGTGGATTGACCTGCAGCACGGTCTGCGGGGCCTCGTTGTCGGTCTGCAGAATGCGCTCCGTCTCCTCCCGGCCGAACTGCGCCAGAAACAGGCGCACGATGGGCTCCGGGTGGCTGTAGCGCAGGCTCAGGTCGTCCGGCAGCGCCAGCGGCATGGCCCGCAGCAAATTGCGCAGCACGCCGTTGACCAGACGGGCCGCCTGCTGGTTGGCCAGACGGCGCGTCTGCTCCACGGCCTCGTTCACCGCAGCCGAGGGCGGGATTCGATCCAGAAAGCAGAGCTGATAGGCGGCCAGCCGCAGGATATCGCGCACGACGGGCTGCAGCTTGCCGCGCACGAAGTCGCTCAGCCAGTGGTCGAGCAGCATGCGGTTCTGCAGCACACCGTTGCACAGCCGGGTAGCCAGCGCCGCCTCGCGGCGGTCCATCCCGCGCAGCGCGTCCTTCAGGGCGCTCTCCGGCCATGCACCGTCGCGGCGGAAGGCGATGAGCGCCCGCAGCGCCGCGTCTCTTGCGCCCGCCATCTCAGAGTTCGATGGGGTGGCCGCGGAAATAGTCCGGCGCAGCCATGCGCTTCCCGCCGGGAGCCTGCAGCTGCGTCAGCAGCACAAGCTCGCCGTTCCCGCAGGCGACGGTCAGGCCCTGCTTTGTGAGGGAGACCGGTGTGCCGGGGGCCTTGTCCGTATGACCGGGCGCGGGCTGCGCCCCATAGATTTTAAAATGCCTTCCATTCAGCTCGGCGGTGGCAACCGGCCACGGGTCAAGCCCGCGCACCTGATCGACGATGTGCCGGACAGACTTCGTCCAGTCGATGGGCGAAAGCTCCTTCGAGAGCATCGGAGCCAACGTTGCCATGGACGGATCCTGCGGCGTGCGGGTTGCCGTACCCGCCTCGATGGCATGCAGTGTATCGGACAGCAGCGGCGCACCGATGGCGGCCAGCCGCGCCAGCAGGGCCGTGGAATTCTCCAGCGGCTCGATGGGCGTTTTCCGAATTTCGATGATATCGCCCTCATCCATTCCGGCCGAGAGGTACATCGCCGTCACGCCGGTCTCGTCCAGACCGTTCAGAATGGCCCACTGCGCCGGGGCCGAGCCGCGCAGCGCAGGCAGGATGCTCGTGTGGATGTTGATGCAGCCGAGCTTCGGGATGTCCAGCACGCGCTGCGGCAGAATTTTGCCATAGGCCACGACGGCAATGACGTCCGGGCGCAGGGCGCGAAGCTCCTCCACGGCGGCATCGTCGCGGAACGTCGCGGGCTGATAGACTGGCAGGCTGGCGGCCAGCGCGACCTCCTTGACCTCGGACATGGCGAGCTTCATGCCGCGGTTCTTCGGCATATCCGGCTTCGTGTAGACGCCGACGAGGCCAAAGCCGTCCGCGATCAGGCGGGACAGGCAGTCCGCCGCGATCTGCGGCGTGCCCATGAAGACAACTCTCATGCTTCCTCCTCCAGCTCGGCCATTTCCTCATCCGTGAGCATGTGATAGGCTCTTTCCGTATAGATATGCCCGTCGAGGTGGTCGCATTCATGGGCGAAGCAGCGCGCCGTCAGGCCCTCGCCCTCCGCCTCGAACCAGTTGCCGTCGCGGTCCTGCGCGCGCAGACGCACAAATTCCGGACGCTTGACCATACCGTAGCGGCCGGGGACGCTCAGGCAGCCCTCCATGCCGTCCTGCTCGCCGGAGGTCTCCAAAATCTCCGGATTGACGAGCTCGATCAGCTCGCCGTCGTCATCGACTACGACGACGCGGCGCAGGATGCCGATCTGCGGCGCGGCAAGGCCGACGCCTCCCGCATTGGTCAGCGTCTGCCTCATATCGTCAAGCAGCTCGCCGAGGTGGGCGTCAAAGCGCGTCACGGGCCGTGCCGTCTTGTGCAGCACAGGCTCCTCTACGGTCAAAATATTCCTCAGTGCCATCGTGATTCCCCTTTATTCTCTGCCGTTGACATCCACAAACGCGCCGACGCCCCGGAAGCTGCGATCCTTTGCGAATTCGCGCACAAGGAACGCCAGAAGCTCCCGCAGCCGTCGCGTATTGACGCAGCTAAGCGTCAGGCGGCAGCGATAATGATAATTGATCCGCGCAACGGAGGCCGGGGCCGGGCCAAGCACGGCAGCGGTCTCCCCGCGGTAGAATTCGGAATGCAGCAGGCCGTCCAGCCGCGCACGGAATGCCAGCGCCGCCTGCCAGACGCGCTCCTCCTCCCGGCCGTGGAACGTCACGGTGAGCAGGTCGCGATAGGGCGGGCAGCCGCGCAGCTGGCGCAGCGGCAGCTCTGCCTCGAAAAAGGCGTCATAGTTCTGCTCCGCAGCAAAGCGGATGGTCTGATTCTGCGGCGTCATGGTCTGCAGGATCGCCCTGCCGCCCAATTTTCCGCGTCCGGCCCGGCCCGCGACCTGCGCGATCAGGCTGAACGTCGTCTCCGCGGCGCGATAGTCGGACGCATAGAGCGAGAGGTCGGCGTCCAGCACGGCCGAGAGCGTGACATTCTCAAAATCCAGTCCCTTTGCCACCATCTGCGTGCCGAGCAGGATGGGGATGCGCCCCTCGCGGAAGCGCCGGAACAGCTTTTCATGGGTATTGACTGCCGAGACGGTGTCTGCATCCATGCGCAGCACGCCGACGCCGGGCAGCAAATTCTGCAGCTGCTCCTCGACCCGCTGCGTGCCGCAGCCGATCTGGCGCAGATGCCCGCCGCAGACGGGACAGCGCGCAGGCACCGGCTCGCTGTGGCCGCAGATGTGGCACATGAGCCGCCCGTTCGCATGGTGATACGTCAGCGGCAGGCTGCAGCCCGGACACATCGGGACGCTGCCGCATTCGACACAGGCCAGCATCCGGCTCGTGCCGCGGCGGTTGAGATACAGGATGGACTGCTGCCCGAGGCGGAGATTTTCGCGCAGGGCCAGCAGCAGCGGCTCGCTGATGATCGAGGCATTGCCCTCGCGCAGCTCGCGCTTCATGTCGACGATCTCGACGGGCGGCAGCGGTCTGCCGTTATAGCGCTCCGTTATGCGGCACAGGCCAAAAGCGCCCGTAACGGCACGGTACATGCTCTCGACCGTCGGCGTGGCGGAGCCGAGCACCGTCAGCGCATGCTCCTGCGCGCCGCGGTAGATCGCGACCTCGCGGGCATGGTAGCGCGGTGCATTTTCGGATTGGTAGGTGTGCTCCTGCTCCTCGTCCACAATGAGCAGACCGAGGTCCCGCACCGGCGCGAACACGGCTGAGCGGGTACCGAGCACCACGTCGGCATCGCCGGAGCGGATGCGCTTCCACGTCTCATAGCGCTCACTGATGCGCAGGGCGCTGTGGAGCACGGCGACGCGCGCGCCGTAGCGTGCGGAAAACTGCCGCAGGAGCTGCGGCGTCAGGGCGATCTCCGGCACAAGGACGATCGCACCGCGCCCGGCGGCAAGGCAATCATCGATCAGGCGGAGATAAGCGACCGTTTTGCCGCTGCCCGTCACGCCGTAGAGAAGCGCCGTGCCGGGCGACCCGTCGTGCAGGCGGGCAGACAAACTGTCATAGGCTGCCTGCTGCTGCGGCGTGAGCAGGAGCGGCTTCGGATCGGCCGCTGCGGCCGGGGGAGGCGGAGGCAGGACCTCCTGCTCCCGGAGCGTCAGCAGCTCCAGCTTTTCCAGCCTGCGGAGCGTGGCAGACGTCGCGCCTGCGTAATAGCCCAACTCCTTACAGGCGCACTCACCGAGCGTGGCAAGCAGCTCCATGGCCGCCGCCTGCACGGGAGCGGACGCCTGATGCGACTGGGCAAAACGCCGCGCCTCCTCGGCCGGGACGGCCAGAACGGCAATGCGCTCCGTTTTATCGTTCACGCGGCGGCGATGGGACGTCTCGCAGGTGACGAGCTTTTTCTGCCGCAGATACTGCAGCGCCCGCTGCAGGGCCTCCGGCTCAAACTGTGCGCGCAGCGCGGATTCCTCCGCGGCACCGCCGAGCGTCTGCAGCGTTTGGAATACGGCCTGCGCCGCCGGATTGCGCCAGCGGTCGTCCCATGCGGCGTTCTCCGCAAGGGTATAGCGGTCACGCGGCTGAAACCAGACGCCTGCCGGTAAAATGGCCCGCACGGCGTCATAGAATGTGCAGAAATAGCGCTCGCGCACAAAGGCCGCCAGATGCAGCGCAGCACGCGAGAGCAGCGGCTCCGGGTCGAGCGCCGCCTCAACGGGCTTGAGCGCCGGGCCGTCCGGCCGCTCCGCGCCATCTGGCATCACGGCGAGAACGATGCCCTCCGTGCGGCGGTTCGATGCGCCGAACGGTACGCGCACACGCTGGCCCGGCTGCAGCGTCAGCGAGTCCGGAATGCGGTAATCGAACGGCTTGTCCATGGAGAACACG
This sequence comes from Clostridiales bacterium, assembly GCA_003525905.1. Taxonomy (GTDB): domain Bacteria; phylum Bacillota; class Clostridia; order Oscillospirales; family Oscillospiraceae; genus JAZOXB01. Next base: position 62,227 of record DQIA01000037.1, read on the forward strand.
GCCGAAGCGACCGCAATGCGGGCGATCATGCTGCCACCGCCGGGGCAGTCCGACGGAGAAAGGCAAAAGACGCCGGCAGGGTCACCTCTGCCCGCGCCTTGTTCCGGCTCATTCCTTCACGACTGCCGCGAGCTTGCCGTCCGCGACCTCGTGGATGGCGATGGTCACGGGCTTATCCTCCAGCGGGATGTGCTCCGTCTCTGCCTCGATGGAGATCTGGCGCGCGCGGCGCGCGATCACGTTGACGAGAAGATAGCGGCTGTCGATGTGCTTGAGCAGATCGGCCATAGCGGGATACAGCATAATTAGTCTTCCTCCTTGAGATTGAGTGGGCGATAGGATGTGCGGCAGGCCTCCGCGGTCAGGACTGCTTCCAGCTCCTGCACGGCGTGCCCGACGGAATCGTTGATGATGGTATATTGATAGTGCTTTGCCTGACGGCATTCCTCCAGCGCGATATGCAGGCGTCTGGCGGCAATGTCCGGCGGCGTGTCGCCGCGCCCGGCCAGCCGACGCTTCAGCTCGGCATAGGACGGCGGAGCGATGAAAACGGAAATGGCGTCCGGCCGGCGCTGCATGACCTGCAGCGCGCCCTGCACGTCGATCTCGAGAACGACGCTTTCGCCGCGCGCCAGCGCTTCCTCTACGGGGCGCAGGGGCGTTCCGTAATAGTTGCCCGCATAGCAGGCGTGCTCCAGAAGCTCCCCTGCCGCGATCATCTCTTCAAAGCGCTCGCGCGAGACGAAATAATAGCTCACGCCCTCGCGGTCCTCGGGCCGCATGGGGCGGGAAGTAGCCGAAACGGAATAGTGCAGCGACTCGTGCTGCTGCATGACCGTCCGAAGGATGGTGCCCTTGCCGACCCCGGACGGGCCGGAAACGATGATGATTCTGCCCTGGCTCATGCCTATTCCTCCTCCTCGCGCTCCGGCTCTGCCGACGGATCGGCCAGACGGCGGGCAATGGTCTCCGGCGGGATCGCCGAAAGGATCACATGGTCTGTGTCCATCAGGAGCACAGCGCGGGTCTTTCTGCCATAGCTGGCGTCAATGAGCATGGCGCGGTCGCGCGCCTCCTGGATCATTCGCTTGATCGGGGCGGAGTCCGGGCCGACAATGGTCAGCAGCCGCTCCGAAGAGACCAGGTTCCCAAATCCGATGTTGATCAGCCGCATCGCGCTCACTCGATGTTCTGGATCTGCTCGCGGATCTTTTCCAGCTCCGCCTTGATCTCCACGACGGTGCGGGCCTGCTCAAGATCGTTGCCCTTCGAGCCGATGGTGTTGGCCTCGCGGTTCATCTCCTGCAGCAGGAAGTCGAGCTTGCGGCCGATGGCCCCGCCGCCTGCAAGCAGGCTGTCGAGCTGGGCCAGATGGCTGCGCAGACGGACGGTCTCCTCATCGACGGCGATGCGGTCGGCAAAGATGGCGGCCTCCGTCAGGATGCGGCTCTCGTCGATCGTCGTGCTGGCGAGCACCTCGCGCAGCTTGTTCTCGAGCCGGGTGCGGTATTCCGCCAGCGTGACGGGGCTGCGCTCCTCGACGCGGCCGACAAGGCCGCGGATGGTCTCCGCGCGGGAGCTGAGGTCGGCAGCCATGGCCGCGCCCTCCGTCTCGCGCATGGTCTGATAGACGGCGATGGCCTCCGCCGCAACGGCGGTCAGGTCGGCAAGATTCTGCTTTTCGTCCTCCTCCGGCTTCTCCACCACGAAGATGTCGGGCAGCGCGGAGAGCGCGGAAGCGCTGATATCGTCCTGCACGCCGTAATCTGCGACCATGGTACGCATGGCGCGCAGATACCCCTCGAGCACGGGGCGGTTCAACGAAACGGTAGCCTCCTCCGCGCCCGTCGCGTTCACGCTGACGAACACGTCCACCTTGCCGCGCTGGACAGCGTCCTTTACAAGCTGTTTGATCGCATCCTCCGCGTAGGAGAACGCGCGGGGCAGGCGCACGGAGCAATCGAGGAAGCGATTGTTGACGGAGCGTAGCTCCACCGTGATCTCCCGCCCATGCAGGGTCTTGCAGGCACGGCCATAGCCAGTCATACTGCGGATCAAATGATTCGTCCCCTTTCGATCAGATCAGCGGCAGCCGCCGCAAAGGCAGTTCAGGCACATGAGTGAGCTGCAAAGGCCGCAGAGCTCGTCCGAGCCGTCGCTGTACTGCGTCTGCCGGTAGGTATATGCGCCGCTGCCAACGCTGCTGAGTGCATTTCGGTATTCCAGATTCTGCGGCTCCATATTGACTGCGATGCGGAAGTTCTGCGCAGCCTCGTCCATCCAGCCGCGGCGCTGCGCAATGACACCGCGCAGATAATACCACTCGGCCGTGCGCGCGGAGACCGCATTGAGCCCGGCCTCCGCGCCGTCGAGGTCACCGAGCTGGATGCGTCGGCGGATCTCATAGAGCGGCGACGACGTGCTTCCCGCACTGCTGCGCTGGCCACCGGTGCTCCCGGCGTCGGCCTGCTGCCGCCCGCCCTTCATGAGCGTGGCATAGGCCTCGTTGATCTCCTTCATTTTTTCCTGTGCCAGATCCGCAAGCGGATTGTTGGCGTAATTATCGGGATGGTATTTCCGCGCAAGCTCCCGGTAGGCCTTTTTGATCTCATCCTCCGAGGCGCCGTGCGGCACACCGAGCACTTCATAGGGGTCCTTCATGTTTTCCTCCTGTTTCCCGCCTTGCGGAACGTTCCCTCCGCGACTGCATGGAGCACGGCGGGGAGTCCGAAATATAAGATGTTGGAAAGCAGCTCCCGGTCGCGCCGCCCATCCAGCAGCTCCATGGCCGAGCAGGCCATGCTGATGGAGGCGTCGATCGTTTCGAGCAGCTGCGCCCGGTCCGCCGGATCGAGCGTCCCGCCGTCCGCGCCGTAGCGGTAGCGAAGCGGGTTATACGCACCTGCCCGCACATCGCGCGGCAGGTCCTCGAGCGCATCGGCCAGATACAGATACCGGCCAACGTGGTACAATAGCAGCTGCTCCGGCCGACGCTCCCGGCCGTCATAGTGGGCGGCGCAGTCCCGCAGCAGCGAGGCAAAGGCGTCCGCCGTGCGGTCGATGCTGGGGCTTTTTTCGTCCTCGAGCGCCTGCAGCCGGGCAAGCTCCGTGCCGAATGCGGCATCGAGCGCAGGATGCCGGGCCGAGGCGCGGCGATAGCTCCGGCGATAGAGCAGCAGGGCCGCTTTGGCAGCCAGACGGCGCGGGCCGCGGCTGTCGCGCCGGGCGTCGAGCAGCTTCCACCACGAAAGCAGCACGCTCAGGTCGGCTGCATAGCGCATGGCGCCGTCCTCCGGCAGGCAGGCCTTGCGGCACCACGGCCGGGCCGGGCAGAAGCAGCGCCCCGGGCATGCCGGAACTCCCTCCCGCAGGAGGAAGTAGAGAAATGTCATATCATAGTTGACCAGAAACCGCGCCGCAAAGCCGTATTCCAGCTTCAGCGCGCGGCACAGGCCGCAGTAGGCCGCATGGTAGCGCACCTGCGCCTCTTCGGAGAGGCGGTCGCGCCGCGGCAGCACATAGCCGAACATGCTAGTCCACCCTGCCCGTGATGCGGTACTCCATCGGTCTGCGGCGCAGATGGCGGTTCCAGAGCAGGGCCGGAATCAGACCGACGGCAAAGGCCGCCGCACCGAGCACAGCCATCCAAACACCGCCGAGGGACTGCGCCGCAAGGCAGACCGCAAGCAGCAGCCCGAGCGGCAGCAGATACACCAGCGCCGCCGCGCCGAGGACCGCGCCGCTGCGGGATTCGACCCACACGCGCTCGCCCGGCTCGACCGGAAACGGCGCGCGCGCCGTCACCTGTACGCTCTGGCCGACGGCTCCACAGCCGCCGCAGTGGCCGCAGTCGCCCGTGCAGGCGCTCACACGCTGCACCAGCAGGCTGACGCTCCCGTCCGGGAGCAGGGATACGACCGTTGCACGCTGCCGCATCGTCAGGACTCCGTATTGCCGCCGTCCGTCTCGCTCAGCGAGACCTGCACGGTGTATGGCCCGCCGATGACACCGGCGGAGACATTCGCAGGCAGCGCGACCTCCAGCTCGACCTGCTTGGCCGCTGCGTCATAGTGGCGGCTGAAGTCGGCCGTAACGGTCAGGTCCTCCATGCGGAGCGTGCTCATGACGCTCGCGCGGCCGCGGACGGTGATCTTGACATTCTGGTCGGCAAACGTCATGCCGGTCGGCGCCTCCTTGCGGAGGATGTTCGCCGTGGGAACGGTGAATTCCTTCGTCACGAGGCCCTTGAGCGTGACCGTGATCTTCACGGTCTGGCTGTCGGCGCGGCTCGTAACGCCACTCGGCAGCTCCGGCGTGACCTCGAACGTCTCGGTCCCGGTGATCTGTGCCAGATCGATCGTGCGGATGGTCAGCTCGTCCGCCATGGCATCCAGAACGGCCGTATTGCCCGTGACGCGCAGGGTGGACGGCTCGATCGTTACCTCCGCATCCTCGGACGTCGCGCCGCCGCCGGAAATAAGTGTTGCATTGAGCTTAATATCCTTATACTGCAGGATAGGGATCGTTACACGAACGGAATCCGCAGAGCTTGTCACATACTGGCTCAGCGACAGCTCGTTGCCGTCCTTGTCCAGCAGGACGACGGGACAATCCGTGTCGATGAGTGCATCGGCATCCGTCACATCGACGCGCACGACGGCGCGGGCGATCTTGTTGACCTCCTCCGCAGGGCCGCGGACGGAGATGGACTGTGTGCCGAGGGTCAGGTTGGATTTATCGATCATATAGCCCGTCTTCGGCTCGCCGGTGTATTCGAGCTCGATGGGGACCTCGGGGTTCTCCTTAATGTCGCTGACCGTGACGGAGATGCGTGACGGTGCGCGGCTCGTTTCGCTGATATCGCCCGTTGCCACGGTGCTGGGCCAGACGACGCTCCAGCTGAGCTGATAGCTGCCGCTGGCGGCAATGCGCGTGACGTCCGCAATGGCGGTGACCGTCTCGTTGTTCAGCTCCTTGAGATCGGATCGGCGGCCGGAGACCTTGATGCTGACCTTCGTGGAATCGCCGCCCGTGAGCATCAGGCCCTGGGACGTCAGGGCCTCCGTGCCCTCGAACTGAACGCTGATGCCGCTGATGGTGATGGTGTCGTCGGGATTCACGACCGTGACGGCATAGAACCAGAGCACGATGGAGACGACGAGCGCCAGAAGAAAGGCAAGGATCTTACTTTTTTGCATCTTTGTTCTCCTTTTGCTTCCGGCGGAGGAGCTTGAGCGGGTTGCGTGTCTTCTCCTCGCGCTGGGGGGCCAGCTCGTTGAGCAGGAGCTTTTCGAGCGTCTGTGGGGCGAGATGGCGCTTGAGCATGCCGGAGATCGCCACAGAGATCGTGCCCGTCTCCTCGGAGACGATGACGACGACGGCATCGGAGACCTCGCTGATGCCGATGCCCGCGCGATGGCGCGTGCCGAGGTCGCTGCTGATATTGTGGTTCTCCGTCAGCGGCAAGACGCAGCCCGCCGCCGCAATGCGGTCATTGCGGATGATGACCGCGCCGTCATGGAGCGACGCCTTGGTGAAAAACAGGTTGCGCAGCAGCTCCGAGGAGACGCAGGCATCCACGACGGTGCCGCTCTTCTGGTATTCCAGCAGCGGGATGGAGCGCTCGAAGACGATGAGCACGCCCGTGCGCTCCTTGGCCATGATCTCGCAGGCCTGCACGGTCTGCTCGATGACGCGGTCGATCTCGCGCTGCTCTTCCTTGACGGAAAGGATCTCGCGGACATTTTTGCTGCCGAGCTTTTCGAGCATACGCCGCAGCTCCGGCTGGAACACAACGATCAGGGCCACAAGGCCGATCTCCAGGATCTTGTCGAGGATATAGTTCAGCAGATACATGTTGAGCAGCTGCGTCACACCGGCAAGGATCAGGATGATGAGCACGCTCTTGGCGATCCGCGCCGCACTGGTCGACCGGACCATCATGATGACCTTATAGATGAGGAAGGCTACGACGAGGATATCCACGATGTCCATGACCTTGATGGTCGGGAGCATCGAGCTGAACTCCTTAAAGAAATTGATCACTGCATCCATGAGCAAAACTCCGCAAATTCCAAGTTACTGCAATTACCTTACAGAACCCGATATGGGCCCTATTTTTAGATTCTATTCATTATATCCGATTTTCGCCGCAATAGCAAGTGGGAAACGCGCGTTTTTCCGTCATCCCGGCAAAAATGCCGTTCTGCACACCTGCAGGAACTGCCGGACCTCCGCAGACGTGTTAAAAGCAGAGAAGCTCACCCGGACCGTTCCGGTCTCGAGCGTTCCGCCGCTGCGGTGGGCCATCGGCGCACAGTGCAGCCCGGCCCGCACGGCGATCCCGGCCTCCGCCAGACGGGCGGCGGCCTCCTCGCAGTCAAGGTCCCGGCAGCGGAACGACAGAACGCCGCTCTGCCCCGGCCCCGTGAACACCTCCACGCCCGGCAGCTGCCGAAGGCCGCGCGCCGCGAGGGCCGTGAGTGCGCGCTCCACCGCCAGCAGCTCTTCCGGCCGCTGCTCCCGCACGAAGCGCAGGCCAGCCAGCAGGCCGCCGATGCCGCAGACGTTGTGCGTGCCCGCCTCGTGGCGGTCCGGCAGGAAATCCGGCATGCTCTGATCGAGCGAATTGCTCCCCGTGCCGCCCTGCAGCAGCGGCTCCCCCGCCGCGCCGCACAGCAGCAGGCCCGTCCCCTGCGGGCCATACAGTCCCTTGTGCCCCGGCATGGCAATGAAGGCCGCGCCCGTCCCATGCAGACGGACCGGCAGCGTTCCCGCGGACTGCGAGGCATCGATGACGAGCGGGACGCCGCGTTCCCGGCACAGCGCGGCAACGGCGGACACGGGCAGCACATTGCCGTAGACATTTGAAACATGCGTGCACACCGCCGCATCCGCTCCCTGCTGCAGGGCGCGCGCAAAGCCCTCGAGCAGCCGCTCCGGCGCAAACGGCGGTGCGTCGGCCGTTTCAATCTGCGCACCGAGCGCCGCAAGCGGCCGCGTGACGGCATTGTGCTCCATGCCGGACAGCACGACGCGCCCGCCCGGCCGGACAAGGCTGCGCAGGGCAATATTCAGGCCGTGCGTCGCGTTCATGGTGAAAACGACCTGCTCCGGCGCGGCGTCGAACAGCTCCGCCGCCTCGGGGCGGCAGGCATAGACGACCC